>NZ_CAXTKA010000002.1:0-477323 GCF_964244875.1 uncultured Devosia sp.
TTGCGGCTGTGGCGGTATCTCGGGATAGGCCCCGGCCGGAGCCTGTCTTCGGGCGAGAAGCGACCCGGAGGCCGGGGTGACACCGTGGGTGGGGTGGGATTGTGCCAAGCGCCCTGCCCTCACACCACCGGACTGATCAGGGGTTTGCCGGCGAAGTGGGCGTCGAGGTTGGCGACCAAGGTGGCGCCCATGGCGTCGCGGGTCTGGTGGGTGGCGCTGCCCTGGTGGGGCGAGAGCACGACAGTGTCGAGCGCGAAGAGGGCGGCGGGGACCTGGGGTTCGTTTTCGAAGACGTCGAGGGCAGCGCCGCCCAGGCCGCCGTTCAGCAGGAGATCGACCATGGCGGGCTCGTCGACCAGGGTGCCGCGGCCGACATTGACCAGCATGCCCTTGGGACCCAGCGCTTCGAGCACGGCGCGCGAGACGATGCGGTCCGTGCCCTGGCCACCGGGCGCGATCAGGACCAGCCAGTCGCAGTCGCGGGCCATGGCCAGCAGGGTGTCGTAGTAGCTATAGGGTACGTTGTCCTGGCGCTTGCGGCCGTGATAGACGACGCGCATCTTCATGGCCTGGGCGCGAGTGGCGATCTCCTTGCCGATGCGGCCGAGGCCGAGAATACCGACGGTCTTGCCGGTGAGTTCGGAAAACAGGCCCAAGCCGGCGCCGGGCCATTTGCCATCGCGCACGAAACGGTCGCCCTGGGGAATGCGGCGGGCGAGCGCGATCATCATGCCGATGGTGAGTTCGGCGACGGCATCGTTGAGGACATCGGGCGTGTTGGTGACACGCACATTGGCCGCCTTGGCGGCGCCGATGTCGATATTGTCGGTGCCGACGCCAAAGCCGGCGATGATTTCGAGCTTGGGGAGCTTGCCGATCAGATCGGCCTGGACGCCACTGCCGGCATGGGCGCGGATGCGGGAAGCGATCTCGGCGAGGAACGCGTCCTTGTCGGTGGCTTCATGCAGCTTGTGGACGGTGTAGCGTTCGGCAAGGGTAGCCTCGCACGAGGCGTGGAGTTTTCCGGTCTGCAGGATATCAATGGGCATGGAATTTCCTTTTTGGCGGCAGCTTAGCGGCACAAGCCGACACCGCAACCCCTCATCCGCCCTTCGGGCGCCTTCTCAGCTCAAACCGCTCCACTGGAGCGATTTGCCGGCTGCGCCGTCGCTTCGAAGTCCCTCAAGGGGAGAAGGGGACTCAGTGCATGGCCATCTCTGGGCATTTTGGGGACAGGCGCAGCCGGATGTGGCTGGACGCCGCCCCACAAATGTGTAGCAATGGCAAGGCGATGGGATGAGCCGCATATTTTCGGAGCAGAATGGGCGAGATAGTGCCGTTTGACGAAATGCACAATGCGGATGGCACGGTCCGCGAACCTTATAGGGCGCTGGCGCAGTGGCTGGACGAGCAGCCCGACAAGGCGCTGAGCTTGATGCAATCGGATGCGGAAGCGATTTTTCGCAAGCTGGGTATCACGTTCGCCGTATATGGCTCCGAAGAAGGCACCGAAAAGGTCATTCCGTTCGACGTGATCCCGCGCATCATTTCGGCGATGGAATGGCGCAAGCTGTCCAAAGGGATCGAGCAGCGGGTGCGGGCGCTGAACGCGTTCCTCTATGACATCTATCATCGCCAGGAGATCTTGAAGGCGGGGCGGATTCCGGAAAAGCTGATCCTGCAGAACTCGGCATTTTGCCCCGAAATGATGGGGCTGGAGCCCGCGCGCGGGGTTTATGCCCATATCATCGGGGTCGATATCGTGCGGGTGGGGCCGGACGAATTCTATGTTCTGGAAGACAATCTGCGCACGCCATCGGGCGTTTCCTACATGCTGGAAGACCGCGAAGCGATGATGCAGCTGGCGCCGGACCTGTTCCAGCGCATCAAGGTGGCGCCGGTCGAGACGTATCCCGAAAACCTGCGGCGCACGCTGGAAAGCGTCGCGCCAGCGGGCGCCGGTTCATCGCCCAATATCGCGGTGCTGACGCCGGGCATCTACAATTCGGCCTATTTCGAGCACTCGTTCCTGGCCGACCAGATGGGCGCGACGCTGTGCGAAGGACACGATCTGTTCGTGGATGGCGGCAAGGTCTACATGCGCACCACGACCGGGCCGGAGCGGATCGACGTGATTTATCGGCGGATCGACGACGACTATGTCGACCCGCTGACGTTTCGCCCCGATTCGATGCTGGGCGTGCCGGGCCTGTTCAACGCCTATCGGGCAGGCCATGTGACGCTGGTCAATGCGCCGGGCACAGGGATTGCCGATGACAAGGCGGTTTATACCTATGTGCCCGAGATCATCGAATTCTATCTCGGGGAAAAGGCGATCCTCAATAATGTGCCGACCTATAATTGCGTGGATGCCGAGGAACGCAACTGGGTACTGGCCAATATCGGGGACCTGGTGGTCAAGGAAGTGCACGGCTCGGGCGGCTATGGCATGATGGTGGGGCCGACCTCGAGCAAGGCGCAGCATGCCGAGTTTCGCCGCAGGATCGAAGCCCGGCCGGACAATTACATCGTGCAGCCGACGCTGGCGCTCTCCACCTGCCCCACTTACGTCAATGCGGGGATCGCGCCGCGACATGTGGATTTGCGGCCCTATGTGCTGATGGGGGAGGATGTGCGGATCACGCCGGGGGGATTGACGCGGGTGGCGCTGAAGAAGGGCTCGCTGGTGGTCAATTCGAGCCAGGGCGGAGGCACCAAGGATACGTGGGTGCTGGAAGATTGATGATGGATCGTTCGCCCGCATCTTCCACACGTGCCACGCCCTCGTGGTTCGAGGCTCGCGAAGGGCTCGCACCTCACCATGAGAACGACTGGAGCGCCGCACCGAGAGTAGCCCTCATGGTGAGGTGCGCTTGTTCAGCGCCTCGAACCACGAGGGCGTGGCACGCAGCCGCCTGCCGTCGGACAGCATCTGGCAAGATACAACCATGAGCATGCTCGGACGGACGGCGCAGAACCTGTTCTGGCTCTCGCGTTACGTCGAGCGGGCGGAGAATATGGCGCGCCTGCTGGAGGTGGGGTATCGGATGAGCCTGACGTCGCGGCGCGAGGGGGGCGCGAGCGAGCACCTGATATCGATGATGCGGGCAGCCGAGGTGGACGAGGCGTTCGGGGCGACCGGGCGGCAGGCGGACCTCGATACGGTGGCCCATTACATGATGTTCGACGCCGGCAATCCATCGTCGGTCTATTCGTGCCTCATGGCGGCGCGGACCAATGCGCGCTCGGTGCGCACGGCAATCACCATCGACATGTGGGAAAGCCTCAATGCCGGGTGGCTGGAATTTTCCCAGATCAAGCCGCGCGACGTCAGGGGGGCGAAGCTGTTGGGCCTGTTGAGCTGGGTCAAGCAATTGAGTCACGAATTTCGCGGGGCGCTGCTGGGGACGATCCTGCGCGATGACGGGTTTGCGTTTTCGCAGGCAGGCAACTTCGTCGAGCGGGCGGACAATACGGCGCGCATCCTCGACGTCAAATATTACGTGCTGCTGCCGCGGGCCAAGATGGTGGGCGGGGACCTGGATATCCAGCAATGGACGCTGATCCTGCGCGCGGCATCGGCGCATCGCAGCTATCTGCATGTCTATCACGACCGCTACAAGGCGCATAATATCGCAGATTTCTTGATGTTGCGGCCGGAAATGCCGCGGTCGCTGATCTTTTGCGCGCGCTATATCGAGGACACGCTGGACAGCCTGGCCGGCATTTACGGCAAGCGGCAGGAATGCCAGGAGGCGGCGGCGCAATTGTGCGCGATGGTCTCCAATACCAATATGGAAACCATTTTCGCGCATGGCCTGCACGAGTTCCTGACCGAGTTCATTGCGCGCAACAACCGGGTGTCCGAAACGCTGTCGGCCAGCTATAATTTTTATTGAGAGCCATGCGCATCACCATTCGCCACCAGTTGAGCACGACGCCGCCCGAGGGCAGCCCCAATGCCGTACTGCAATTGCTGCTGACGCCCCAGAACGGGCCGACGCAGAGCGTGGAGCGCTGGAGCGTCGACATGGCGGGCATCGAGACCGCCGGAAGGTTTACCGATGCCTTCGGCAATATCGCGCATCTGGTCAACCAGGCGCGGCCCGAGGGCGCGCTGGTGGTGAGCGTCGAGGGCGTGGTGAACACGCTGGACCGGCACGGCGTGTTCGGGCGGGGCGGACCGGGGCCGGTGCCGGCACTGTTCAAGCGGGTGACGCCGCTGACACGGGCGCCGGTGGCGCTGTATGGCCGGTTTCGCGGCAGCAAGGATAGCCGGCTCGATGTGTTGCATGCGCTGATGGCGCGGGTGGGCGAGGTTTTGGGATCACCCGACAAGGTGCAGAGCCAATCGCAATCGCAGGGCGGGCAATCGCAAAGCCAGAGCCAAAGCCAGGGCGGGCCAACAGCGGCGGAGGGGGCACAACTGGCGCCCGAACTGCCCAGGCCCCCGGCAACGGATTATGCGCAGGCCTTTATCGGGGCGGCGCGGGCGCTGAATATTCCGGCGCGCTACATCACCGGGTATCTGGTGGGCGACGAGGACGAGCCGGCGGCATTCCACGCGTGGGCCGAGGGCTATGACGAGGCGTTGGGCTGGGTGGGGTTCGATGCGATGCTGGGGCTGTGCCCGACCGACCGGCATGTGCGGCTGGCGGTGGGGCTGGACGGGCATTCGGCGCAACCGTTGCGGGCGGTGCCGGCGGGGGATGGGCCGGTAGAGATCGGGGTGAGCGTTGAGGCGGTGGCTTAGTTTTCGCGGCGTTTGCGTCGTGGAACGGGCTCGTCAGGTGCGCCGTCCGACCAGGGCTTGCGGCCGGAAGGACCCGCCGCTCAATGCCCCGATGATCCGTGACTCCCAGCCGCCGGTATAGGTCCGAACGTCAGCCACGCCCCTGGCCGTGAGTTGCTGCTGATACTCCGCCTGGTGCGCGATATCTGCCAGCACGATCACACCGCCGGGCTTTAGCACCCGCAACATTTCATCAACAGCGCGGGACCGATCCGCTGCCTCGGCTATGTTGTGAACGACCCAATGGGAGAGCACCACGTCAAAGCTGGCATCGCCAAACGGAAGAACCCGAGCATCGCCGGTTTCCACGCTTACCCGGTCTTGCACTCCCTCGCGGCGGGCGTTTTCAAGGGCGGCATCAGGCGAGTTGTCGGCTTGATCCTCGGCATGCCAAAGATCAACGCCGACGGCCTTGCCGGTTGTTAGACGCCGTGCCGCGCCCACCATCATGAGGCCACGGCCACAACCAACATCAAGGACATTTTCGTCGCCCGTCCAAGGCGCAATTTGGTTCGCGAGATCGAGTAACCGTTCGCGGGTGCGCTGTTTTCCGACGCGGCTGCCATAGGTCATGTAGGCTGCCATGCCGAACCCATACGCACCTGCGACACCGGCAAGCATCGCAATCACCGTCAAACCGGTCGACAACGCTCCAGAAGTATTGCCGGCGGTTGTCAGAGCCACGATCAATATGGCGGCTCCCACAATGCCTGCGCTAAACATGCCGCGGCGAACGCCGGGCGCATCGATACCGTAATCGGGCTTCATCACTTCCCCATCGAGCAAATCGCTTATCTTACGCGGCCTGGCTGAATTCGGACCACTGCCGGACATTGTCACGAACCCAGGATCAGCAGCCATCCCGATATCGTCACGGCCGAGGCTATCGTGGCGATGAGGATGGTGTTGGCGGCGACGCTTTCGCCGCGTTTGTAGTAGGTGGCAAAGACATAGACGTTGACGCCGGCGGGCATGGCGGAGAGCAGGATGCCGTAGCGGGCGATCTCCATGGGCACGCGCAGCACCCAGATCATCAGAATATAGGCCAGAATCGGGTGCAGGATCAGCTTGATCAGCGAGGCGACGAGGGCCTGTTTCCAATTGTCGGAGAGCTTGTATTCGTTGAGCGCGCCGCCGATGCCGAAGAGGGCGGCGGGCACGACGGCCTGGCTCATCATGACGAGGAAGGCTTCGGCGGGCTCGATCAGGGTCACCCCGAGCAGGGCGGCGATGAAGCCGCCGCCGATGCCCCAGATCAGCGGATTGGAAAGGACGCGGCGGGCGGCGACGAGCAGCGTCTTGCCGAGCGGCTGGCCATCGCGGCGGACCAGTTCCATGGTGACCATGCCGACCGTCAACAGGATTGCCCCGTGCAGGCCGATGATGGAGAGGGTGACCGGCAGGGATTCAAGCCCGTAGGCGCGCTGCATGATCGGCAGGCCGACCAGGACCGTATTGGTAAAGGTGCCGGAAAACCCGACCGACACGCCCTCGCCGGGGGTGTTGCCGAACCCCTTGATGGCAATGACGATGCCGATGGCAAAGCAGATCACGGCGCCCAGGTAGAACGGGCCGATGATCGACAGGTTGAAGGCCGAGCGGAAATCGCTGGTCAGGATGGAGTGGAACAGCAGGCAGGGTGTCGCGAAATTGTTAACGAAGGCAATCAGGCTGCGGATGCCATCGGCGGGAAACAGTTTGAAGCGGACGGCACCGAAGCCAAACGCCATCAGCGCGAAAATCGGTGCAATGACGGCAAGGATGGTGAGCATGGGCAGGACCTAACAGACCCCCTGCCCTAGCCCCCGTCTCCGGCGGGGTCAATGGCGCCGGCACGATTAGCGCGGCGCCTGTAGGACAGGCGCGACAAAGCGAAACGGAAATCTTTTGGTTTGGGCGCCATTCGCGTATGAAGCCAAGGCCAGTGGCAAAAAGCGGGAACACGAGCGGATGGCTGACGACAATTTCGTGGACGTTTTCGTCGTCGGTGGCGGCGTCAATGGCGCCAGCGTGGCGCGCGACGCAGTGGGGCGCGGCTATTCGGTGATGCTGGCGGAAATGAACGACCTAGCCTCGGGCACGTCGTCGGCCGCGACCAAGCTGGTGCATGGCGGATTGCGCTATCTGGAGCATTACGAATTCCGGCTGGTGCATGAGGCGCTGGCGGAACGCGAAGTGCTGTGGGCCAATGCGCCCCATATCATCTGGCCGCTGCGGTTCGTGTTGCCGCACCACAAGGGCCTGCGGCCGGCGGCGATCCTGCGGGCCGGGCTGGCAATGTATGATTATATGGGCGGGCGACGCCTGTTGCCGCCGACCAAGACGCTGAACCTGCGCACCCATGAAACCGGCAAGCCGCTCAAGGGCGACTATCGCACGGGGTTCGAATATTCGGACTGCTGGGTGGACGATGCGCGGTTCGTGGTGCTGAACGCGCGCGACGCGGCCAACCGGGGCGCCGACGTGCGCGTGCGCACCAAGGTCACGAGCGTAAGGCGGGATGGCGGGCAATGGGCCATCGAGATGCGTGACGCGGAGGGCGCGGTGAGCCAGGTGCGGGCGGGGCTGATCGTCAACGCGGCGGGACCGTGGGTGGATAGCGTCATCAACGGGGTGATGGGCAAGAACGGCCGGCCCAATGTGCGGCTGGTCAAGGGCAGCCATATCGTGGTGCACAAGCTTTACGAGCACGACCGCTGCTATATCTTCCAGAACGCGGACGGGCGGATCATCTTCGCCATTCCCTATGAGCAGGACTTCACGCTGATCGGGACCACGGACCTGGATTATCACGACGATCCCAAGGACGTGAAAATCAGCGACGCGGAGACGGATTATCTGTGTTCGGCGGCCAGCGAATATTTCGCCAGGCCGGTGACGCGCGAACAGATCGCCTGGACCTATTCGGGCGTGCGGCCGCTGTTCGACGATGGCGCCAGCGCGGCGCAGGAAGCCACGCGCGACTATGTGCTCAAGCTCGATGGCAGCGCGGCGGAAGGCGCCGCGATCAATGTGTTCGGCGGCAAGCTGACGACGTCGCGGCGGCTGGCCGAGGCGGTGGTGGAAAAGATCGAGGACGTGCTGGGCAAGAAGGGCCCGGCCTGGACCAAGATCGCCAAGCTGCCGGGCGGCGAGTTCGAGCCGCTGGCCTTTGCGGCGGAGGTGCGCCGGCTGGCGATGGATTATGGCTGGTTGCCGCAGAAATTCGCGCACCGACTGATGCGATTGTATGGCACGCGGGCCCGGGCGATCCTGGGTCAGGCTGGGTCGCTGCAGGATTTGGGGACCCATTTCGGGGCGGACCTTTATGCCGCCGAGGTGGATTACCTGGTGGCCAATGAATGGGCGCGCACGGCGCAGGATGTGCTGTGGCGGCGCACGAAGCTGGGGCTGCGGGTGGGGCCGGCGGAGGTGGAGCGGCTGGAGGGGTATTTGGCGGAGGTTCGGTTTGCTTAGATCGAGGCCAGACCATCACCCCCTCCTACCTCCCCCATCAAGGGGGAGGTTTCTCTCCGCTCTTGAAGCTCAATTCAGTTCAAGCCACCGGCAGACACCTCCCCCTTGATGGGGGAGGATGGGAGGGGGTGCTTTCGACAGCGTCACGCATAAGATGGCAGGACCCCTCACGCTGCAAATCTGCTGGACGCAGAATTGCTGTCCTTGTTCGGCTCAAGACGTTCCACTGGAACGGCTTGTGGCGTTGCCAAAGCCTTCAAGTCCCGCAAGGGGCGAGGGCAAGAAAGAAGAGGAGAAACAATGACCAACTATATCCTGGCGATCGACCAGGGGACGACGTCGAGCCGGGCAATGGTGTTTGGACCCGATCGCGGGATTGCCGGGGTGGGGCAGAAGGAATTTACCCAGTATTTTCCCCAGGACGGGTGGGTGGAGCACGATCCCGAGGAAATCTGGGAGAGCGTGGTCTGGGCGGTGAAGACGGCGCTGACGCAGGCCAAGCTCGAGGCCAAGGATATTGCGGCAATCGGCATCACCAACCAGCGCGAGACGACGCTGATCTGGGACCGTCAGACCGGCAAGGCCATTCACAATGCCATCGTGTGGCAGGACCGGCGGACCGCCGGCCTGTGCGCCAAACTGCGCAAGGCGGGGCATGAAAAGGCCATAACCAGAAAAACCGGGCTGCTGCTGGACCCGTATTTTTCGGGCACCAAGGTCAAGTGGCTGCTGGACACCGTAACGGGTGCGCGCAAGCGGGCCGAAAAGGGCGAACTGGCGTTTGGGACGATCGACAGCTTTTTGATCTGGCGGCTGACCGGCGGCAAGGTGCACGCGACCGACGCGACCAATGCCAGCCGGACGCTGCTGTTCAATATCGAAAGCCATCGGTGGGACAAGGACCTGCTCAAGCTGCTGGAGGTGCCGGCCGCACTGCTGCCCGAGGTCAAGGACTGCGCCGATGATTTCGGGGTGACGGAGGCGTCGATCTTTGGCGCGGCGATCCCGATTGCCGGGGTGGCGGGCGACCAGCATGCCGCCACGATCGGGCAGGCCTGCTTTGCACCGGGCATGATGAAATCGACCTATGGCACGGGGTGTTTCGCGGTGCTGAATACTGGCGCCGACATGGTGCGCAGCAAGAACCGGCTGCTGACCACGATTGCCTATCGGCTGGACGGCAAGACCACTTACGCGCTGGAGGGCTCGATTTTCGTGGCCGGAGCGGCCGTGCAGTGGATTCGCGACGGGCTGAAGCTCGTCCAGCATGCGCGCGAGACCGGGCCGCTGGCGCTGAGCGCGGACCCGAGCCAGCATGTCTATATGGTCCCCGCATTCGTGGGACTGGGGGCGCCCTGGTGGGATGCCGAGGCGCGGGGGGCGATCTATGGATTGACGCGCAATTCCGGGCCGGCCGAAATCGCCAAGGCGGCGCTGGAGGCGGTATGCTACCAGACGCGCGACCTGCTGGAGGCCATGCGCAAGGACTGGAAGGCCGGCGGAGACACGGTGCTGCGCGTGGATGGCGGCATGGTGGCATCGGACTGGACCATGCAGTGCCTGGCCGACATGCTGGACGCACCGGTCGACCGGCCGGTGATTCTGGAAACCACGGCGCTGGGGGCGGCTTGGCTGGCCGGCTACAAAGCCGGCGTATGGCCGGACCAGGCCGAATTTGCAGCCAGCTGGGAATGCGACAAGCGGTTCGAGCCGGTGATGGCGGCGGGCGAGCGCAAGCGGAAATTGAAGGGCTGGGATTTGGCGGTGCGGCGGACGCTGCTGCGGTAGGTGGGATCGGGGCTCCCGGACCCCCACCCGGCCTCCCCCTGCAAGGGGGAGGAGGGGCTCCACTGGTGGGGCGGAAGCCAGTTTGGTTAGAAGAATGGGTTCCCGCATACGCGGGAATGACGCCGAGTTTTGGAACGGCGCCAGCCCGGCTCTACCGATACACCCGCCAGGCGTCGAAGCTGCCGCCGGCGATCATGGCCCAGTAGGTCTTGCCCTTGGCGGTGCGGGCGGTGGCGAGGCCGAATTCGGTGAATTTGTGCGACAGCAAGGTCGAGCGGTGGCCGGGGGAATTCATCCAGCCCTGGATGGCGCTGTCGAGCGTCTTGTGGCCACCGGCGAGATTTTCGCCCACCGCGCCGGCATAGCCGGCCTTGGTGACACGCTCGCGCAGGGTGACGCCGAGATTGTGGCTAAGCACATTTCGTGCCGCGCACAGGCCGGCCTGCGAGCGGGCCGCGGCTTCGAGCTGGGGGCTGTAGCTCCAGGGTGGTGCGCCATTGGCGGCACGCACCGCGTTGATGGCGGCGATGATCTGCTCGCGACTGAGGCTTTCAGGCGCTGCGCTGGACGATGCCGGCAGCAGGGGCATTGTGGTGGCGCAGGCGCTGAGTGCGGTGGCGGCACCAAGGACGAGAAAGCTGCGGCGAGTCAGATCAAGCATGAAGGCATTCCGATTGCGACGATCCGGAATGCCGGGCGATCTGGTGACAAATCAAGCCGGGGCCGAACATTAGCGAGCCTAGCCGATCCATTGGCGCATTTGAAATCGCAATTGAGTGTGTGATGAATGGCAACACAGCGGCTTCAGGCCTGATCATATGCGCTCAGCAGCAACGGCAGCACGGCCAGATCGGCGATGATGGGATTGCCGGCGGCCAGATCCCAGCAGGCGCTGAGGGCACAATGGGCGGCAGCCCAGCCCAGGACGCGCTTGCGGTTGAAGCCCAGGCGGGCGGCGAAGGCATCGGCCAGGGCCTGGATGCGGCGTGGATCGGAGACCAGGTTTGGCGCGCCATGGGGATTGCGGAAGACATTGGCGACATCGTAGAGCGGATCGCCGAGCAGGCCCTTGGGATCGATGGCCAGCCAGCCGCGATCGGAGGACATGATGTTGTCGTGGTGCAGGTCACCATGCAGCGGGATGCTGGCGGCGGGTTTATCGAACAGGGTCAGGGCGACGCCGGTGGCGCGGGCGTAAAGATCGCGCGCGGTATAGGGCCATTGGCGCACATCGGTATCGAACAGCGCCTGGAAGCGCTGGCGCAGCGGCAGAAGGCCCTCAGGGGCGCCGTCGCGCGCACGGTGCAGACTGGCGGTGAGCGTGCACAGCGCGATGGTGGCATCATCGTCGTGGCCGGCGCGGACGGCGTCGCCCAGGGTGCCGCCATCGAGCCATTCCATGAAGATGGTATCGCCATGCATGTCGAAGATGGTGGCCGCGCCCTCCCCGCCATACCAGTTCATCAACGCAGCGCCGCGTCGTTCCTCCACGGCTGCGACGGGCTTGAGGATCTTGAGCACGGCAAAGTTGCGGCCATTTTGTTCGACGCGAAAAATGGCGCTGGTCGCGGTCTGGGCGATCGGCGTGGACTTGGTCAGCGACCAGCGGATCATGGCGCGATTGAGGGCGGTTTCGGTGGGCGACTGATTCATGATGGCGCCATTACAGCACAATGGCGGCTGCCGTCGACCATTGCGCGGCGTTTGGTGCAAAACTTGATCGGGTGCGGCGCGTTTGCACTTCGGTAAGGTTGATAAGCGGAATGCTGAAAAGGCTTAATGCCGATTAACCTGGCGGGCGCAGTCTCGGGCTTGGCGCGACACAGCCCCGGGGAGGCCAGGTCATGACGCATCAATCGGCGGATGAGCCCGACCGGGAGCGGCCCTACCGCGATATCGTAGCGGCGGACGAGACGGAGATTTCGGCGGTTCGGCATGTGCTAAGCGGGGTTGGCGGATTGCTGGCGCTGTTGGGGCTGGGGCTGGTGGTGCTGCTCATGGTGTTGTGGAAGGCGCCTTAGAACCCCTCACCCATCTCGGCCTGCGGCCGATCCACCCTCTCCCACGAGGGGCGAGGGTTGGCTGCGAGTTCAGCAATGCACGATGCCCCTTTTCCCATCGTGGGAGAAGGTGCCCGAAGGTCGGATGAGGGGACTAGCTGATGCGGTAGGCGTCCTTGGCGGCCTGGTAGCTGAGGTGTTTGGCGAGGTCTTCGGCGGCGGAGCGGGAGAGACGGTGGTCGGCGACCCAGTTGGCGAGGAAGCCACAGATTTCGCGGCGCCAGACGTCGTGGCGAGCCGGAATCGACAGCAAAGCGCGCGTGTCGTCGTTAAAGCCGGCCAGGTTGTAGAAGCCGGCGGTTTCCACCACCTGGTCGAGATAGCGGCGGATGCCCTGAGGGCTATCGTGGAACCACCAGGGCGGGCCGATCATCAGGGAGGGCCAGTAGCCGGCCATGGGGGCGAGTTCGCGCGCATAGGTGGTTTCGTCGAGCACGAACATGATGAGGCGCAGATTGGGCTCGTTGCCGGCGCGGCCGAGCAGCGGGCGCAGGCCATTGACGTAATCGGTGGTGCCGGGGATATCGGCGCCCAGATCGGGGCCGCGCTCGGCCAGCAGGAGCGGATCGGTATTGCGGCGGGAGCCGGCGTGGATCTGCATGACCATGCCGTCCTCGACCGAGAGCAGGGCCATTTCGGTGAGCATCTGGGCGCGAAACAGTTCGGCATCGGCGGCGTCATGCCTGCCGGACAGAATCTTGTCGAGCAGGGCCTGCTTTTCCACCAGCGGCAGATCGGCGGTGGCGGCACTGGGCACGCCATGGTCGGTGGCAACGGCGCCGAAGCGGCGGAAATACTCGCGCCGATTGCGGTGGGCATTGATGAGGCCGGCCCAGGTGGCGATGTTTTCGCCGGTAAGCTCGCCGAAGCGCTGCAGGTTTTGCACGATGGCGGGCCGGGCGGGATCGGTCACGTCATCGGGGCGATAAGTGGTGCGGACGCGGCCGATATAGCCATCGGCCAGCATGGACTGGTGGTGGGTGAGCGGATCGAGCGCAAATTCGGTGGTGGCGATGACCTCGACATTGGCGCGGTCGAGAATGGCGCGCGGCAGCAAGTCGGGCTTGTCCAGGCCGGCGGCGATGGTGTCGTAGATGGCGTCGGCGGTAGCGGGGGTCAGTTCGGTCTCGATGCCGAAAGCGAACTGCAAAGCGTGATCGATCCACAGCTTGGACGGGGTGGCGGCGAAAAGGTGATAATTGGCGGCAAAGAGGCGCCAGGCGCTGCGGCCATCGGCGACCGGCTTGCCGTCCTTGCGGGGCACGCCCAGATCGTCATAGCTGAGGCCCCGGCTGCGCAGCAGGCGCAATACATAATGATCGGGGGTCAGGAACAGGGTCGCTGGATCGGAAAACCGCTGGTTGCGCGCGAACCAGGCGGGGTCGGTGTGACCATGGGGGCTGACCAGCGGCAGGTCCTTGACTGCGGGATAGAGCGCGCGGGCAATGGAGCGGGCGGGCTCGGCGGGCGGAAAGAGGCGATCGGGATGCAGATGGGCTGGAAAGGTCATAGCCCGAGTCTTGCCATGTTATGGCAGCCATATCAACATCTACCATACAAGATTTAGGCCTGTGGTATTTTATGTAAATTAACTGCATTTGCCAAAGCTTGTCCCCGCCCCACCGATGCCGGATTAGCTTGGCCGAACGGGTGAGAAACAGCTTTCAAGGCGGCTGCCCATTGGCGCAATCGGCATCGTGCCGGCGACGGGGGACAGAGCATGGCTCATATCGGGGCAGACGACATGGGCGGCATAAAGGCCGTGCGCGGCAAGGCGCGGTCGATAAACCATCTGCGACATGCGCAGATGATGCTGGTGGTGGCGGGGCTGACCGCCTTCGGCATCGTCGCTGTCGCCGCCGCAGTGATGATCCGGCTGGTTTAGGACCTACGCCACCAGCGGAACGCTACCAGGAGTGGAGCGCCAGCGAATAGGTGAAGCGGCGGTCTTCGGCGCCATCTTCGGGCTGCTTGCCGTTTAGGATCAAGGCATCCAGTTCGGCGGGGGACAGGGCAGCATCGCGGCCGGCAATGGGGTCGGCGGGGGTGAAAAAGCTGGTTTTGTTGGGAGCCTCAGCGGCAGAAACATGCCGGCGGGCGCCAGGCTCGAGAATACCGAAGAAGTGAATCACTGTCCGTTCCTCCACGTTGATCGCTTGAGCCGGACGGCGGACCGTCCCGCAGCTTTAACTTTCCGTTACTATACCAATTTAGTCGAGTTATATTTGTGCATAATCGCCCGACGTATTGGAAGGACATTCCAAAAGGTAGGGGAATTGAGAGCGCGGTGCGAGAACCTGCCCTCACTATTAGCCGAGGGCGGGCCTATAGCTCATGGCCTGGCGCGATACGGCCAAGGTCAAAGGGTGGCTCGTCCACTTGATAGAGTGAGGCTGGGTGGGGTGCGGGACCCGGTTTCGGGGCTAGTAAAACCCCCACCTTGATCCTCCCCCTGGTAGAGGGAGGTGTCGACTGGGGCATTTTGCCAGCAGCCTTGGTGATATGCCATAGCCTGCCCCGACCGGATCGCGGTGGGGGCGTCGTCGGACGGGCCGAGTGGCTATTCGGCCGGCGCAGGGTCGGGCGTGTCCAGTTGGTTGGCGGCGTCGAGTTCGCGGGAAATACGTTGTTGTTCTTCGATGTGGGCCTTGGAAAAGCGGGCCATCAGGAGATAGGCGACGGGCGTAAGATAGAGGGTCGAGATGGCGGCGATGGACAGGCCGCCGACGATGACCCAGCCAAGTGCCTGGCGGGCCTCGGCCCCTGCCCCGCTGGCCAGGACCAGGGGAACGCCGCCCAGGATGGTGGCGATCATGGTCATCAGCACCGGGCGCAGGCGGATATTGGCGGCTTCCTCGATGGCCTCGCGCACGCCAAGGCCGCGGTCGCGGAGCTGATTGGCGAATTCGACGATCAGGATGCCGTTTTTCGCCATGATGCCGACAACCAGCACCAGGCCGATCTCGCTGTAGATGTTGAGACTGCCAGCGGTGAGGAACAGCGCATAGATGGATGCGGCGATGCCAAACGGCACGGTGATCATGACGATGATGCCGCTCCAGACGCTTTCGAACTGGGCAGCCAGCACGAGGAAGATGATCACGATGGCAAAGCCGAAGGTGACCAGAAGGCCATTGTTGGCTTCGCCGATGGTCTTGGCCTCGGCCAAGGGAATGATCGCCATGCCCTCGGGCAGCAAGGGCTGGGCGATCTGGACCGCCTGACTGTAGGCGTCGCCCAGGGCCAGGCCGTCGAGACTGGCGGTAACGGTCACGGCGCGGCGCTGTTCTTCGCGACCCAGATTGGGCGAAATGGGCGCTTCGACGATGCTGGCAATGGTGGACATCGGCACATAGCGCCCATCGGCGGTCTTGATGAAGATGCCTTCGAGATCGTGCGGGTCGTTGATGGGTGACTTGGTCGACACCATACGCACTTCATAGCTGGTGTCGTTGATGAAGACATTGCCGACATCGGCGCCATCGATCATCGCCTGCAGCGTGGTGGCGAGGCCGTCGATATCGATGCCGAGGGCCGCGGCCCGCTCGCGATCGATGGTCAGGGTCAGTTGTGGTTGGGTCGTGTCGTAGTTGACGCTCACATCGCCAAAGGCCGGATTTTGTTCCAGCGTATCGGAGATCGTCTGAGCTGCGGCAGCCAGATCGGTGTAATTGTCGCCAACGACGGCAAATTGCAGGCCATTACCGCCGCCGCGAATGCCAAGGCTGTTGCCCTGCGACAGCGACGCGCGCACGCCAGGCACCAAGGGCAGGAGCCGGTTGATGTCGGCGACGATTTCGGCCTGGCTGCGCTCGCGCTGATCCCATGGGGCCAGGCGCAGGCTGAGGAAGCCGCCATTGCCAAAGCCCGACAGCACGAAGATGGAGCTGATCTCGCCGTTCTTGACGAAGGGCTGCAGCAGATCCTCGAGCCGCTGCATCTGCGAGCGGGTGAAATCCAGGCTGACCGTGGTTGGCGCGGAGACCCGCAGGTTGATCTGCGCGCGATCCTCGGCCGGGGTGATTTCCTGCCGCAACTGGGTGAACACCGCGTAGGAGGCGGCCGCGAAGATCAGCGCGATAAGCAGGATGACCATGGGATTGTTGAGCGCATGATGCAAAGTCATGCGGTACAGGCCGCCGAGCTTGCGGCCGAGCCAGCCGAGCGGGCCACCGGTATGGTGCTTGGTTTCGACGCCGGACTTGAGCAGGCGCGACGCCAGCATCGGCCCCAGCGTCAGCGCGACCACGGCCGAAGCCATGACGGCGATGGCCAGGGTGAAGCCGAATTCACGGAACAGCCGGCCGGTCTGGCCCTGGAGGAACGACAAAGGCACGAAGACGGCGACCAGGGTCAGCGTGGTGGCAATGACGGCAAAGAACACTTCCTGAGTGCCGAGCACGGCGGCGGCGCGGTTGCCGGCCCCCATGGAGCGTCGTCGCACGATGTTTTCGAGCACGACGATGGCGTCATCGACCACGAGGCCGGTCGCCAGGACCAGCGCCAGCAGGGTCAGGATATTGAGCGAAAAGCCGGCCAGGTAGATGCCGGCGACCGCCCCCAGCAGGGCGATCGGCATGGAGAGCGCAGGGATCAGCGTGGCGCGCCAATCGAGCAGGAACAGGAAGATGATCGCCGTCACCACGACCAGGGCTACGCCGAGCGCCACTTCGACCTCGTGCAGGGCGCCTTCGATGAACACGGATTCATCGCTGGAAATCTTGATGTCGACGCCTTCGGGCAGAATTTCGTTGAGGGTGTCGACGGCGGCCTTGACGCCCTCGGAAATCTCGATGGTGTTGGATTGCGCCTGGCGCACGATGCCCAGCCCGATGCCGGGCTTGCCATCGCTGCGCAGGCCCGAGGTGCTGGCCGCGGCATCGAACACCACGCTGGCGACATCCCCCAGGCGGGTGTTGCCGCTGATGATCAGGTTTTCGAACTCGGCGGGCGTGTTGACGTCGGCGACGGCACGCACGGAAATGTTCTGGTTGGCGCCGTTGATCGAGCCGGCCGGAGAGTCAAAGGCGATGGTCGATAGCGCATTGCGAATGTCGGCGACGGTGAGGCCCAGGCTAGCGAGCTTGGCCTGATCCACATCGATCTCGAAGGCGGTGTCGCGCGTCCCGTTGACCTGGACTTCGGCGACGCCGGGGACGGCCGCGAGGCGCTCGGAAATGTCGTTTTCGACCAGTTCGCTCAGGTCGGCTATGCTCATGGTGTCGGAGGTCACGGCAAGCTGGATGGCGGCCTGGGCGTTGCTGTCCGCCTTGGAAATCGTGGGATCCTCGACATCGTCGGGCAGATCGCGGCCGATGCGGCTCAAGGCGTCGCGCACGTCGGAGGTGGCGGTATCCAGATTGGTGCCGTCGTTGAATGCCAGGGTGACGCGGCTTTGGCCGGTGGAGGAGCTGGAGGAAATCGAGGCCACGCCCTGCACGCGGGCGACCGCGCCCTCGACCACCGCGGTGATCTCGCGGTCCACGGTTTCGGCGGCAGCGCCGGTGAAGCTGGTACTGATGGAGAGCACCGGCTGTTCGACGCTGGGCAACTCGCGAATTTCGACCCCGAGCAAGGCCGCAAGGCCACCCACCATGATCAGGGCATTGATCACCAGGGCCAGGACGGGCCGGCGCACGAACAAGGTTGCCAGCATGCCGCCGCGTTCGTTCTGCTGTTGCTGCAACGACATGGCCCGCTCCTAGCTGTTCGGCGCGGCGGGGGCCGCGGCCGACTCGACCGGAGCATCGCCACCCGGACCATCGAGCAGCGTGACCGCAGTGCCTTCGCTCAATTGCAGCACGCCTTCGGAGATGATGGCATCCCCCGGCTTGAGATCGCCGCGCACCAGCACGCCATCGCTGTTGCGCTGCACGATTTCGGCCATGACCTTGTGGGCCTTGCCATCGACATAGGCCCAGACATAGGAGCCTTCGGCCGACCATTGAATGGACAGCGGGCTGACGGCGGGGAACTGTTCGCCGACAAATTGGAGCGCGACGGAGAACGACATGCCGGGACGCACGGCATTGTCGTCGTTGGGAATGCGCGCCTGAATCTGCAGGGTGCGGCTTTCGGGATCGATGCGGTTATCGACGGCGCTGACCAGGCCATCGAAGCTGCGGCCCGGCAAGGCGGTGGCGGTGGCGGTGACCGGCATGCCCACATCGATCGCGGCGGCATAACGCTCGGGCACCCAGAAATCGACCAGCACCGAGGAGGCATCTTCGATGGTGGTGACGACGGTCTGGGCGGACAGGTAATTGCCCGGCGTGACCTGCATCAGCCCAACCGTGCCGGCAATGGGACTGGTAATGGTGCGGCGGCGCAGCGCGACCTCCGCATTGCGCAGCTCGAGCCGGGCATTGTCGGCGGCCAATTGCACGGTGGCAAGGGCGGAGCTGGCGACCAGATTGGAGCGGGCCAGGTCCTGATTGCGGGTCAGCGTGGCATCGGCATCGGCGACCGCTAGCTTGGCGATATCGAAATCGATCTGTTCGGTATCGGCGTCGAGCCGGCCGATGATCTGGCCGGCCGTGACCTTGTCGCCGGGCGCAACCAGCAGGTCTTGGAGCGTTCCACCCGAAAGCGCGCCGACCGTGACGGAGCGAACGGCATTGCCCTGCCCGATGGCGGCCAGACTATCGTTGATGGTGGCCATGGTGACGGCGCTGGTGACGACCGAGGACATGCGGCCACGACCGCCGCCGAACCCGCCTGCCCCACCGGGCCGACCGCCACCTGGAGCGGCGCCCGGACGCTGACCGGCGGGGGCCTGGGGGTCAATGCTGGCCACCTGCTGGCCGGCCGGCCGGCCCGCCACGGCCGGCAAGGTAATGCCGAAGCCGGCAAGGGTCTGCTCGGCGCCGGGAACGAACAGCATCCAGCCCGCGCCGGCGAGCACCAGAATAACCAGACAAATCAGCAATTGCCGTATCAATGCGGGAATACCCCTGTGCGGTTGCGCATGCGGGATGGGGCCCCGCTCATGTCCGCAATGATGCCTGAAACGGGGCGGATTGGATATTAATTTGCTGTAACGTTATGGTGCAACGACCAATTATCTGATTTTCACGCCAGGATATGGGCGGTGCCGACAATCTGAATCTGGACCGTCGCGCCGATCTCGAGCGGGGTGAGGCTGGGCGTTTCGAGCGTAAAAATGCTCGAGGTTTCGAGCGCCAGGCTGGGAAAGCGCAGGCCGACGCTGCTGGCCGGCAGGTGCTCGATCAGCAGGCGCCAGGTGGAGCCGCGAAAACTGCGCCCGACGATGCGGCCAAGACTGGTGGTGGCGGACGGGCCAGGCGCGACCGGCACCAGTTCAAGCTGTTCGGGGCGCAGCATGATGGTAGCATTGCCGCGCCGGGCCACGGCGTCGGCGGGGACGCTGCCCAGGATGGTATGGGCAAAGCCATCCTCCAGGCTGGCCTGAAGGATAATGGCATCCCCCAGGAAACGGGCGGTCTGTGCGTCGGTGGGGCGCAAATAGAGGTCCTGCGGCGGGCCGGCCTGGACCACGACGCCATCGCGCAGCACGGCCAGGTGGTCGGCAAAGGACAGCGCTTCGGCCTGGTCGTGGGTGACGAGAATGGTGGTGATGCCGGCAGTGCTCAGCACATCGCCCACCATGTCGCGCATGGCTTCGCGCAGGCCCGCATCGAGCGCGGAAAACGGCTCGTCGAGCAGCATCAGCCGGGGCTGGCGGGCCATGGCGCGGGCCAGGGCAACGCGCTGCTGCTGGCCGCCGGACAGCTGGTGAGGGCGGCGGTCACGCATGGCGGGGGCAAGGCCCACCTGCTGCATCAGCTCGAGGATGCGGGCCTGGCGATTGGGGCTGTTGCGATCGATGCCGAAGCCGATATTGGCGGCCAGGGTAAGATGGGGAAACAATGCCCCCTCCTGGGCGACATAGCCGATGCCGCGACGATGGGCGGGAACAGCGGTGACACCGTCGGCGAGCACCTTGTCGCCCAGCGCGATGCGGCCCTGGTCGGGGGCTTCAAAGCCGGCGATGAGGCGCAGCAGCGTGGTTTTGCCGGAGCCGGAGGGGCCGACAATGGCGGTGCGGCTGCCGGCGGGCACGGCCAGGTTCAGGCCGGTGAGCGCGGCAGACCTGCCGTAGCGCTTGGTTATATTGTCCAGTTTGAGGAGGCTCATCACTTGGATTCTCGATCGGCTTCCAGCCTGAGCAACAGGACCAGCGGCAGGGATAGAACGACCATCAGCAGCGCGTAGGGCGCGGCGGCGGCGAAGTTCAGCTCGCTGGTATAGGACCAGAAGCGCATCGCCAAGGTTCTCGTGCCATTGGGCGCGAGCATCAGCGTGCCGGTCAGCTCGTTGGCAATGCCCAGGGCAACCAGGGCCGCACTGGCGGCGGCGCCAGGCGCGGCCAGGCGCATGGTGGTGGTCCAGACGGCCACCAGCGGCCGCTTGCCCAGGCTCGAGGCTGCGCGCTCGAGCTCGATGGGCGCCTGGGCGATGCTGGCGCGCAGGCCAACCAGTGCGCGCGGCAAAAACATCAGAAGGTAGGCCAAAAGGAGCGTGGCCATGGTCTGGTAGAGCGGCAGGGCAACGCGGACGGTGATGGTCACCAGCGCCAGGGCGACGATGACCCCAGGAAGCGCGCCGACATAATAGTGGCAGGCTTCAAGCAGGCGCTGCAGGCGGCTGGGGGCACGGATGCTGAGCCAGGCGATGGGCAAGGCCGCAAGGGTGGTGAGACCGGCGCCGCCAAGCGCCAGCAGTGCGGTTTGCCAGAGCGCTGGCAGAATGCCGTCCGCGCGCCAGACCGCCGCGCCGCCGCTGACCAGCCAGCGGGTCAGCGTCAGGATGGGAACGCCGACGGCGAGCACGGTCACCAGCAGCGGCAGCAGCATGGCGATCCACCCGAAGGGCCCGAGACGCCATTTGGGTGCGCGGCGCGCAGCGCCGGAGCCGACACGGGCATAGCGCTCATCGCCGCGGGCGAACACTTCGAGGCGCAAGAGCCCGAGGCACAGCAGCACCAGAACGCCGCCCAGGAGATTGGCGGCGGGGCCGTTATAGACCGATTGGAACTGATCAACGATGGCGGTGGCGAAGGTATCAAAGCGCATCAGCACGAACAGCCCGTATTCGGCCAGCAGATGCAAGCCGATCAGTAAGGCGCCGCCGCAGATGGCCAGCCGGAGCTGGGGCAAGACCACAATGATGAAGATGGTGGCGGGGGCGTGGCCGAGAGAGGCGGCGGTTTCCTCCAGGGTCGGATCGAGGCGGCGCAATTGGGCGGCGACGGGCAGGTAGAGAAAGGGAAAATAGGCCAGGACCGAGACCAGGACCGCGCCGGCAAGGCCATGCAGGCTGGGCATGACGCTGGCCCAGGCATAGCTGTGCACAAAGGCGGGTATGGCAAGGGGGGCCACCAGGAGCCAGGACCAGAGCCGGGCGCCGGGAATTTCGGCGCGCTCGATCAGCCAGGCCAGGCTCACGGTCAGCACGATGGCGATGGGCAGACTGAGGGCGATCAGGATGAGGGTGTTGAACAGCAGTTCGCCCACTTTGGGCCGCAATACCAGCGCCTGGACGGTATCCCAGCCGCTGGTGACGGCAATCGCGACAATGAAGCCGAGCGGGATCAAGCTGAACAGCGCGACGAGGACGGCGGGCACGATCACGGGCAGGCGCAGCCAGTTACCCGGCTGGCGGGCCGATGACAGCTGCGATGACACTGCTAGGCTCAATGCGGCCCGCCTTCCAAAGACAGTGCCGCCGGGGCCAAAGCCACCGGCGGCGATTCAATGCACATTTCCCGCCCCGCTTACAGCAAGCCGGCCGCCGTCATCAACTCGGAGGCCTTGACGTTGTCAAGCTGGGTGGGATCGATGGCGGGCGCATCCAGATCGGCCAGCGGGGTCAGGGCCGCATTGGCCGCCTGATCGACACCGATGGCGTATTCGAACGAGGTACCTTCGCGCAAGACGGCCTGGCCTTCGGGACCGGTGACGAATTTGAGGAACTGCAGGGCCTCGGCCTTGTGCGGGCTGGAGGCCAGGACGCCACCGCCGGAAATCGAGACGAACGCGCCGGGATCCTGGTTCTTGAAATAATGCAGCGCGACATTGGCGCTGTTTTCCTTGGTGCCGGCCTGATCGCCGAACCAGTAATAGTGGTAGATCAGCGCGCCTTCCACTTCGCCATTGTTGGCGGCCGCCATGGCGGCGCGGTTGCCGCGCACGATCACTGCGTTCTGCTTCATGCCGTCGAGCCAGGCGGTGGTGGCCGCTTCGCCCTTGAGCGACAGATAGGCGGCGACGATGGCCTGGAAATCGGCGCCCGAAGGGGAGCCGGCCCAGCGGCCCTTCCAGGCGGGGTCGGCCAGCTCGTCCATGGTCTTGGGCAGGGTGTCCGCCGTCAACTTGCGCGTGTCGTAGGCAAAGACGGTGGAGCGGGCGGCGATGCCGGTCCAATGGGCATTTGGGGGACGGTACTGGGCGGGTATCTGGTCGGTGATATCGGCCGGCAGCGGCTCGAACAGGCCGGCATTGTCGACCAGCACCATGGCCGGCGAATTTTCGGTCAGGAACACGTCGGCGGGCGAATTGGCGCCTTCCTGGATCAGCTGGTTGCCAACCTCGAGGTCGCTGCCCTGGCGGATGGTGACGGGGATGCCGGTTTGCCTGGTGAACGCATCGGCCCATCCCTGGGTCAGCGATTCGTGCTGGGCATTGTAGATGGTGATGCCGGTATCCTGCGCCATTGCCGAGCCGGACAGCGCCGCAAAAGCAACGGCAATGGCGAGCGTGCTGACGATAGGTGAGAAATTGAGCTGCAAAATTGCCTCCTTCTGTCCCGACGCAGGACGTGGGGGCAGGTAAGAAATTATGATCGATGCTGTCAACTTATATCAGCCCATGCGACTGCGGCACTTTGTGCGGATTGGCGGGAACAACGTTCACGTGCCCACATTAAAGGATCATGGCTGCGCATCGGCGTCGGCGCCAAATGTCCATCGAGCACAAAACCCTGACAGGCCAACAGCATGAAAACCTTTGCACTGCCCGGAACCGGGCGCGATGTCTCCAGCGTCATCCTGGGCCTGATGCGGATCGCCGCGATGAGCGACGCCGAAATCCAGCGCCTGGTTGGCGCCGCTCGCGATGCCGGCATCGACGTGTTCGACCATGCCGATATCTACGGCGGCGAGCGTCATCGCTGCGAGTCCCGCTTCGGCGAAGCGGTGCGCCTGACGGCAAAGGACCGCGAGCAGATCGTTATTCAAAGCAAGGTGGGCATTCGCCAGGGCTTTTTCGATTTTTCCGCCGAGCACATCCTGCGTTCGGTCGATGAATCGCTTGCGGCCCTGCGCACCGATTATCTCGATGTCCTGCTGCTGCACCGGCCCGATACGCTGGTCGAGCCCGAGGATGTCGCCAAGGCGTTCGAGACGCTCGAAAAATCCGGCAAGGTGCGCCATTTCGGGGTGTCCAACCAGACGCCCGGCCAGATCGAGCTGCTCAAAACCGCGGTCAAGCAGCCCTTGATCGTCAACCAGGTGCAATTGAGCATTACTCATGCACCGCTGATCGCTGCCGGTGTCGCGGTCAACATGGCGGGCCTGGACCAATCGGTCAGCCGCGACAATGGCCTTCTGGAATATTCGCGCATCAACGACATGATGCTGCAGGCCTGGTCGCCCTTCCAGAAGGGGTTCTTCGATGGCGTGTTTCTGGGCGATAACGAGAATTTTGCCGAACTGAATACCGCGATCGACGCGCTGGCGGACCAGTATGGCGTCACGCCCACCGGCATTGCCGTGGCCTGGATCACCCGCCACCCGGCCAATATCCAGGTGGTGCTGGGCACGACCAAACCGGAGCGCGTCACGGAAGCTGCTGCCGGCTCGGCCGTGCCGCTGACGCGGCAGGAATGGTACAGGCTGTTCACTGCCGCCGGGCATATACTGCCCTGAGGCGATAGGGGTTTCCGCAAGATCGACCGGGAAGAAGCAAGGCCGCAGGAACTTTCGAGTCCGCAGGTCGTTGCCGTTGCGAATGGCGACCAGGAGGTCACGATGCCACGGTTTTTCTTCAATCTACGCAGCCCGCAAGGGCACCAGATGGACATTGACGGGCTCAAGCTGGGGTCGCTGAACGAGGCATTGGACGAAGCCAGTTTCGCGGCTCAGGCCGCCGTTGCCATGGCCGACGCGGATGGTGTTCAGGGCGTGTTCGAGATCGAGGACGAGGGACGGATGCTGCTCGCTCGCGTGCCCTACTCCGCCGAGGCGCGTCCGAAGCAGACCGCGACCGAAAGCGACATCAGCGTTGCTGCAGCGGCCTCCGGACCCAGCAAGCTTTAACGCAGGTTGACTGCTCGCAACCGCGGGCGGACTGACGAATTCCTCAAGGCCATCCGTATGCGAGGTATAACTATGTCCAAGGAAGTCATGCGTGACCAGTTCGAGGTGACCGGGGAAAATTCCATTACCCACAATCCTTCGGGCATGAGGCTCACCAAGTTGCCGGGCACCGATCTCGGCCAGTTGCACGTGGAATACCTTGGGGGCGCCGGGGACACCGTGCGGTCCAATGGGGACGAGTATGACGGCGACACGGTCAAGGCACTAGCAGAACAAATCCTGCGCGAGGCGAAAACGGTCAAACACTAGCCATTCGCAGCCATGAACGCGGATTGCGCCGTCACAGCGCAATCCGGATCGAAGCAGTCGACGCGCGCGCTAAGCGGCGATCACGTCGGTGACCGGGCACCGGGCAATACCGAAGCGCCAGCGATGGTTGGTGGTCTCGATGCGGCTTTGGTAAAACAGGAGCAGTTCCTGGCCGGCGATCATCACGGTGGAGTGCCCGTTCTCGCCGGGACGCATCGGATCAAGAACCGGACCGAGCGAACGATAGGGTCCACTTACATTACCGGCAACGGCAAAGAACACGCGTTGCCGCGTGCCGCGTTTGCCCGTGGGAAGAAAGCAGGTCGCGTTCATCAAAACGCGGCCGTCCGGCAATTCTACCAGTTGCGCCCCCTCGATGCCCCATTCGTAATCGGGATCGTCGCGATGGTTGTGGTGGGGAACGTCGGCATGATCGAGAATTTTGCCCACGCGTTCCCAAGGCCCGAACCAGGTGCCCGACGTGCTGCGCGCCAGATAGACGTCGGGCTGCGGCACCCGGGTGAAGCTCGGCATTGCCGAATAGACCAGATACTTGATGCCGCCGATCACCGCCGGGTGTGGATCGTATACGCCGTGCTCGGACGTTTCCGAAATCGCCATGATGGCGGGCGGCAGCACGACCCAGTTGAAGCCGTCATTGGATACCGCGTGCTCGACCCTGCCCCCGGACTTCATGAATTCGGTCTGGACGAACATATGGAAGATGCCATCATCGAAGATCACGCCCGGCGCCGCAATGCCTGAGCCGCTGATCGGCAGCGTCACGGGCGGATGCTCGACCCATGGTCCTTCGATGCTGGCCGAGGTGGCGTGAAAAAGAATCCAGGTCTCGGTCGTCACTGTTCCGCCGGAGCCGAACATGTGCCAGAGGTGCCCATCGAATACCGGGCATGGGTCCTTGACGTCATCCAGATTGGTCGGATGAAACAGAGGAAACACGTTTTGGGTAAAATTGAGCGTCATATTCGTTCTCAAGATGAGGGCGGTCTTGCCACTGCCCTGCAGTTGTGTGGATTAAAACCGAGAATCATTAACGGGTACTAACCATGTCCGGTGCGTACGCTAGCGCACAAATATCGTGTGCAACCGGCGGTACAAGGGGGATATCGGCCACGATTTGGTGTAGCGCGAGCAGCTTGTGCTATCCTGGGAACGGCTTTGCGGTTCTGCAGGTTGAGCAGTCATGCTGCCCCGCGAGGTCCCGATGTTCGGCGCGCCGACACTTTTCAACTCCAAGTCTTGGCTTTCTCTTGGTTTTTCCAGTCCTGGAAAGACCGTTGTCCATCACCGACCGCAACATCTCATAAGGCACAGCGCCTCTGATGGCAGGATTGTCGATGGCAGGCCGGCAGAAATCGGGGCGGATCAGCAAGCCGTGATCGGACCTGCCCAGGCGTCACACCGGGTCTCCTCCCTGTCGGAGGCGGCCCAGACCAATGCCTAAGTCGAACGAAGGCTTTCCGCAGCCGGCATCGGCGCGCCTTCAGGTTTGGGGCGGGGTTGAATGCAGCATCGTGCGGATCAATGACGGGGTGCGCGATCAGGTCCGCGAAACCGGGCACTACGAGCGCCACTCCGATCTCGACCTTCTGGCCCAGCTTGGCATCCAGACCGTCCGCTACCCAGTCCTGTGGGAGGCCATCGCGCCCGATGCACCAGACCGTCAGGATTGGGCATGGCACGACAAGCGTCTCAACCGGCTGCGCGCGCTCGGCATAAGGCCGATTCTGGGGCTGATGCATCATGGCAGCGGTCCGCATTATGCCAATTTCCACGACGGCGGCTTCGCCTTGGGGCTGGCGCGAATGGCAGAAGCGGTGGCGCGCCGTTACCCCTGGGCCGACATGTTTACGCCGGTCAACGAACCGCTGACCACGGCACGCTTTTCCGGCATGTACGGCCATTGGTACCCACATACTTGCAGCGAGCAGGACTGCCTGCGAATCCTGGTGGAGGAATGTTTGGGGGTGGTGCTGGCCATGCAGGCCATCCGAAAGGTCACCCCCCATGCGCAACTGCTGCAAACTGAGGATTTGGGCCGCGTCTTCAGCACGTCGCGGATGCAGGCCCAGGCGGACTATGAAAATACCCGGCGCTGGCTTAGCCTCGACCTGGTATCGGGCCTGGTCGATCGCGAACATCCCATGTTCCGGGCGCTACTGGATGCGGGGGTCGATGCCGACGAACTGGCGCTGATCCAGCGTACTGCCAGGCCGATCGACATCATCGGCATCAACCATTACCTGACCAGCGACCGCTATCTGGACGAACGGCTCGACCTGTTTCCGCCCCAGTCCCATGGCGGCAATGGCCGCGAGCGCTATGCCGATGTGGAAGCTTTCCGCACCGACCTGTCCGACGCCGAGCTTGGGCCAGGGCCGCGACTGCGCGAGGCCTGGAGGCGCTACCAGCGTCCGCTGATCATCAGCGAAGTGCACAATGGCTCGACCGAGGACGAGCAAGCGCGTTGGCTGATGGAATGCTGGAACGCCGCTTCCCAGCTACGATCCGAGGGTGCCGACGTCAGGGCCATCACCCCTTGGGCGCTGTTCGGCATGGTCGACTGGCGCAGTCTGCTGGTACGCCGAGACGGCCACCACGAATATGGCGCGTTTGTTTTCAACGGCAAGCAAGTGCGGCCGACACTGCTGGCATCGGCCATCGGGGCATTGTGCGAGCAGGGAGCCTGGAACCATCCCCTGCTGCAAACCCCCGGTTGGTGGCGACATTCCAGTCGATCCTATACGCCCCAGATTGCCGCCGAATAACGGTCGGGATACTCCGTGGCCAAGGGTTTTTCGTCCGGTGGCGGTCATCGTTGACCAAAGGTTCGCAGCTAAAAAGGCAACTGACCACCCCGACGTGGATTGCGTTGCCTAATAAGGCAAGACGCAAAGATAACAAACGGAGTTTGAGCTTGAGTGTAGCGTTTACCAAGGAAGACAGTGCCGAAACTGCCTCAGAGGTACTGCTGCCTGACCGCCCGATTTCCGCCGAGCTCAATTTGGTGACGGCTGCGGGATTTAAGGCTCTGCAATCTCAGCTCGACCAAGCGCGACGAGCCTACGATGCTGCGAGTTCCATCGCGGACGTCAATGAACGGCGTCGGCAGGCCGCGCAGCCTTTTCGTGATTTGCGCTACTTTTCGGATCGGGTCCGCACCGCTCAGGTGGTGCATCGGCCAGCTTCTGCAAGCACCGTCGCGTTCGGTAACACGGTCACCTTGGGTCGAGACGACGGGCGAGTACTGACCTACAAAATTGTCGGGGAGGATGAGGCCGACCCTCAAGCCGGGTCGATTTCGTACGTCTCCCCGATGGCACGCAGCCTCATGGGTAAAGAGATTGGAGACGTTGTGATCGTGGCTGACCTGGAAATCGAGATCATCAACATCTTGATTTGAGCGGCGTTGTTTAGACGGCTTGGCCCCGCTATCGCTTCCATAAGACCAATGCGCAACGGGTGCCGTCCAGTCGTGATCAACACAACGATCGCGAGCGGCTCGCCGGAAGCGGAGCCGCCCGCCTGTTGTCTACCGTGAGGCCTGGTAGAGCTTGGCCGCGATTTCATACATTTCTTCGGGTGCATAGTCCGGCGTGAAGGCCGATGGAACGCCTTCGAGCTGGTGTATTTTGCCACCGTCGGGCATGCCTTCAACGACCTCCAGCTCTCCTGGCGGGTCACCGGGCAGGGCGACTTCGTCGTTCGACCAGATGCCGGAGATTTCCTTGTAGTCCGCATCGCTCCAGGTATAGAGCCGGCGATGAGAACCCTCATCGAGATATTTCTGGCACTCCGGGATATTGGCCAGGGGGATGTTGGGCGTCGGCAACATTTTCTCGATCTCGACGCCGGTGAGCTTCTTGAGCGCCAGCGCATAAGAATGAGCATGCACCGAGCCACGAACCAGAAGATAACCACACACTTCCCGGCCCGTCGGATCGCTCAGCGTTTCATAGACCCGCAGCTTGTGAAGGCGCGCACCACATTCGAGGTGAAAGTTGTGCAGCAAATCGAAGATGACATTGCCTGTCGTGGTGACGAAATCATTGGTCCAGGACACGCCATTGGCATTGACCGGCGTAGCGCCGCCGCCATTGGACAAAAAGGCCGAGGCCAAGCGAATATCCTTCATGGCCTCAAAGGGTGTCATGGAGATATCCGGCGTCTCACTCTTTTTGCCCTTGGGCTTGTCAGGGCCATTGTTGAGCATGGCCACGCCATTGCTGACGAGTTCCACATGGGCGAGCTCTTCGGCGGTGATCGACGCGACAAGGCTGTAGAACGGACGCAGCTTGTCCTTGCTGCGGAAGTTGAAGCTCTGGAACATATAGTTTCCCAGCGTCGACATCTCGCCATACTTGCCACCAAGAAGCTCCTGTAGAGCGGCAGCAGCGTTGGGATCCTGCCGTTCCGGCGGGGGCAGTTCGGTTATCAGTCGATCAACGCGCATGAACATGGTTGGCTCTCCTTGGTTCGCCGCCCCACCAACGAGCCGTTGCTCGAACTTGTTCCTTGCCGGCAGGGCGAGGGCGAAGCTGTAAACCAGGATATGTCTTGCCGGCGCCGAGACCTGTGATCGGCAATAGGTCTGTTCCGCTGCGGCTGGGCAGCTTTCAGTACTTCCGCATGGCCGCCGTGGTTGCCTCGAGGCCACGCTGCGCGTCGGGATATCCGGTGGCCGCGACGGCGGCAAAGATCTGCTTGGCTTCGCGCAGGCGGCTAAGATGGAAATACGACCAGGCGCGGATGGTCAGCAGGTCGTTTTGCTCGGGCGACAGCGTTGCCCGCTGGTCCAGCAGTTGCAGGACTTCGTCATACCGACCCATGGCGTAATAGGTGGTAGCGGAGTTGGTGAGGATGGCGACTTGCAGGTCGCGCACGCGTTCGGGGGTCTGCGGCATTGCCGAGGCGCTGACCGCCGCATCGTCGATCAGGCCCAGCCGGAGCAGGGCCAGAGTCTGACCATAATAAGCGTCGGTGCGGACCGAAACGCTGGGCGACGTGGTGGCCTGCCGGAAGGTACTTTCCGCTTCGGCATCCCGTCCCAGATCCATCAGGCACCATGCACGCGGCAGGGCAGTATTCGGCGACAGGCTTTCGGGAGGCAGGAAGCTGCCGCACCGCGCCATCGCCTGTCGCTGCTGCTGCGTCAGCTCCGCCACAAGCATGAATGCCGGCGGGGCATCGGGCTGGAAACGGAACATGGCGTTCTGCAAGGTCGCGCCCGGCAGGCCGTAATTGAACCGCGCCGGCGCCGTCGTTGGCGCGTTCGGCCGGCCGAACAGGCGAATGCGGGGTGACACCGGGCCCCATTTCTCGATGAGCTCGCGCACCCGCTGCCGGTCACGCAATTTCTGGCTGGCGACGACCAGGCCATAAGCTGCCGGCTCAAAGGTCGGCTCATAGCCAAGCGATTGTTCGAACCACTGCACGGCAGTCTGCGTCTGCTCGAAGCCATAGGCGTACCAACCCAGATCTTGGGCAACGCGGGCGTCGCGCGTATCGGTCACGGCCTCGATAATGCGCTGCAGCACCGTCGCATCGACTTGGCGCGGCGGATCGCCCGCCAGTACGGCCGAGGCTGCCGCGAGATACTGGGTTTCCAGTTCCGGCGTCTCGGTGCGGAAGTTCGCCAGCAAGGCTTCGGCGCCGATGCCATCGCCCAGCCGCAGCATGGCAATGGCCAGGCCCTCGGCAGAAGCGGCTGAACTATCGGCGGCGTAGGCCTGCTCGAACCAGTCACGCGCCTGGCGGTCGCGGTTGCCCTTGAGCTCGTAGTAGCCCAGCAGTCGCAGGTCGTCGGGAACCATGTCGGTTTTTGCCGTGGCCGCGACCATTGCCAGCGCGGCGGGATCGGCGCGGGTGACGACGCCATTGAGCACATCGGCGACGCGCCGGCGCGCCAGGTCGATTTCGATTGCCGCAAATTCGCCGGTGCCATCGGGCGCGATCCGCTCGAGCGCCAGCAGTTTGGACAGCGTCGTCTCGTCAAACAGCACCTCGGCCTTCTGCATGGTGGCGAGGCGATCGTTGTCGCAGTTTTCAAGGACATAGCTGAAAGCATCAAGGGCGCGCGGCTCGCGCCTGGTTTCGGCGAACGCCTCGCCCACGCCCCAGAGCAGGTCGATATTCTGGCAGGTCAGCAGTTCGGGATGCGTGGCGGCCAGCGCGACGACGTCGGCATTGTCGCCGGCGGTGATCGCCCGGCGAAGACCGTCGGCGGCTTCCGCGCCGACCAGTGCGTCGGCCAGTTCGGCCGGTGGGCGCCAACCCGGCTCAGTGGTGGTGCGCGCGGCAATCAACGCCTGGGCACCGGCCAGATCGCCCTTGCCATAAAGGTCCCATATTTGCTGGACCAGCGGATCGACGGCAGTATCGGACGACAGCGGGTCGTCGGGCGGAACCCAGCCGGGATAGATGGCGGACAGGCGGGCAATCTCGGCCCGCAACCGGCGCTCGTCGCCCTGCCGGGCAAAGTATCGCAGCGCGGTTTCATCAACGACGGGGGCCGCATTGGTTGCCGGCACGGCCGCTATCGCCTGGGCCTGGGTCGGCGCGGTTGATGCCACGAGGCCAAGCAGCAGCATTAGAGGCAGCAGGCGCGACAAGGGAAACGACATGACGGACCTCATAGGCAAGCTTGGGCGTTTTCACGAAGGAAGGACAGGGTCAGCAAATGCAGCGTCGATCCGAAATAGCTTTGGGGCTGGAACTGCAGCAGCGGCGCCGGAATGGCCTCGCCGCCCAGCACGCAGGCAACGGCGGCGCCGATGATCGCGTAGCCGGGCTCGGTCAGCGGGTCGATCACCTGATTGGTGGCAACAAGCCGCGTCCCCGGATCGGCCCGGCCATCGAGCGGGGCGACGAAGTTGTCGAGCAGCGCGGGCTCGGTGCTGCCGCCCCGAAGCAGGTAAAGCGGAATGCGGATGCTGTTATAGCTGAACTCGGGCGGAAAACTTGCTGCGGGGGCCGGGGCAGCACCGGCCAGCGAAATCCAGTCGCTGGGCAAGCCGGACTCGCCGAACTTGGCCTCCGACACCAGCCGGCGTCCATCGATGGCAAGAGCGAGCCAGTCGGTTTCGGGCGCGATTTTTGCGAGAACCGGAAAAGCCTCGAAGATCCAGTAGGAAAGATTGACGACTGGACCATCGTCCAGGTCTTCCGGACGGAAGCCGAACGCGCCCGGCAGCAGCACATGCCGGCCGTGCCAGGACATGGTGGCGGTGCGGCCAACGGCATTGGCAAGGTCGCGCGAAGCGGTCTGATAGGGCTGCTCGTCCCAGCCAAGGCCCGCAAGGCCCAGGCTATAGGCCAACAGGATATCGCCATCGGTGGCATTGTTGGGGTCGGTGACGTGCGGGGAGGCGGTCGGGTCCCATTTCCAGGCGGCCAGGCCATCGTCGCGGATCATCAGCTCGCGCTTGGTAAACCCCCAGATCGTGGCAAAGCTCTCGCGGTCCTGCGCCAGGTAGGACAGCAGCAATCCATAACCCTGGCTTTCGCTATGAGAGATACCGCCATTGGCATTGTCGACGACGCGGCCGTCCTCGGTCATGAAGGCGGCCTTGTAGGCATCCCATTCGGCGGCGTCGATCGATGGCTCGACGGCGGCGGCGGTACCGCCCAGCCCCAGCACCATCACGGCCAGCAGCCCGAGCAGCCGCATCACGTCCGCCTGCCGAAGTTGCGCAGCATCCCGGCCGTTCCCGCAGTCAGTCCAAGTACCGCCAGGCCAAGCAGCAGGGCATAGGCCAGCACATGGCTGGACAGCCAGTTGGCGGCGATAAAGCGGATGTTCTGCGGTGTCCAGGGTGTGGTTTCAAAAAATGTCACTTCATTGGGCTCGATCGTCGTCACGGCCGTGGCGCTCACCGGCAAGACGCTGACCCGACCCGAGATTTCGGTCCAAAAGCCATCGGCGGTGACGGCATCGACACTCGCCGCCATCGCGGCCTGATCGGGCACGGTCAGCATGGTCCACAAGCCGCCTTCGGGCTGCAGGCGCTGCAGCACGAGCGCCTGGTCGGTCTGGCGGGGGGCATAGGGGCTGTCGCTGGGCGGAAACACGCCCAAGCTGTTGGGACCGAGGTTGAGCAGGTCCGCCACCCAGTGCTGGGCGCGCCTGACAAAGCTGCCGGAGCCCGAGGGACTGGTCGACCGCCAGCGTTGCAGGATGGAATTGACATTGGTCGACTGTTCGTCCGGGCTGTCCTCGGCACTGGCATAGGGCTGCAGAATACCGATGCGATCGTTGGCGTCGGGGGGCAGTCGATTGTAGGCACCCACGAAAATGGCATCGGCCGCGGGCGACGGGCTGGCCAGACTGACCGAGGCGACCTTGATGGTGGCGTTGGTCTGGGCGGCCATGCGGGCCAACAGGGTCAAGCCGGACGAAATGGTATCGTCCCCCGAACCCAGGACGAGCTGGGTGCCGTCCTGGTCGCCGTAGGGAAAGGTGGTGCCGGCGAATGCCGCCAAGTTCGGCACCTGGGCGATACGGGCGAAGTCGGGCAGCGCGAATTCGCTCTGGCCTGACACCAGCAGGCGCTGTTCGGTCCCAACGGTCACGGTGCCCGGGGCACAGATGTCGTCGGCCTGGGTGCGCAGCGACGCCACCAGTTCGACCGTGTTGACGCCGGGGCGGAACCCAACCATCGGGACCTTGATCAGCAGATCGCGCAGGGCGTCGTCGGTGCGCAGGATCGGCGTCACCGAGGCGATCTGGCCATTGACGAAGACCTCGATCTGGCTGCCCGGCTCCACTTCGCCCGAATAGGCGGCATTGAGCCGGATTTCGGCCTGGCCATAGCGGTTGGCATAGAAATCGGAGGGCAAGGCGATGTTGAAGCTGGTGCGATAGCGGCGACCGTTGAAGCTGAAGGCATCAACGCCAAGGGACTCCAGCGTTACCACGCTGTTCCCCTCGAGGATCGGCACGGGCAGCATGCGGTCGGCGCGCGGCGGCAGCGCATTCTCGACGCGCGGATATTGCTGGGAGATGACCCGCACCGATTCGACAGCCTCGGCGATGTTGTTCCAATCCGGGCCGGACAGGATCAGCGTATTGGCGGCGTCCTGCGCAAAAGCCGCGACCGGACCATTGACGGCTTCGGCAGCCAGCGGGCCGGCTACTTCGGGCAATGCGGCGGCGGTGGCGACAACAACGTTGAGCACCCCGGGCCCCGCCTGCTGCCCGAGGCCGGAGGCAAATTCGACGCGGGGATTGGGGACGCGCAGATTGTGGGCCAAGGCCTGCACCAGGTCGGCGGCGACGATGCCGCCGGCAATACCGTTGCGCTCGGGCATGGTCAGGCGAATGGTCGTGATGCCCGATGCGTCGACACCCACGGCGGCCATGTCGTCGAGACGCGACAGGGTCCCGACGCGGGCGCCGGTAAACGCCAGGTAGGTTCCGGCCGTATCGATATCGCTCCACAATTCATAGGTGGAACTGATGTCGCAGTCGGTGCGATGGCGCTGCTCGGCACGGATGACGACCGTGTTGAAGCCGGGCTTCAGGACGGCTTCGGGAACGTCGGCGACCACCTCGTTCGATTGGGCCGACGAAGCAATTGGGGTGCTCAGCACGGTGGTGCCGTTGATCTCGACCCGCAGGCGGGACGATTCGGGCGCCACCACGAGGGCATTGAGATATCCCAGATGAAGGCTCGCCGGAGCCGCAGCCTGCGCGGCGGTCAGGTAAACTTCGTAGCCGCGGCGGTCGTTCTCGCCGGTCAGGCGCAAATCTCGCTCGGGCACGACATAGCGCAGGAGGTCGGGAACCACGGGTGCGGCGATGATGGTGCCGGCCACCGGATCGGCGGGAGTTTCCGTCACGATCCGCAGGCCTGCCTCGGGCGACATATCGAAGGGCGCGGGCTGGGCATGGGCAGAGCCCAGCATCAGCAGCGATGCGAGGAGCGTCAGGCGGGCCTTCATGCTGCGGCCCTCCCGCGGCGTGATGACCTGACCTTGGGCGTGCGTCCGAACCGCACCAGATAGGCCAGGCCGCGGGTCGTCTGGTAGAAGGCCAGGATCAGGAACCGCACGGTTCCGACGACGATACCGACATTCACCCGGCGCGATTCAAGCCGGTTGGTCCACTGCGCCGAGTTGGCATAAAGCAGGTCGGCCATCAGGCGATAGTCGTTGCTGGAGCGCAGGGCAAACTGGCAGCCGAGGATGACGCCGTTGTCGCTGGTCGACGTGTTGCGGATGTCGACGCCCAATTCGCGATGCTCGATATCGGAATAGGTCTGGAAACGCACGGTTCCCGGCACTTCATGGGACGGCGACAATCTTTTGTTGCGCATGCGCACGCTGATACCGCTGGAGGACACATCCTCGATCACGCCCTCGATCCATTCGCCATTTTCGGCACGGACTTCGCACGGGCGATCGACCGGCACACGGCGATTGCCGCGGGCTTCGCGGCGTTCGGACACGACGCCCAGAGCGCAGCCGGCGATGATCAGGTTGAACAGGTTCCAGCCGCCCACCACCAGGGTAATTTCCGCCTTGTAAGGCTCGGTGATGAAGCGGAATACGGTAAAGCCGACGCCGGCCAGGAGGATGAAGAAGATGATATAGAACGGGATGCCGATTTCGGACACGCGATTACGCTGCGTGGTTTCGTCCTTGGACGTCACGTTGAAGGTGGGCTTATTGGGATTGGCCAGCACGGCGAACAGCGCCGGGAACAGGTGCACGGACTGGATGTATTCGTAGAGTTCGGAAATCCACGGCCAGCGCCAGCGGCCGAACAGAGAATTCTGGATCACCACGTTGGCCAGCATGTAAGTGACCGTATAGGCCACGAAGTCACCGCTCGAGGCGGTGAAGATCTGCAGGTCGAAGAACAGATAGAAGAACGGCGCGAACAGGAAGATCATGCGCGTCAGCGGAAACAGCCAGAACATGGTGCTGGACATGTAGGCGAGCCGCTGGCTGATGCTCAGGCCGCCCTTGAACAGCGGAAACTTCATCAGCATGATCTGCAGCATGCCCTGGGCCCAGCGCGTGCGCTGGCCGATGAAGCTGGCGAACGTGGCCGGCTGCAGGCCCGCGATCAAGGGCTTGTCGACATAGATGCTGTTCCAGCCGCGCGAATGCAGGTCGATTGCGGTTTCGCAGTCTTCGGTGATGGATCGCCCGGAAAAGCCGTTCACGTCTTCCAGCGCCTTGCGGCGCAATACGGCGGCCGAGCCACAGAAGAACGAGGCATTCCATTTGTCGAGCCCGCGCTGGATCACGCCATAAAACATCTCGCTCTCGGACGGCATGGTCTCGAAGGTCTGCAGGTTCCGCTCCAACGGATCGGGATTGAGAAAGAAATGCGGGGTCTGCACCAGGAAAAGCCGCGCGTCCTTGCCGAAATAGGTCACGGTCTCCTGCAGGAAATCGCGTGCCGGGGCGTGGTCGGCGTCAAATACGGCGACCAGTTCGGCCGATGAGTTCTTGAGCCCGTTATTGAGATTGCCGGCCTTGGCGTGTTCGTTGCGCTCGCGCGTCAGGTAGCGGACATCAAGATCGCGGCAGAGTTGCTGCAAGTCTTCGTGGCGACGATTGGCGGCCGTCGCCGCATCGACATTGGCGCTGGTCCGCTTCTGTGTGGTCGAGCCATCGTCGAGCAGCCACACGGTGAACTTGTCGGCGGGATAGTCCATGGCCTTCGCCGCGGCCAAAGTGCCGGCCAGCAAGGCACGGTCTTCATTGAAGCTGGGGACGAACACATCGACGGTCGGGACGTGATCATCGGCGCCGAGCCGCTGCGAGGGCCGCGGCGGCAGCGGGGAAGACACGACGAACAGGCTGAGCCCCAGCATCATCACGCTGTACATTTCCGCGATGTAAAGCAGAAATCCGGGGATGAAGTCGGCGATCTGGTCGATCGGGGGTAGCGTACTGGTGGTGCGCCAGTAGGCGTAACGCAGCACGATCGTGGTGCCAAAGCCGAGCAGCAGCAGCCGCCAGGTTCCGCTCAGCCGGAACATCTTGATCACCAGCATCAGCGCCAGCAGCACCACGGCCGTCACCAGGTGCGCCTGGATGCTGACCGGCATGGTGATGATGAACAGCACCATCGCGCTAAAAGCCATCCAGGAAACCGTCGAGATTATTTTTGGCATTGACTGGCTCTATTGGGTTCAATTCAAACGGTGGTCGACAAGCCGGCCGAGGCCGGCTGGGGGCTCAGCTGGGTGGCGGCACGATCGGCACCGCGGTGCCGGAAGGTCCGGGAACCGATATAGCGCCCGGCGGTGCGGGAATGGTTATGCCCGGCGGACTTGGCACCGGGCCGGGGGCATCGGGCAGCAACACTATTGGCGTCGCAACAGTGGACGTGCGGGAAGGGGCCGGAGCACGATCCTCGATCGGCGGCAGCACATTTCCCAGTCCCGCGGCAAACGGCGATACAACCGCGCCATAGGCGCCAATCCCCGCCGCCACACCGCGCGCCTGCCCGGTGAGACCCTTGATATGGAGTTGCAACATGACGTCGAGCAGCTCCTGCTCGGTTCGGCCATAGTCGCAGATCAAGGCGCGGATATTGATAGCGCCACGCGCCACGCCGCCACCGGGTTTCAGATCCGGTGGAACGCGCTGCCAGGCATACATGCAGATATCGCCAGTCGCCGTGCGGCCCATCGAGTAGCCGAATGGCCCATAGGCGTTCTGCACGAAAAAGGGCGAGAGCTTCATATCCGCCTGGGAAACCTTGCCGCGCGCTTCGCCGGCCAGGTCCATGTTCGCCAGCGGCACATCCTGCAATCCGCCCAGCGTATTGCTTTCGGCCTTGGTGGCGAAGAGCTGAACCGTGATATAATTCTGTCCCGGGCCTTTGGCGCCGCTGTCGAGCGAGATGGTCTGCTCCGTGGCGTTCACATAAACCGTCTGCACCACGCTCAGGAGTGCTCCGGCCCCCGGCCAAAGCGTCACGAGGCTTTCAGCGCCGTCAACCTGACGCGGGGCAACGCTCACCAGAGGTGCCGTTGTCGAACACGCACAGAGCGCAAGTGAGCAAAAGGTCACCGCTATAAGTGCACATCCCTTGGCGAGCATGTCTCTCAAAATACTGGCCCTATCAAGATAGCTACAGCTGGACGCCTGCGTTGCAGTCCGTAGTTCGTCTATCGCGACAGAATTGCGAAAAGGTAACCAGCCCAAGATGGAGGACGCGGGCGACAAGCATTTACGATGCCAACGTGATTCAATATTAACAAAACGGGAATAACGGACGCAATTGTCCTGAATTCTTTCACGATCAGGGAAACATCATTCTATCAACGATGGCGACCTGTCGGATTTTACGCTTGACCTGAGTTTTCCAGGTCAACGCGGGCACACCCATAACGAAGTCCAAAGACGTCACTGCCCAGGATGCAGAAGTACCCGGATTTGGGGAAAAGGCGACGCCGGCGGGCAACGAAGCGACTTCGTTTGCGACCGCACCGTATCCGGGCGGCATATAGGCGCAACTTTGGACGCCACAGAGGACGCTCAACTTTCAGCCGCGGCGGCGTGGTGCGCTTGGTCGCAGAACAATGTGGGAAGGCCCATTTCGGCTATGAGGCCCAGGAATAGGCGTGGCGGGAGTTGTTCCACGTTGACCATCCGGTGAACGTTCCAATCGCCTCGGGCAACGAGCAGGGCGGCGGCGGCGGCTGGCACGCCAGCCGTGTAGGAGATGGCCTGGCTGCCGATTTCGGCAAAACATGCCGCGTGGTCGCAAGTGTTGTAGAGCAATATCTCGCCGACCCTGCCGTCTTTAATGCCGGTGATCAGCGCGCCGATGAAGGTCTTGCCCGTGTAGCCAGGCGCCAGCGACATTGGATCTGGCAGCACGGCCTTGACCAGTTGGAGCGGGACCACATTGGCGCCATCCGCCATTGTCACCGGCTTTTCCGAAAGCAGGCCAAGGTTCTTGAGTACATCGAAGACGGCGATGTAGCGGTCGTTGAACCCCATCCAGAACCGGATATCGGCCTGCGGAAACCGGGATGACAACGAATGGATTTCATCATGCCCGGTCAGGTAGGTCTTCTGTCGCCCCACAATGGGCAGTTCATCGGTCCGGCTAATCTCGAACATCTCATGCGATGTCCATTGTCCCTTCTGCCAGGTCCAGACCTTTCCAATGAACTCGCGCAAATTGATTTCCGCATTGAAATTTGTGGCAAAATACTTGTCGTGTGATCCGCAGTTGACATCGATGATATCAACGGTTTGCAGCGTGTCGAAATGGTCCTGCGCTGCCAGGGCCACATAGGCGTTCACCACACCGGGATCGAACCCGGCCCCCAATATGGCCGTGATGCCGCGGCGTTCGCACTCCGCGCGGTGTGTCCATTCATGGTTGGCGTACCAGGGGGGCTGCTCGCAGACTTTGTCAGGATCCTCATGAACGGCAGTATCAATATAGGCCGCACCGGTTTCGATGCAGGCGCGCAAGACCGCCATGTTGAGGAAAGACGGTCCGACATTGACGACGATGCTAGCCCGTGTCCGTACGATCAGGTCCATGGTGGCCGCAATGTCAAAGGCATCGAGCAAGTGCGTCTGTACCTGTCCGGCCATTTGCACACCCGACCTGGCCCGGATGCTTGCGACGATGGCATCGCATTTGCCGATCGTTCGAGAGGCGATGTGAAGATTGCCAAGCATGTGGGGCGCGCTGGCCAGTTTGTGTGCGACGACATGCGCCACCCCGCCCGCGCCGATGATGAAGATGTTGTTTTTCACGAAGCCCCGGTGTCCTTTGCGGCGACTTGCCCCTTCAGGACAGACTGTTGCAATAGTCCGCGTAGCTGAAGCTGCGGATCAGGCCAACCTTGCCGTGCAGGTCGCGAACGGCGATCGAGGGCATTTTAAGGCCGTTGAACCAGTTCTTCTTGACCATGCTGTAGCCGCCCGCGTCCTGTATGGAGAGACGGTCACCAACCTGCAAGGGTGCCTCGAACCTGAATTCACCAAATTCATCCCCGGCCAAGCACGATTGCCCACATACCACATACCGGTGCGGCCCTTCATCGGGATGCAGCCTGGCACTCAGCCGGTAGGTCAGCAGGTCGAGCATATGGGCCTCCGTTGAGGCATCCACGATGGCCAGGTGCTTGCCGTTTTCCACAATGTCGAGCACCGTGACCTCGAGCGTCGTGCTGTTGGTGACCACCGCCTCCCCCGGCTCAAGATAGACCTGTACGCCCCAACGGGACGCAAAGGCCTTGAGCCGATCAGCAAATTCCTCGAGCGGGTAGTTCTCCCCGGTGAAATGGATGCCGCCGCCGAGGCTGACCCATGCAAGGTGCGTGAGTACGGGCCCGAACCGCTCGTCGATGCTGTCGAGAATGGCGCAAAAACTGGGAAAGCTGTCATTGTCGCAGTGGCAATGGATCATGATGCCGGAGATTGCGGGCAAAGCTGAGCGGATGCGATCGATGTCCCATTCTCCGAGCCGGCTGTGGGCTCGTGCGGGATCGGCCAATTCGAAACGCGAGGAACTGACCTGCGGGTTGATGCGAAGCCCGATCTTCCGGCCCTCGGCCCGACCTGCGAAACGCTCGAGCTGGCTGAGCGAATTGAAGATGATAGTGTCACAAAGGGCAGCGACCTCATCGATTTCGCCGTCGCTGAAGGCAACGCAATAGGCATGGGTATCGCCGCCGAACTTTTCGCGGCCCAACCTGACTTCGTTCAGCGATGACGACGTCGTGCCATCCATGTGTTGCGCCATGAGGTCGAACACAGCGTGTGCAGCAAAACACTTCAGGGCCAGAAGACATTGGGCTCCCGACAGCTGACGAAGCCTAGAAACCTTCGTCAAATTGCCCAAAAGCGCAGTCTTGTCGATAAGATAATAGGGCGTCGCCAACGTCAAACCTTCGGCCTTTCTCGTCCTCGGCAGCAACAGCTTGGCAGGCGTCGGACCGGCCTGCCAAGCCGGACTGCCTCAGGTAAGACGCTTTGTCGGCGAGGGCAGTGCGCCCTGATCGGGGCTTGAAGCGGGGGACATCAACTGGGCCAAGATGTCGTCGGCCGATTGGCTTGAGCCACCAATGCCCGCTTCGCGCAACTGGCGATCAAGGTCGGTGCCGTCTTCGATGGCGGCAAGTTCGGCGCCTGCCGCAATGCGGTTCGCCGTGTCTTCCTGCCGCTTCTTGATGCGGCCCAGGCTGTCCATTGCCGTGCCCAGGCGGCTGTTGACACCAGCCTGGTTGTGCGCAATCGCCGACTGCGCCCGCAGCAAAGCCTCATTGGCGCGAACGTTGTCGACCTCACGCTTCATCTGTGTGATCCGGGACTCCGTGTCCTGGATTGTCCGCAACATCTGCTGCTGGCGAGGGATCAGGCCATCCAGTTCGCTCTGATCGCGCTGCAGTTCACTTCGCACCAAAGCGATGCGCTGGGCCAGACCCTGCGCCAGGTCCGTCCGCCCGGCCGTGATGGCTGCACGGGCGCTGTCGCTGTCCTTTGTCTCCTTGGCGCGGTTTTCCTCGATACGCCGCATCAGGCTCTTGTTTGATGCCATGATGCCCGCAAGATCGGAGCGTGCCTGCCGCAGCGCCTGTTCGGCATCGCGGGTTTCCTGATCCAGGATTCGCATCGACTGATTGTCGACGGCCGCTTCTGCCGCTTCGTTGACCCCGCCCCGGATGGCGGTAAAAATCTTACCCCAAGCGCTCATGCCGAATACTCCCCGTTGCGCCATTCTTCGATCAGGCTGGCTGCATCCACCGCATTGGCGGCAAGGATAGCAACCTCTTCGACGACGACCGCCGCCGCGGAACGCGCGGACAACGAGCCGAACAGTTCGTACCACTCCTCGCCATCCATCATCGTAATCCCAAAGCTGGAAAGGGGCACGAATTTATGGGTCTTGAGCACCATGCGCTCAAAGGCCTCCCGGTTGGGAACGCTCGAACATTTGGCCAGAACGACGCTGGCCAGAATGTCTCGCTCCCCGCTTACCGCGACGAACACATCCAGCGCACCCTTTTCCTTGAGCGTGACGCACAGGACTTCGCCCCCTGGCGGGACATTGACATCCACATCGCCCAGCATTTCGGGGTCAGCCGCGAAAAGCCGCGTCAGCGTTGTCAGGTTCCAGTTCTCCAAGGCAAGCCTCCATTGTGTCGGATCAAAATTCAGTATCGATTGCATCGGACCGGCACGCTGTAATGACAACACCCCACGGTCGCAAAAGTAGCGGCGCACCGGAAAGAGTTATCGACGAGCTATTGAATTTCCCGGTTCCGGCGAGCCTTAGCCTCTCCTCTGTGTTCCTGGCCGTTGCAAGGCAAAACGAGCAATCAGGCAACCCTGCCGATCTCATGTAGTTCTACATGGTAACGGCCACCATGGTCGGCTATGAAGTTTATTCGCCGCAGTCAAGCGCGGGCAGGCTGTTGGCCATGGCTCTCGTAATGTCGGGGAAGCCCAATGATCAACTGGTTTGGCAAAAAGCTGGAAAGCGTCAAGCGCACGCCCCTCGAGCGTGGCCCGCTCGGCGTTGCGCTTGGCGGTGCGATCGAGCTGGATTTCCTTTCGCTTGAGGCGGATGCCATCGGCGGGCAGCCATCGATGCCGCTGCCCCAGTCGGGCCCGTTGATCGTTTCCGCCTATGGCGAAGTGCGCCTCGACGCTGCCTCGACACTGTCGCGCTATTACGATGACCAGCATCATATGCTCCAGGTGCTCTCGGCCTCCGGCTCTCCGGGAGATCAGGTGCAGGATGTCAGTTACTACCAGCCATGGGATAGCGTGGTTCCGGCCGGTCCGGGCGAGTGGGACCGCTGGCGCGGCCGCAATGGCCTGCTCGGCCAACCCCGGTATGACGCCGACGGCATCATGTTCGAGCGCTTCTGGGGTGAAGGCCCCGATCGCGCCGAGCCCGTGCAATTTGTCGAACAGGTAGAGGACGGGGAAAGCCGGCGCACAATCCAGCAAACCTGCATGCTGTACTTCCGCCCGCTGGGCAATGGACGGGAAATGCTGCTGATCAACATCGAACAGGATGCCGACAATCATCGCGCCGGAGGGTCGGTCGAGTTTCTGCTCGGCTATGGTCTCGGCCCCGCCGATGTGCGCCGCGTCTAGACGACCCCTTCAACCAAGCGAGGAACGCTGCGATGCTAGACTATTTGGCCGGAATTCCGGCCTTTCTGGGATATTTTGCGATCGGCATGCTCGCCTATGCCGCTTTTTTCGGCGTCTACACCACCATGACGCCCCAAAAGGAGGTCGAACTTATCCGCGCCGGCAATCTGGCTGCGGTAACTGCCTTTTTGGGTGCCCTGCTCGGCTTCAGCCTGCCCCTGGCGTCAGCCGCCGCCAACTCCGTCAGCATCATCGACTACGTCATCTGGGCGATCATCGGTATCCTGGCTCAAATCCTGGCCTTCTTCATAGCCAATTTTACCATGCAGCGCCTGCACGAGAAGATCAGCAGCGGCGACATGGCGGCCGGCCTTTGGGGCGGCGGGATCGCCTTGGCCGTTGGCATTCTCAATGCTGCCTGCATGACCTATTAAGGAAGCTATTATGCGCAGACGCTTTACCGGCCGCCGATCTCCCCTGCTTGCCCTTGGCACCATAGCGGCCTCTAGCCTGGCCCTGGCGAGTTGCGCCGGCGACCCGCCGGCGGAAGTCATGTTCACCTCGGCGCAACAATGCATAGAGGCCGGGATGGACCAGCAGGTTTGCCAAACCGGCTACCAGGACGCAATGCAGGCGCATTTGGCCTCGGCGCCACGCTTCGATGGGCTTGCTGCCTGCGAAGCGGAATATGGCGCCGGTCAGTGCGCCCCTGCTCCTGCTGCGGCAAACACCGGTGGCGGCGGCAGTTTCTTCATACCGTTCCTTGCGGGCTACATGATGTCTTCCGCCATCAACAATCTCACCGATTACGGCGCCTACCGCCGCCAGCGCGAACTCAACGGCTATGCTTATGGCTCAAGCCCGATCTATCGCAACCGCTCAGGCCAGACCCTGACGCCGGGAACCGGCGGTGGCGCCAATGGCACGACCTTGGCACCTTCCCGGCAGAACATGCAGCCGGTCAACGTCAATACCCAGACGGTGGCCCGGCAGGGTTTCGGCGGACGCCCCAGCGGCCTCGGTTTTGGGGGATAGCATGAAGCGGATAGCTGTCCCGGAACGGCCAGACTGGCGCGAGAAAGCACGCTCTGTCGGTTTCGGCTTTCACGAGATGTACGGCGAGCCCTATTGGCTCGATGATGTGGCCTATGTCTTTTCCATCCGCCAGATCGAAGAGGAGATTGAAGCCCCCTCTTCCGAATTGCATGAGATGTGCATGGACTTGGTCGGTGACATCGTGGGCAACGAGGAATATCTCGATCGCCTCGCCATACCGCACGAACTGCGCGATGTGATAACCCGTTCCTGGCAGCGCAGCGACAAGCACCTTTATGGCCGGTTTGATCTCGCCTATGACGGCACGGCCCCAGCCAAGCTGCTGGAATACAATGCCGATACGCCCACTTCGGTCTTTGAAACCGGTTATTTCCAGTTCAACTGGCTGACCGACCAGATTGATCTGGGCGTGCTGCCCAAGGAAGCCGATCAGTTCAATTCACTGCAGGAGAACCTGATCGAGGCCTTTGGGGCATTCTCCAAGGCATCCATCTTCCACTTCGCCGCCATGCTCGACAACGAAGAGGACCGGGGCACCACGGTCTATCTCATGGACTGCGCCGTGCAGGCCGGGCACCGGGTCGATCTGCTTGATATGAGCGAGATCGGCATCGATGCTCAAGGCCGTTTCACCGACCTCAAGGACCGCGTCATCGATCGCTGCTTCAAGCTTTACCCTTGGGAATTCATGCTGCGGGAGCCCTTTGCCCGACAGCTCATTCCCTCGGGCGATGTTTTTGTCGAACCTGCCTGGAAGGCCGTGCTCTCCAACAAGGGCTTGCTGCCGCTTTTGTGGCAGCGACACGCCGGCCATCCAAACCTGCTCGCCGCCTATTTTCCCGACGACCCCAAGGCCGGTGAATTAAGCGAGTTCGTGCGCAAGCCCTTACTGTCGCGCGAGGGAGAGAACGTCACCATCACCCGCAATGGTGAAGTCATGGCCGAAGCGCCTGGACACTACGGCGAGGAAGGTTTCATCATCCAGGCCTATACGCCCCTGTTCGAGAGCGCAGGCGGGTTTGCGGTACTCGGGAGTTGGATTGTCGGTGACCGCGCCTGCGGGCTGGCTGTCCGGGAAGACAAATCTCCCATCACGGCCAACTTGTCGCGGTTCGTTCCGCATTTCATTCAAGATTGAGGGGACCGGCCCGCTATCGCAGCCGCCGGTGTCGAAGCCGCCATCGCGGGCCCACGGCCACGGCTTGGCGCGATGGCCGCTGCCGGGCACAGGCCAAAAATCAAACGTCATGGCTGGCTTTTGCTCGTATCGACGCCAGCATGGACTGATAGGTCAGGTGACTGCCCGATCACGTCAAGATTGGGGCGTGACGACAATGTCTGGCGATTATGGGATCGATAGCCACTCACACGCGTTCCTGTCGGCGATCGCAGAGACGCATTGGAGCAGCGCACGGCCGACCGAGCCGAGGCATTACGCGTTCAGCGCCAGCGATGCGTCCGGCCCTGGCGCGCTGGTCGCAAATCCAAAGGCCACGCGGATGTGTGCCAGCAATGACCAAATGCTGGTGAGCCGGCTGCTGGGCTGCACCACCACTTTTCCACAACAACCCGAGAGAACTCTCATGATGCTACCCAAAGGGACGACAGTTGCCGTTGCAGATGGCGAAAAGCTGAACCTGTTTCACAATTCGGGGGATGAGGCCGGGCTCAAGCTTGCCCCGGCCAAGCATGCGGACGTTGACGATGCTATTCAGGGCAGCGGCTCGCGGCAGAACAGCTCGGGCAATCCCGATGCGAGCCAGTCCAGCGAGGATGGTTTTTCGGCCGGCATCGTGGCCATGCTCAACAAGGGCGTGCTGGATGGCAATATCGACGGTCTGGTGGTGATTGCAGCCCCGCGCGCACTTGGCGAAATGCGCAAGCACTACCACAAGGCGCTCAGCGCCAAGCTGCTCGGCGAGGTGGCCAAGGACCTGACTGGCCATTCCATCAGCGACATTGAAGCCGCCATTGAAGCGGCTTGAATTCGCGTTCGAGTGGTGATGCCGATGACGAAACGAAACGCGGCCTATCTCTCACCGGCCGCGTTTCTGTTGTTTGATACTGATTATTGTACGAACCGAGTGGTTCGTGGTTGCCTCTTCTCTCAAGGTGGCGGCGTTTTGAGCCTATTCTGAAAGTTCACGTGCCGCGCGGGGTCTTCGACTAACTGCTGAATCATGATAGCCCTTTCAAGCAGCTACAGTTTTCGGTGACTTTTTGAAACCTTCGTCCGCCTCTGCCCGCGTTAAACTGATGCTGGGCGCCACCGGCGTCGTTTTCGGGGACATCGGCACCAGCCCGCTCTATGCCTTCCGGGAGAGCTTTGTCGGACACCATCGCCTGCCGCTCGATCAGTTCCATGTGCTGGGCGTCCTCTCGATGCTGATCTGGGCCTTGATCCTGGTGGTCACGGTTAAATACGTGTTCGTCACCATGCGCGCCGACAATGGCGGCGAAGGTGGCAGCTTCGCCCTGTTGGCACTGATCCAGCGGGTTGCTCGTCGATCGCCCCAACTGCCCTATATCGCCGTCGCCGCCATGCTGGCCACCGCGCTGTTTTATGGCGATGCGGTGATTACCCCTGCCATTTCGATTCTTTCGGCGGTGGAGGGCATGACCTTGCTGAACGCCGATCTGGCCAGCTATGTCATACCGGTGACGCTGGTCATCATTGTGGGCCTTTTTGCCATCCAGCGCTTCGGCACCGGGCTCGTGGGCAAGGTATTCGGCCCTGTCATGGTGGTCTGGTTTGTCACCATCGGAATTCTGGGCGCCATCCAGGTCATCGCCAATCCGGTCGTGCTGCAGGCCTTCAGCCCTCATCACGCCTTGGGTTTCGTCGCCACCGACCCGATACGAGCCTTCTTTACCCTGGGCACCGTGGTTCTTGCCGTGACCGGTGCCGAAGCCCTTTATGCCGACATGGGGCATTTTGGGCGACCGGCCATCGCCCGGGCCTGGCTCTGGCTCGCCTTGCCGGCACTCATGCTTTGCTATGCCGGCCAGTCCGCCCTGGTCCTGGCCAATCCACAGGCCATTGAGTCTCCCTTTTACCTGATGGCTCCGCCGCAACTGCTGGTTCCCTTGCTCCTGCTGGCTGCCGCCGCGACCATTATTGCCAGCCAATCCATCATCAGCGGCGCTTTTTCAGTTACCCAACAGGCGGTCCACCTGGGCTATCTCCCCCGGGTCCGGTTCCGGCACACATCATCGGAAACCCGTGGCCAGGTCTTTGCGCCGTCGGTCAATCTGCTGCTGTTGGTTGCCGTCATTGCCCTGGTCCTGGGTTTTCGCAGTTCCAGTGCGCTGGCGGCCGCATTCGGGCTGGCGGTGACCGCGACCATGGTATTGACCACCCTGATGATCGGGTTCGTCATCTTTCGCGTGTGGCGCTGGAACCCGCTCTGGGCTGTTCCGCTCTACGTGGTCTTATTGGCACTTGACCTGGGCCTGTTCGCCGCATCGGCCACCAAGTTCATGGATGGCGGTTGGCTGCCCGTCGTGATCGCCACCGGGCTGGTCGTGCTTTTTGCCACGTGGCGCCGCGGTCGGCTGCTGCTCAATCGACGCATGAGCACGCACTCATTGCCGGTGGACATGTTCCTCAAGTCCACCGCCAAGGTCCACCGCGTCCCCGCCAGTGCCATTTACCTGACCACGGACACCCAAACCATTCCGCCAGCCCTGCTACACAACCTCAAGTACAATCAGGTTGTCCATGAGCATGTCTTGCTGGTGACGGTGGAAACTGCACTATCGCCGCGGATCAACGACGAGGACAGGCTAACTGTGAGCGATCTGGGCCAAGGTTTTGTTCGCGTCATCATCCATTATGGTTTCGCCGAAAGCCCGGATGTGCCCCAGGCGCTTGCACCGCTTTTTGAGGCCAGTCCCAACTTCAATCCCATGACCGCCGCTTACTTTCTCAGCCGCCAGACCCTGATCCCTTCGCGCCGTCCCGGCATGGCGCTGTGGCGCGAGAAACTTTTTGCGGCCATGGTCCGCAATTCGGAATCGCCGATGACCTTCTTCAAACTGCCGGTCAACCAGGTCGTGGAACTGGGCAGCCAAGTCGAGATCTAGTGCGATCCCTTGTCCCCGCCGACTGCGTCAGCCACCGGTGTTTGTCGACGGAAGTCGGCCAACCTAGGGCCGCGCATCAGCACACGGCTTGGCGTCCATAGCCGAACTGAACCTTCTCGAACATTCGAGCCGAACACCTGGCCTATTGTGAGCGCGCACTTGCAGTACCGGAGTTCCTCCTTTTGTCAATGCAGACATTCGGTGTGTGGAAGCTAGACCTACGGTCAAGCAGCTTACGCTTTCGCGAGTTTCCGACGGTTGATGTTGTGGCGTTACCAAGCACCCGACCAAAAGGCTAAGCCCACAACGTCAATGACTTGCCAGGTCGAGATCGGCGTAGATGGCGTCGCGCACCTGCCGAGGGAATGGCCCGCTGCAGCCTTCGTTGGCGGTATTGCTCATCACGACAACTGAAAGCTTGTTAAGGGGATCGACAAACCAGCGATGACCATAGATGCCGCCCCATTCATACGTTCCAACCGGCTGCGGGGTGGCGGCGGCAACGGGATCCGTGACGAGCGCGCCGAGAAAACAGAAAGCCGAACCGGGCTCGCGAATGATTGTACCGATTTGGTTCTGCACGGCTGTGGCCATTGTCTGCCGCGACAGGATCTCGCCGCCACCAGTGCGCAGTGCTTCCAAAAACGTCATGAAATCGGCAGCGGTGCCAACTCCTCCCGAGCCGCCGGACTGGAAGGCGCGCGGGTTGAACACACGGTCGGGGAAAAATGTCACGCCCCCGCTGCCGCCCCGCCCAGGCACGAAGGTCGGCCCCGCCATGCGCGTCGGCGCGCCACCCGGGTTATCGGCATAGACCGGCCCGAGCCGGGTAGCGTCTGACACGAAGAACCCGGTGTCCTTCAAGCGGAGCGGGCCGGTCACGTAATGCCGGACGGCTTCGTCGAGAGAGCCGCCCTGGATCGTCGCCAGCACGCCGCCCATAACGTCCATGCCCTTGCCATAGACCCAGCCCGCACCGGGCGCATGCACCAGCGGGACAGTGGCGAGACGGCGGAGGTTGTCGTCCAGCGACAGGTCGGTATCGCTCATGCCGCCGGAAACGCCAACCTTGTCAAAGGCCGGGCCACCAGCGCCGATCCCGCCGGTATGGGTCAGCAAATGGGCCATGGTGATGGGCGCAGGCGAACCGTCGGGCAAGGCCGGAGTGAAATAGTCGAGAACGGTCGCGACCGGTTGATCGAGCTGCAGCAGGCCCTGTTCGATCATGGCCAAAGCCGCCGCTGCCACAAGAGGCTTGGTGAAGGACGCCAGCCTAAAGATGGCATCCTCCCTCATCGGTAAACTGGCCTCTCGGTCATGCAGGCCCGTCGCCCGGCGAAAGACCGGCTGTCCGTACTGGGAAATCATTATGACACTGCCAACGATACGCTGTTCGGCAATTGCCGTGGCAATCACCCCATTCAGTGCAGACCAGTCCATCATGGCAAGATCCCTTCAACGCTAAGCTACCAGGCGACGACTTGTCCGTCGTAGCCGCGGTGCAGTCCGCTCATTTCAGACGTCGCACTGTCGATGACTTGCCGCATGCCGGTGACCGACTGTTCGGGGCTGAGATCGCCCTCGAACTCGCTCATGCGGGTCTTAACCCGACCCGGACGTAGCGGCAGGCAGATGCAGCCCCAGTCCTTCCAGTCGACCGAAAGATTACGCAGCATCTGGTTGAGCGCGGCCTTGGATGCGCGATAGGCGTATTGGCGCGGCACCTGGTACAGGCTCATCGAGGCGGCCAGGCTGGAAATGGCGACCAGCACCTTTTTTTCCGCCAGGCGCAGGTTCGGTTCGAGCAGACCAGCCAGATGTAGCGGGGCAAACGTATTGGTAAGCATTACCTTTTCCCAGTGCTCCGCGGTTAGTTCCTCTGCGGGCACATCGGCGCCGCTACCGACTCCGGCATTGAGAACGACGACGTCGATGGGACGGCCCTTGAGCCGATTGGCCAGCATGGCGGCGCTGGCATCGTCCATGGCGTCATAACGCAGTTCGGTCACATCATAGCCGAGCTGGGCAAAATCCTTGGGGGCCAGGGCGTGCGGTTGGCGGCGATGACATGCCAGCCCTCGGCGGCATATTGACGGGCAAATTCTAGGCCGATGCCGCGATTGGCGCCGGTGATCAGAACGGTTGGCATAGATCGATCTCCAGCGATTACCAGGGCACGTCGGTGCCGTCATAGCCAATGATGCGACCCGCATCGGCCGTGGTAAAATTTTCAACGACCGTCTTGAGGCCGGCCACGCTGGTTTGCACCGGGATGCCATTGTAGTTGGTCATCTGTGTTGCCACCATGCCGGGACGGATCAGTCCGCAGGCAATGCCCAGCGGCTTCCACTCCAGTGTCAGTGCGGTCATTACGGCGTTGAGGCCGGTCTTGGACGCACGATAGGTATACTGCGTGGCCCAGGTGTTCGCCCCGATCGAGCTCATCAGGCTCGACATTGCCAGGGCGACCTTGCGCTCTCCAGCCAACAAGTTTGGCTTCAACGCAGCGACCAGCGCCAGCGGGGCGAAGGTGTTGGTACGCACGACCTTGAGGAAATCCGCGCGGGTAACTTCGACCGGCTTGGCCTCGAGATTGATGGCAATGCCGGCATTGGCAATGACCACGTCGACCGGCCTGCCATCAAGCGACTTGACCAACGCGGCGATGGCTTCAGGGTCGGTGGCCTCGAGCGGCAGTACCGTCGTGTTGGGCAGGGCAGCGAGCTCGGTCGCGGCGGAGACGTCGCGTGACGTGCCGAGCACGGTCCAGCCGTCGCCGGAGAATTGCCGTGCCAGTTCGAGGCCGATGCCTCGGTTGGCGCCAGAGATCAGGATCGTTGGCATTGCTCATATCGCAGCGGAATGGATTGGTACATCATTGGTATACCATTAACGTGGATGGCATCAAGCGATTTGTAGACCTGGTGCCCATAAATTGGGGATGCATATGCATGTCGCGCCGAATGGCAATCATCTCTGTTTCAGTCTCGCGCAATGGTCCAGAACCGTGTCTATGCCAGCCCGCATGTCTCACAGTTTGGGCTTGCTGACCAAAAAGCAAGCGATAATCGGCTCCGCCCCTATGACAGGCACTAGACGACACGCCTACGGTATTCTACTGGTATTCCAGTTGCAGATGTGCAGTGGCGTTAGGAAGGAAATCGGTATGAAGTCGATGACGGAGTCAGCGGGTGCGGTGGCCGCAGTCGCCCTCATTCTGCAGAGCGGCGCTGCCTATGCGGCCGACAACGTGGCGTTCCACCTCGACTGGACCGCGGGCGGCATTTCGGCTGTCCACTATCTAGATGTGGTAGAAGGCTGCTTGACCAAACAGGACATCGACATCACTATTTTGCGCGGTCATGGCGCCGCTGATGCAATAACCAAGGTTGCCAAGGGCGTTGCCGATTTCTCGGTTACCGATCTCGGTGTGATCATCGGCGCGATTTCGGAGACCCAGGCCCCGGCCAAGGCGATCATGCCGATCGTTTCCATGTCGCCGCTGGCTATTGCGGTGGCTGAAGACAGCCCGATCAAGACGCTGAAGGACCTCGAAGGCCGCAAGCTCGGCTCCTCCGTCGGCAATGCCGCACTTGAATACGTGCCGCTGGGCATGAAGCTGGTCGGCGCCGACCATGCCAAGGTCGAAGACGTGCTGGCCGACGGTTCGGCCCTCAACAGACTGCTACTCGGCGGCCAGGTCGACGCGCTCGCCAGCTCCATTACGCCGCCGTCGACGCCATCACCGCCCAAGTGGAAGGCATGATCCGCGAAACGCAGGTGGACGCCGGGCCTTTCGCCATGAACTTCTCCTTTTTGGATAATACGATCTTTAAAGCCAATGGCTTCAACTTTGATCTCGCACGCGTCTCCCATAACATCGATATCGTCGGCAAGGTGAAGGGCAAGACGCTCATCTTGACAACGGACGAGGTGGTCTACGCCCCTGCCGAGTGAGCCTTCAGTGCCGCCGGTTGTCGGACCGGCGGCGCACTTTTCTCATGTTCAAACGGATCCGCCATGCCCCACATCACTTCTGCCAGCAAGGGCGTGTTCGTCATTGCCGTCACGCCTTTTACCGATACGGGCGCCATCGACATGGCCAGCATCGACAGTGTGACCGATTTTTATCTCGAGACAGGCGCGGAAGGCCTGACCATTCTGGGCATGATGGGTGAGGCACCCAAGCTGACCCAGAGCGAAGCGCTTGCCATTACCAAGCAGACCCTGACCCGCACAGGCGACAAGCCGGTCATCGTGGGCGTATCCGGCCCGGGCCTTGCCGCCTTGGGCGAGTTGACCAAGGCCGTGATGGGCATGGGCGCCGCCGGCGTCATGGTCGCGCCGCCCATGGGCCTACGCACCAATGAACAGATCACGGGTTACTATTCGCAAGTCATCCAGACCATCGGCACCGAAGTGCCCGTAGTGCTGCAGGATTTCCCACTCGCCACCGATGTGCGGCTGAGCATCGGCGCGCTGGGCCAAATCATCGAGGCGCATCCCTCCATCGTTATGCTCAAGCATGAGGATTGGCCGGGCCTGAGCAAAATCAGCGACCTGCGCAAGGCAGAAGCCGATGGACGCCGCCGGATTTCGATCCTGTGCGGCAATGGTGGCATCTTCCTGCCCGAGGAAATGTTCCGCGGCGCCGATGGCGCAATGACCGGCTTCGGGTACCCCGAAATGATGGTGGAAGTCTGCCGCCTGTGCGATGCCGGCGATCAGGATCGCGCGCAAGACATTTTTGACGCCTATCTACCGCTGGTGCGCTACGAGCAGCAGCCGGGCGTGGGCTTGGGCGTGCGCAAATATGTGCTGGCCAAACGCGGCGTCATCGCCAGTGCCGCGCAGCGGAATCCCGGCACGCCGCTGCCACCGGCTGCTGTCGCCGAAGTCGAGCGCCTGTTGGCCCGCCAGACCAAGCGCCTGCACGAACTGAGCTAGCAGACGCCCTAAACTAACGCTTTGGGGCAAAGCCCTCGAGCGCCCTGGGCGGTAGCGCCGACAGGGCAATGACGCAGACAGCGAGCAGGCCCGCAGCGACCAGCGAAATGGTCCACATCGGCACCCCGGCCGGCGCAGTCGAGCTACCCACCGTCTCCGTCAGCCCTGAAGCCACGGCCACCGCGCCCACCGTCGCCACACCGATCGTCCCACCCATGGCTCGCATGAAACCCAGCACGCCGATAGCCGCGCCCATGCGCGCGCTGCCGGCGGCATTCTGCGTCGCCAGGGTAAAGACCGGATAAGCGCAGCCAATACCCAGTCCCAGGGCGATGGTGGCGATTTCAACGCCCACCAGCACCGGCATCAGCGCCAGCACGGCGGTAAGCAGCAGCGCGCCGGCCAAGGCCACGGACGCCGCGCCGAGCACCATAGGCTTGTAATGCGGATTGAGCAGCAGCAGCCGCGGCGGCAGGTAGGCGCCCAACATGATGCCGCCGAGGAGGCCGAGAATGGCAAAGCCGGCCTCGCTGGCCGAAAAGGCGAACTGGTGCTGGTAATAGAGCGGCAGATAGACCGCCATGCCGATATTGCTGCCCTGGCAGCAGAGCAAGCCCACAGCGCAGAGCAGGATTGTCTTTTCGGTCAGGATCTGCAGCGGCACCAGCGGCGACTTTGCCGTCACCATGCGCCAGCCGAACCCGGCCCATAACAGGATCGCGTCGCTCAGCCACAGGACCGGGTGCAAGGGTGTGACGGAGGCACCGGTGAAACTATTGAGCGCCATGACGCTAGTGGTGGTGCCGCTCACAAGCAGACCCGCACCGATGAAGTCGATGGCGCGCGTCCTAATGCCGGCCTCATACTTGAACAGCATGGCGATGGAGAAAAGCACAACGAGGCTGATCGGCACGTTGATCCAGAAAATTGCGCTCCAATGCATATAGTCGGAGGAACCCGCCGGCAACCGGACCAAAGATGCTAGCCGCAGCATAGATGGTGGAAATATAGGCGCTGTAGGCGGCGCGGCGCGCCATGGGCACGCGGTCGGCGATCACCACGAAGGGCAGCAAGGTCAGGCCACCGGCGCCAATGCCCTGGATGACACGGCCAGCGATCAGCATTGGCAGACTCGTGGACAGCGCGCCAACGACCGAGCCAGCGAGGAAGGCGCCGATGCAGACAAACAGTGCTAGCTGCCGGCCGCGCAGATCGGCAATGGCGCCCAGGATGGGTGAGGAGGCGGTGGCGGCCAGGAGATATACTGTGGGCACCCACGCCAGCAGCGCGCCGCCGCCGAGATCGGCAGTAATATCGCCCATGGCCGGGCCAACAATGGTCTGCTCAAGAGCCGCCATGAACAGCGCGGCCATCACCGCCCCGATGATCAGACGCTCCTGACGCAAGCTGGCAGGGGCGTCCAGAACCGGCGTGGTGGTCATAAGGGCCTCATAATGGCCCGCTCAGGACCCGGAAATTCAAGACCGGCGACGGCCCAAGATGAAATCGATGATGGCGTCACGCACATTGTTGAGGTGCCGCCCCATTAACCGGCGCGAACGCTCGGGGTTATTGCCCATCACCGCATGCAGGAGGTCGAGATGTTCGGAGGCGCCGACCAGCAGTCGATGTGGGATGCGCGAGGTGTTGAAGATGTGAGTGCGGCGGCGCAGGTCTCGAATGGCGTTGGCGATCAGCGGGTTGCCGGCCGCCTCGGCGATGGCGCCATGCACTAGGTCGTCGACGGCCCAATGGTGCGCCGGGGTGATCTCCACCACTTTGGTGAGTTCAGCAATGTCATCCGCGATGGCCTGGCCCTGCTGGGGATCAAACCGGCCGGTGGCGCGGGCGGCGCATTCCATTTCGAGCACGCAACGCATGTCGAGCAGGTTGATGTAGCTTTCGACGCTGACATCGGTGACCACCAGCATGCGGCCATGACGACGCGTCACCAGGGATTCCGATTCCAGCCGACCGAGGGCCTCACGCACCGGGGTTCGGGAGATGGACAACATTTCAGCCAATCGCCGCTCCTGCAGCACGGCGCCGGAGACCAGTCGTCCGGACAGCAGCAGGTCCAGAATCTGGGTATAGGCGAAATCGCTGCGGCTGATATCGGCGCCGCCGGGAGCAGCGCGATAAAGCAGCGCAGTCTCGGTCGATTCGATCACAGCCATTGGAGTTCCTCACGTCCATCACTGGTAGCCCGACGGTATACCTATGTCAACGCGTTGCGCAAAATCATGATAAAGCTGCTATTATTGTTAGTCAGGACAGACTTGCCAGTTTCGTGTGCCATCGGTATTCCAATGGCACTTAATCTCGAGCAATCATTCGGAGACCGGAATGGCCATCACACCTTGGCGCGCCACATGCATCCAGATCGACAGCAAGGTGGCCAGCAATGCCGCGACCAAGGCTGAGACCTGGGCTATCATCGACACCAATATGGCTGTAGCCATTGCCAAGATCCAGGAAGCCTGCAACGGCCTGAACCCGCCTAAACTGGTCGTGCTGCCCGAATTCGCTTTCCAGGGTCCGCCGCGCGCCACCCCCGTGAGCGAATGGATCGAGCGCGCCTGCGCCGCCATTCCTGGGCCCATCACCGAAACGCTGGCTGACGTCGCCCGCAAGTTCAACATTTACATTGCCGGCAACCACTTCGAAGTAGACCCGAAGTGGCCGGACCGTTATTTCAACTCGTCCTTCCTGCTAGACCCCAAGGGCGAAGTGATCCTGCGCTATCGCCGTATCAACACGGCGAGCTGGACCTCGCCGCACGACATTCTGGAAGAATATCGCGAAGTGTATGGCGAAGATGGCATCTTCCCGGTGGCCGATACCGAACTCGGGCGCATGGCCATCTTCCCCTGCGGCGAAGTCGCCTCCCCCGAGCTGTCACGCGTCTTCATGCTGCGTGGCGCCGAAATCCTGCTGCACCCGTCCAACGAGCCGGCCAATGCTCGCGCCGATGCCGCCAAGATCTGCCGCGCTGCCGAAAACATGTGCTACCTGATCAGCACCAACATCTCGGGCAGCATTGGCTTCTCGGACACCGAGCGCGGTGGTCACTCCCAGATCGTCGACTTCAACGGCAATCACATTGCCTTCGAAAAGAGCGACCTCGAGAGCATCGACTGCTCCGCCATAATCGATGTCGACGCCCTGCAGAAGGCGCGCCGCGACACCAACATGGGCAACGCCCTGCTACGCACGCGCTTTGAAATGTATCGCCAGTATTATGCCGAGGCCGACATCTATCCGGCCAACCAACTTGGCGCCAAGGCCTTCGAGACTTATGCCGAGCTGACGCCGTTGCATGAGCGGGCAATCGCCAACGCGGAAAAGGCAGGCATCTTGCGTTAAGCCCGGGCAATTACCAAAATGAACCAAGCCCGGGGCGCATGCCCCGGGCTTTTTGCTGCACGGGACACAGTGCTGTGTGCGGCAGGCCCCGCGGCACGCGGCTTGCTAGACTTCATCCTGCATTGGTCACTCGGTGCTGCACATGGGCAAAAGCCGGGATTTGCCCGGAGTTTTGCCTTTAGCAGCGGCTCGTTGCCTATTATTTAGCCAACAACCCGCGCTGCTCAAAGTGACGACAACATCGATTGACAGGTGATATTCCTATGGCATACCGTCTGAATGCCATGGGGAAATGACCTATAGGGGATGCGAATGAAACTGAATCTCAAGCGTGCGTTTGTGCCGCTCTTGACCGTTGCAATGCTGGGCGCCACCAGCCTCTCGTCCATGGCGCAGGAGCTGCAAAAGATCAGCGTCCGCCTCGCCTGGATCGCCGGTGGCGTTGACGTGCCGATGTTCGTCGCAGCCTCCAAGGGCTACTTTAGGGACGCTGGCCTCGACGTCGAGATCGTCGACGGGAATGGCTCGACCGGCACCATCCAGGCCATCGGCTCGGGCGATTTCCAGATCGGGATTGCCGGTCTTGGGGCCCTTGCCCAGGCCCAGCAAGCCGCCGGCGCCGACACCATTATCGCGGTTGCCGGGCTCCTGCAGAAAGATCCGACCTCGATCATCGCGCTCGAGACCTCCGGCATCAAGGAGCCCAAAGATATCGAAGGCAAGCGCCTCGGCATTGACGCGGGCGGCTTTGAAGATTCCATGATGACCGCCTTTGCCGAAGCGGCTGGCGTGGATCTTGACAAGGTCGAGATCATCATGATCGGCGGCGGCGGCGATCGCGTCGCTTTGCTCAAGGGCGACGTCGACTTCGTCAGTGGTTGGGCCAATCCTGACGGGGACAAAATTGCCCTGCAGGCGCCGATCAACCCGCCGATCGTGTTTGCCGACTACGGCGTGAACGTTTTGGGTTCGAGCGTTATCGTGCGCAAGGACTGGCTAGCCGAGCATGGCGACGCAGTAAAGGGGTTCCTTGCTGCACTGCAGAAGGGCAAGGAAGAAACTGTTGCCCATCCCGACGAAGCCTTGGCGATCTTCATGGAAGCCCGCCCGGATTCGAGCGAAGAAGGCATCAAGTCGGAAATGACGGTGATGCCCAAGTACGAGCACACCGCCAATTCTGAGGGCAAGGCCTATGGCTGGGTCGCCGAGGAAGACGTCGCGACCACCATCTCGCTGCTCGAAAAGTACAGCGCCATGAAGCCCGGCCTGACGCCTGTCTCCATCTATGACGGCTCCTACCTGCCCCCGACCGAATAATCGTCTTCGGGCGACGCAGCCGACTGCGTCGCCCACTCTCTGTTCTCTGCGCCTTCAGGAATGCCTTATGGATCTCGGAACACACGACAAGCATGCTCTCGTGCTCGGCGCCAGCCAAGGGCTCGGCCTTGCCACCGCCCAGGCTCTGCTCACCGAGGGCGCGCGCGTCACCTTGAGCGGCCGCTCGCCGGAACGGCTTGAAGCAGTCCGCGCCGCCCTGCCTGCTGTTCAGCGGGCCAGCTGCTTCATCGCCCTAGCCGACCTGGCAGAAGCCGATGCCGCCGCAGTCATCTCAGCACGCGCGCAGGAACGGGGCGGCCCGGTAGATATCCTCGTCAACAATACCTGTGGTCTCCCGCCCGGCAAGCCGAGCGCCATCACCAGCGAGGCGATGGCCAGCTATTTTTCGTCCATGGTCACGCCCGTCATCGCGCTCACGCTCAATCTTATCGCCGGCATGCGTATGCGCGGCTGGGGGCGCGTGCTGACCATCGCCTCTTCGGGCGTTGTCCAGCTTATTACGCACCTGCCCATGTCCAATGCCCTGCGCTCCACCCTGGTCGGCTTCATGAAAAGCCTGTCCGGTGAAGTCGCCGCCGCTGGCGTGACAATCAATCTGGTGCTGCCCGGGCGGATCGCGACGGGTCGCACCCGCTCCATCGACGCCGCTCAGGCGCTAACGAGCGGCAAGAGCGCCGATGAGATCGCCAAGGCCCCGACGGCGATCATCCCGGCCGGCCGTTATGGCACGCCCGAAGAATTCGCCGCCGCCGTTACTTTCCTCGCCAGCAGTCAGGCCAGCTACATGGCCGGTGGCTTGGTCCGCATCGATGGTGGCGCCATCCGTTCGGTCTGATGGCGCGACACGCGCGGACGCGTTCTGCCTCCGGGCACCAAGGGAGACGGGCTGAAAAGCCGTCAGCAGCACAATGAATGTCATGCCAGCACCACAGACCATGCAGAGCGCGGCTCCGCCCCACATCGCCATTTCCCGTGTGTCGAAGAGCTTTGCTAGCCGCAATGGCACGGTCAATGCCCTCACCGATATCAACCTGAGCATCGAAAAGGGCGAATTCATCTCGATCCTAGGGCCAAGCGGTTGCGGCAAGAGCACGCTGCTAATGCTGCTCTCGGGCCTCCTGCCAGTCACGAAGGGCCGCATCGACGTCGACAAGAAGCATATCGGTGGTCCCAATGCCGACGCTGGCATCGTCTTCCAGCAGGACGTGCTGCTGGAGTGGCGCACGGCGCTGCAGAACATCCTGATCCAGGCCGAAATCCGCGGCTCGGACATGACCGAGGCGCGCGAGCGCGCCCACACCCTGCTCAAGATGGTGTCGCTGGAAGATTTCGAAGGCTCTTTCCCCAAGGAACTCTCCGGCGGCATGCGCCAGCGCGTCTCGATCTGCCGGGCCTTGCTGCACAAACCGCCGCTGCTGCTGATGGATGAGCCCTTCGGCGCGCTCGACGCGATGACGCGCGACCAGCTGCAGATCGACCTGCTGCGGCTCTGCACCGAGAGCGACATGACGGTGTTCTTCATCACCCATTCGATCACCGAGGCCATCTTCCTCAGTGACCGCGTGGTGGTGATGTCGCCGCGCCCCGGCCGCATCGAACGCATCATCGACATCGACCTGCCCCGCCCGCGCCGGCTGGCCATGCGCGAAGACCCCAAATTCCTCCAATACACACGCGAACTGACGGCCATATTCAAGGGCCTTGGCGTCTTCCGTGAGGAGTACTGAGCCATGACAACCGTGATCGCTGACGACACCGATAGCCCCGTCATCCGCAAACCCAACATGGCCTGGCGCGTTGTGAGCGCCGTGCCGCCGGCGCTGTGGACCCTGATCGTCCTAGTCGGCGTATGGGAGCTCTGCGTCCAGCTCGCCCAGGTGCCGGCCTATATCCTGCCGGCTCCGTCGGCCATTGGCGCCGAATTTGCCAGCTACTGGCACCGGCTGCTGCCCAATGCCTTTGTCACCCTGAGCGAAGTCCTTATCGGCTTCCTCTGCGCCGTCGCCGTCGGCGTGCCGCTGGCGGTGATGATCGTTTATTCCCGCGCCATGGAAAAGGCGGTCTACCCGTTGATCGTCGCCAGCCAGACCGTGCCCAAGGTGGCCATCGCGCCGCTGCTGCTGACCTGGTTCGGCTATGGCATGACGCCCAAGATCGTCATCGTCGTGCTGCTCAGCTTCTTCCCCATCGTCATCAACTCGGTAATGGGCCTGAAGTCCTCGTCGCGCGAAATGCTGTATCTGGCGCGCTCGATGGGCGCCTCGGGCTGGCAGACCTTCTGGAAATTCCGCCTGCCGCAGGCCCTGCCGTCGATTTTTGCCGGCCTGAAGCTGGCCACCGTTCTATCGGTGATTGGCGCCATCGTGGCCGAATTCATCGGCGCCGATAAGGGACTGGGCTATCTGATCCTGGTGGCTGGCGCGAACTTCGACATTACACGCCAGTTTGCCGCCATCATCCTGATCACGCTGATCGGTGTCATTTTCTTTGTCACGCTTGAGCAACTGGAGCGCGTATTTATTCCTTGGAAATCCCGCAGCACTGTCGCCGGCGAGGGTTAGGGCCTGAGGCATTTTCTATCGACCAGGCGTCGAGCGGCGTTTCTTCGGGAGCGCCGCTTTTGCTTGGGTCGTGGCCACAAAAAGGCCTGGTGCAGAGGTCCAGGCCAGCAGGCTGCCAGGACACTAGCAGATCAGATATCGAGCACCAGGCGGTCGGACTTGGCGCCGGAGCAGCACAGCATGATCAGCTTGTTGCTGTCCTTCTCGCGCGTCGACAAAACATTGTCCTTGTGGTCGCATTTGCCTTCCAGCACCACTGTCTCGCACGTGCCGCAGACGCCTTCGCCGCAGGAATGGGCGACGTGGACCCCGTTGGCCATCAGCACCTGCATGATGCTTTGGCCGGCGGGAATGAAGAATTCCCGGCCCTGGCGCTTGAGTTCGACGGTGAAGGATTGGGTGGGCTTGGCATTGGTGCCGGCAAAGTGCTCGACATGCACGTTGTCATCGGGCCGCCAGCCGGCCGAGGCCTTGAAGGTCTCGATCATGCGGCGGGGTCCGCAGCAATAGACATGGGCAGCCCTGGGAATGGTCATGGCTAGCTTGAGCAGCGGCATGACCTTGCCCATCTCATCGTCAAAATGGAAATGGACCCGGCCGGGTGACGCAGCTTCGAGCGCTTCGAGCTCGGCCAGAAAGGCGGCGCTGGGGCGGTTCCGGGCAGCGTAAAATAGCTTCCACGGCCTGCCAAGCGACTCGAGGCGCCGGATCATGGCAAGCATGGGGGTGATGCCGATGCCACCGGCGAACAGCGCGCTCAGCTCGGCATCATCTACCAGCGGGAAGGTGTTGTGCGGTGCGTCGGCGGCAAGCACGTCGCCGACCTTGAGGATGTCAGCGATATAGACCGAGCCGCCGCGGCCGGCCGCGTCGCGATTGACTGCAATAGTATAGCGATCGGTGGTTTCCGGGCCATTGGTCAGCGAATAGGAGCGCGACAGGTCGCCCGGCAATTTCAGGTTGATATGCGCGCCGGCAGTGAAGCCCGGCAGCGGTGATCCATCAGCGGAAACAAGCTCAACGGCGCGAATGGTTTGTGCGGCCATGCTGATGGCGGCGACCTTCAGGCTGAGGGTCGGCGAGTCTGCCGGAGTATGGTGCTGTAAAGATGACATCGCCCCCCGCCCCCGTCTGTTCGATTTCGGAAACGGATCCGGCGCACAAGCGCCGGATCCCAGGTTGAGAGTTAGCTCATTCTGCCGCGTCGAGCTTGACCTTGCGCCCCTTGATCTCGGCCATCTTTTCTTCGTAGCCCTCGAGCCAGTCGGTGCCATAGGGAACGACGATGTCGCCGCCGCGGGCATTCTTGGCCAGGTCGCCATTGTAGGCGACGTCGGGCAGCTTGCCGGTTTCGGCATATTCCTTGGCTGCATCGAGCATGACGCGACGGGTCAGGATGACCATGCGATCGGAGGCAGCCAGGTGCTCCATTTCGCGGTCCACGATGCGGCCCATGGATTCCTGGATCATCTGGTCCTGCAGCGGTACGCCGACGACGCCGGTGTAGGAGTCGCCATTGCGCTGCCATTCACGGTCGATGCCGTAGTCGTTCGAGCGATCCTTGACCGGTCGCCAGCGACCTTTCCAGTCGGTGGTGTTAGGCAGGTATTCAAGCGCACGGGCCAACCCGCCGACGGGCGTGCCGTCCTTGTACTTGAGGCCCTTCTTGCCGCCGCCGGTGGCGCGGCGCAGGTCGATATTGAAGATCATGGTCGAGTCGTCGTCGATCGGCACCCAGGCATTGGCTGTGACATTGCCTTCGATATCGCCCGACGGGTAGGTGACCCAGAACGGGAAGATGTAGGAGGCGAACCGGTGATGCTCGGTGCCTTCATAGGCATTGCGCTGCGCCGAATACATGGTGCCGAAGGGCATGACCGACACGTTGATCTTGGGCGCCTTTTCGGTGACCGTGAACACTTCTGGATCGGACATGTCGAGCTTTTCGCCATCGACGCCGCCCACATGCAGGAAGCCGAGATGGGAGGTATCGATATCGCCTTCCAGCGCCTGCATGTAGTTGCAGTCGCGATGGGTCAGGGCGATGTTGCGGTCGTCGGGCTCGCCGTGGATGGCTTCCAGGCTCGGCAATTGTGGCGGGTTTGCCTGCTGCTCGCCCATATAGGCGAAGACGATGCCGCCCGATTCCTGGACGCGATAGGCAATGGCCGGGGTACCGGCAGGGTACTTGGACTTGTCTTCCAGGTTTGGTTGGTCGAGGCACTTGCCGGTAACGTCAAACTTCCAGCCGTGATAGGCGCAGCGGATGCCGCCCAGCTCGTTTCGACCGAAGAACAGCGACGCGCACCGATGCGGGCAACGGTGGTCGAAGACGCCGACGCGGCCTTCGGTGTCGCGGAAGGCGACCAGCTTCTCGCCCAGGATCATCAGGCGGACGGGGTCGTCGTCGGCCTTGACCTCGGAGGACAGGCACACCGGCAGCCAGAACTGGCGGAAGAAGTTGCCCATCAAAGTGCCCTTGCCAACGCGGCTGAGCTGTTGGTTTTCTTCGGCAGTGATCATCTTGCTCTCCTAGTGGGCAGTCGGGGCCACGGGCTCGGAAGCGCCGGGCGGCAAAGGGGTGAGGATTTTGGCGCGTTCCATATTGGCTCGGGCGGTGGCAATCGCGGCCCTGGTCTGACTGGTACTGACCATGGGCGCGTCGAGAAAGGCGTCGGGTGGGTAGAATTTGGCTTCAGTGTAATAGGGCACGTACATTTCGTAACGCGCCCGCAACAGCGGATTGGACAGACCCGTATCGGTGCGACGGTCGCGGCGCAGCGCCTCGACGTCGATCATCGCGGTGACCCCGACGCTTTCGCCATCATCGTCCTGATAGGCCAGCGTATTGCCGTGATGGTCAATGATGTGCGAGCGGCCGCCGGCGATGGAATTGTCCGGCGAAAAACCGATCGGGCCAGCGACATTGGCGCTGACCAGATAGATCATGTTTTCGGCGACGCGGGCCAGCTTGGCGGCTTCCTGCGCGGCGGTGAACTTGGAATTAGTTGGGTGCAGGATGACTTCGGCACCCTGCATCATCATCACCCGCGCGACTTCGGGCACGCTGATTTCGCCGCAGGGGATCAGCGCCAGCTTGCCCAGTTCGGTATCGACCACCGGAAAGACGTCGGCCTGGTGGGTCTGGGCCAGATAGTCGGACATGAAATCATGCACCGATGGGAAGGCAGCGGTGTTGACGCGGCGGTAGTTGAGGATAATCTCGCCGTTGCGGTCGATTAGGAACGAGCTGTTGAAATAGCGGCCTGGCCATTCGGAGGGCGCCTCGAACATATTGCCGGCAATGTAGATGCCTTGTCGCTTGGCCAGTTCCTGGAGCAGCGCGGTAAGCGGGCCGGGAATGCTTGAGCAGGCGCGGGCAATCCAGGACGCCACATCCATGTGCAGTGGCGGACCCTGCATAGCAAATTCGGGAAACACCACGAGATCCGGCTTCTGCTTGGAGGCGCAGGCCTCCTCGATCAGCCGTGCCAACGTCGCCACATTGCGTTGAATCAGTACGGCCGCAGCCACGTCGCTTTCGGCCTGGGAGGCTCGTTCGCTGCGCATTTGAATGCTGGTTGCACGCCATGGTCTAATGGGCATAAAAGCTCTCCACTGGGTAGGCGCACTAACTGCACGCCAATGGTATACCATCGATTTAGCGTGTTGGAACCGAGTTGCCAAGCCCAATCGCGTGGGCTGTTGACACGATTTGCGACAACTCTCTGGCCTGCCCGAATTTACAGCAGCCCGCAGATTGAAAACGAGTGGTGGGCTGGCATACCAAAGTCGACTTGAGCGCTTCCACCGCGCGCTTCGGCACGATATGAGTGCAGGACGACGAGGGAACGTTATGTCCGAAATCATCGAGCCGATGCTGAACACTAGGCTGCTGCAGGCAGACAGGCCTAACCTGACAGAACAGGTTTATGATCAACTCATCGAAATCCTGATCCGCGGCGAATTGCAGCCGGGCGACGTCATTGTCGAACGCCGCATGGCCGAACAACTCAATGCCTCCCGTACCCCGGTGCGCGAAGCCCTGGGCCGGCTCGAGGCCGAGGGCCTGGTCTATAAACAACCCAGCCGCGGCGTTACCGTCAGCCCCTTCTCCACAGAAGCTTTTGTCGAACTGCTCAATGTGCGCCAATTGCTGGAATCGGAGGCGGCGCGGCTCGCCGCCGGTCGCATTCCTCAGGACAAGCTGGATTCGATCCGCGAAGCGCTACTGGAGCTCGGCAAGCATGCCAAACCGAGCCTGAGCGACATCTGGGAGGTCGACGACCTACTGCATGGCGCAGTGGCCGACGCCGCCGGCAATGCCCTGCTTGCCAACATCATCCGCGACCTGCGCCGACGCACCCATGTGTTCAACGCCTATCGCAATCCGGTGACGCCAAAATTCGGCGTCGAGGAGAATACCGAACTGCTAGACGTTATCGCCAGCGGCGATCAGGAAAAGGCCCGCGCGGCCATGGCCGATCATATCGAAAGCGTCAAGGTGGCGATCATCGACCGTCTGTCCGGTTCGCTGCGCTAGGCGTTCAAGCCGTCCGCGGCACATAGTGACCGGATACGGTCGCCACTGACTTACCGTCCCAGGCCTGCTGGCCGCGCACGAAGGTCGCGGCAGGCGTCACGCTGAAGCTCTGGCCGTCATAGGCGCTCCAGCCCGGCCCGCGCGGGTTGCGCTTGGCATCATAGGTCATGGCCTGGGGCGCCAGCACAACGACATCGGCGTCATAGCCGGCTTCTAGCCGACCCTTGGTCGAGAGGCTAAAAAACCGCGCTGGCCTGTCGCTCAGGTAATCTGCGCTGATGCGCGCGGCGCCTTCAACGCCATAGCGCTTGGCAGCAGCTGTGAAGAAGGCCGGGACCATGGCTTCCAGCCCGGGCATGCCGGCGGCGACGTCGAAAATGGAGGCCGTCTGCTTGCGCTCGAGCGGCCAGGCGCTGTGATCAGAAGAGATGAAGGTGGCGTCACCACGCTCCAACACCTCCCACAGTTTTTCCATTTCGCCGGAACGGATCGGTGGATTGACCTTGAGCATACCACCTAGCCTTGCCATGTCTGCATCGGCGTCGAACAGCAGGTAATGCACGCACATTTCGGCCGTGGCATGTACGCCGCGCGCACGATAGGCGGCGACTATGCCAAAACCGTCGACGATGGAAATATGCACGATATGGGCATGCGCCGAGGTGGCAGCGGCCAGTTGCAGAAAGTTGGCGGTGGCGGTCAGTTCGGCGACCGGCGGGCGACTGGCGCTGTGGTCGAGCGGCGTCGTGCGACCCTCGGCGATGAAGCGCTTGGTGGTGCTGGCCACCAGTTCCTGGTCTTCATTGTGCAGGCCCAACGGCAAGCCGGTGCCTTCCAGCGCTTACAGCAACAGCAGGGTGGCGGCATTGCCGATGCGCGGGAACCGATCGGGATGCGCTTCGAAGGACGAGATCTTGAAGGCGCAGACGCCGCCCTCGATCAGCTCCTGCACATGCGCCAGGTCGGGCGTGGTCGGCACGGTGCCATAGAGCGCCACGTCGCAGACCGACAGCGTGTTGATGGCGGCAACCTTTTCGGCCAATACGGCACCCGTCGTGACGGGGACCGGGTGATCATAGGGCATGTCGACGATGGTCGTGACGCCGCCCATCACAGCGGCATGGCTGGTCATGGTCATGCCGGCAAAACCGATTTGGCTGCCGGCATGAGTCTGCCCGTCCACCGCCCCCGGCAGCAACAGGGCTTCACCGTAATTCTTGGTCTCGTATGCCTGGGGCGAAGAACCGGTGCCAACGGCCTCGATGCGACCGGCGGTGATGGCAATCCAGCCGTTTTCCACAATGGAGGTTGGCGTTACGACCCGCCCAATCAGCACCACATCATACATTGTTGGCCCCAAATTTCGTTCGAACTTGTACGCGGCCTTTTTGGCGTGCACGTGGCATTCTTTTGGTGTACCAAAACGATGCGAGTTTGGAAAGCCACGAGAAATCAGGACCAGAAATGCTTTATGACCTAACGTTCCTGGCGCTGCTGCCCAATACTTTGGGTGCGGTGATGCCGCTGCTGCCGGAGACCTACAAGAACTTTTCCAAGACCGGCACGACGCTGGGCGCCTTCACCTGCGAGTTCGGCGTGCTGAACCGTTTCGCATTCCTCACATCCTATGACAGTGCCGAAGCCCTGGCGAAGGAGCGGGCGCGTCTGATGCAGACCGAGGACGCCTATGGCATCGGCAAGTATATTGGCGGCATCAGCAGCACGGCGTTTTCGCCGCTGTCCTTTGCCAAGCCGATCGTGCCGGGCACTTATGGCCCGTTCTACGAGTTCCGCACCTATACGATCGCGCCAGGCGGCCTGCCGGAAACCGAAGAGGCTTGGGGCAAGATCATCGGTCGTCGCAACGCCATCTCGCCGCTGTTGACCAATATGGTCTCGATCGAGGGCGCGCCGACCAAGATGGTGCATATCTGGCCCTACAACAGCCTTGAAGACCGCGTGAAGGCCCGCAGCCAAGCGAGCAAGGAAGGCATCTGGCCACCCCCCGGCGGTTCGGGCTACCTGACGAGTCTCCAGTCCGAACTGTTCGTCGCCACATCCTTCTCGGGCGTGAAGTAACAGATATGTCGAAAACCGGTGCCCGCCTGGCCGCTCTCGGCATCGTCCTGCCCCCGGCCCCCCAGCCAATCGGCCTGTTCATTCCGGCCGTTCGCACGGGCAACCTGCTGTTTCTGTCGGGCCTCGCCCCCGTGGCAGAGGGCAGTGCACCGACCGTGGGCAAGGTCGGCGCGGATTTTTCGGCTGAAGAGGCTCAAGGCTATGCCCGCATGGTCGGGCTCAACCTGCTCGCCGTGATGCTGGCCGAGCTGGGCGATCTTGACCGGGTCAAGCGCGTGGTCAAGGTGCTTGGCCTGGTCAATGCCACGCCCGACTTCACCCGCCACCCCTTTGTCATTGACGGCTGTTCCATCCTGTTCGCGGAGGTGTTCCCGGATCTCGGGCCGCATGCCCGCACGTCGATGGGTGCAGGCTCGCTGCCTAACAATATTCCGGTCGAAATCGAAGCGGTTATTGAATTGCGCGACGTTTGATCGTTATGCTCCGGAAGCCGGCTTTGCATATAAGGGCTATCGCTCGGTGAGACTTGCAAGGGCACAAACGTCGTATCGATCTACTTCAAAGTAATGTCTGAGCCGAAAGCCGAGCAATTCGAGTTTGTCCATCGAAGGTCCCCTATTGATGCACTGCCCTTACCGAGAGCTTGTCGGCAAGAGGCGAAGATCAATTGGGATCAGCTTGGAACTCAATTTCGCGGTGCAAAAAACACCAGACCGGCGCGACCGCTTTATCTAGTGGTGAATCGCGCAGGAGTGCCTCAGTCTTGCAGCGCATCCAAGCCTCTCGCCCCAAGTGGCTGGTCTGAGGCATCGAACAGCAAAGCAGCAGTCGGTTGCTACCCATGCGCTACTTGGCTGGGTAAACGCGGCAATCGCCGATTCACCAATAACGAATTAACGTTCTGATTTTATTATAAAATTTGTGGTGCCCGGGACCGGAATCGAACCAGTGACACGCGGATTTTCAATCCGCTGCTCTACCAACTGAGCTACCCGGGCGCAGGGTGGAAAAGACCAGCCTTGCGAAATGCTTGCGCCTTATAGGAGATCGGTTTTGCCGGTGCAAGGGTGAAAGCGGGTTGTGGAACAGGACTTTGCGGGGGTCAGATATTGTCATCTTCGGGGTCATGGGACGGGATGGCGGACGGGTCATCCGCACTATCGTCCTGGTTGATGTCCCCGGGGATAACATAGCTGCCGGTCAGCCAGCGATTGAGGTCGACATCGGCACAGCGGGCCGAGCAGAAGGGGCGGAACTTGTCCTGCGCCGGCTTGCCGCAGATCGGACAGGGCTTGATGATGACGGGCGCGGCCATCAAACGCCCGACAGTGCGGATTGATTGAGCCAGTTGAAATGCACGGGATAGCCCTCGCCTACAAGCAGGGCCGCGGTTTCGGTCAGGGGGAGGCCGACGACGGCCGAATAGGAGCCGGACAGCTTGACCACGAAGGCACCGGCAATGCCCTGGATGGCATAGCCACCGGCCTTGTCGCGCCATTCGGCGCTGGCCAGATAGGCTTCCATTTCGCGGGTGGCAAGGCGCTTGAAGCGGATGCGGGTTTCGACCAGGCGCTGGCGCTTGGCGCCGGACGGGGTCAATAGCGTCATGGCGGTGAAGACACGGTGGGAGCGCCCCGACAGGAGGCGCAGGCAGGCGGAGGCCTCTTCCATGGTTTCCGCCTTGGGCAGGATGCGGCGGCCGACAGCCACCACGGTATCGGCGGCCAAGACCAGGGCGGTGGCGCCATAGCCGGCCGAGCGCGCCTTGTGCTGGGCGGTCATCGCCTTGAGATCGGCCAGGCGCTGGGCCAGCTTGCGCGGCAGTTCGGCCTTTTCGGGAGTTTCATCGACATGGGCGGGCACCAGGTGTTCGGGCTCGATGCCGATCTGGTTGAGCAGCGCCAAGCGGCGCGGCGAGGCCGAGGCGAGGATGAGGTCGGGACGGCTGGCCATCAATGATGCCTTGGGTGCGGCGCGAAAGCTGGAGCGCCTTGGCTAGACCAATTCATGGGGTTTGTGAACCACCCGAGACCAGGGCGTCCAGCCGGGTGCGCACGCGCTGGCGCAAGGTGTCGCGCAGGTCGCGATAGGCGCCCAGGACGATGTCGCGCGGCCCCTCGACCAGCGACGGATCGGGAACCTGCCAATGCTCGACCGCGCCGGTTTCGAGGCCCTTGCGGGCCAGGGCGCCCGGGGCATCGGGGGACAGGGTCACGACCAGATCGAAGTGGGAGGCGGCCAGTTCATCCATGGTATGGGGGGTGTGGACCGACATGTCGATGCCGGTTTCCTCCATGACTTCATGCACGAAGCTATCGGCCTTGCCGCCATTGACGCCGACGGAACGGGCGATCAGGCGGCCGGGAAATTGCTGGCGCGCCAGTGCCGCGGCGATAGGCGAGCGCACCGAATTCATCGAGCAGACGAACAGCACCGTGGGCAGTTGGCTTTTGCTTTCATCGATGCGGCTGGCATAGGGCTGCACCGCGCAGACCAGGGTGAACAGGCGGCGGGCAGTGTTGAGATCGATCTCCAATTTGTTGACGAGCCGGGTGCGCAGCAGTTCGGCGGCGTCATTGTGCAGGCCGCGCCGGGCCATGTCGACGGTTTCGATCTGGAATGGCTGGGCGGAGCGGATGGCTTCATAATAGGCGTCGCGAATGCGGAAATAGTCGCGGATCAGACGACGAAACGGGGTGAGCGACAGGTAGTGGGCGGCGATCGGCTGGAAGGTTTCGGGGTGGCGCACGTCGAGCACGATGGAGTTACCGACGATGGAGACGTGGAGCGCGAACGGGCCGGTGGCGGTGACGCGGGCGGGGCGGAACCGGTTGTCCTCGAGCAGATCGTAGATGGCGATGCGCCATTCATGCACCACGTCGGGATCGATCGAGGTGATGGTATTGGGGTCAAGCGTGACGGTGACCAGGCGATCGGTATTGGCGGCCCGGATATCGGTCCCCATCGCAATGCTCAACGGTTGAGCCGGATGGAAACGGAGCGGCCGTGGCCGTCGAGCGCCTCGACTTCGGCCAAGGCCACGGCGGCATCGGCCAATGCGGCGAGCGCGCCCGGATCGCAGCCCAGAATGCTGGTGCGCTTCATGAAATCGACCACGCCCAGGCCGGAGGCGAAACGGGCCGAGCGGGCGGTGGGCAGGATGTGATTGGAGCCACCCACATAGTCGCCGATGGCCTCGGGCGTGTGATGGCCGAGAAAAATCGCGCCGGCGTGGCGAATGCGGGCGACCAGGCTTTGCGGATCATCGATCGCCAGTTCGATATGCTCGGAGGCGATGCGGTTGGCGAGGGCGACGGCCTCGTCAAGCGAAGCGACGGTGATGATGGCGCAGAGCGTATCCCAGGCGTCGCGGGCGATTGCCGGGGCCGGTAGCAGCGCAAGCTGGCGCTCGACTTCGGCAGCGACGGCATCGGCCAGAGCCGGTTCGGTGGTGACGAGCAGCGAGCGGGCGCCACCGCCGTGCTCCGCCTGGGCGATGAGATCGGCGGCGACCCATGCCGGATTGGCCGAGCTATCGGCGATGACCAGCACTTCGGAGGGCCCGGCGATCATATCGATGCCGACCTGGCCAAAGACCTGCCGCTTGGCGCTGGCGACATAGGCATTGCCGGGCCCGACGATCTTGTCGACGGGGGCGATGGTGGTGGTGCCATAGGCCAGGGCCGCTACGGCATGAGCGCCGCCGGTGCGATAGATTTCGGTGACGCCGGCGATCTTGGCGGCGGCGAGAACCGAGGCGCTCAACTGGCCATTGCGGGTGGGCACGACCATGGCGATGCGCTCGACGCCGGCCACCTTGGCAGGGACGGCATTCATCAGCACCGATGAGGGATAGGACGCGAGGCCCCCCGGCACGTACATGCCCACGGCATCGATCGGGGTCCAGCGGGTGCCCAGGGTCACACCGAAAGGGTCGGTGTAAAGGTCATCGGCCGGCTTTTGCCGTTGGTGATGGGCACGGATGCGGTCATGGGCGAATTGCAGGGCAGCGGTCACTTCGGGGGTGACGCGGGCGGCGCCGGCGTCGATTTCGTCGGCGGTAAAGCGCAGCGTCTGGGTGGTGACCCCTGCCCGATCAAACCTGTTGGTCAACTCGACCACGGCATCATCGCCGCGCTGGCGAACATCGGCAATGATGGCGGCCACAGCCGTGCCGACGGCGGCAGAGGCCTCCAGCTTGCCGTCCAGCAAGGATTGAAACTGCGGCTCGAAATCGGCGGCCTGCATAGCAAGGCGGATGGGCATGACTATCCCTTAGTCGATGGCGTGGGTGGGTTTGGCCGACGCGCCCCAGGTGGCGCCCAGATCGGCCAGCCGCGCTTCGAGGCATTCAACGCCCAGCCGCACGGTGCCGCCACCGGCAAAGCTGAGCTCGATGATGCCGGCGGGACCATCAATGGGCTGGAACACGATGGCGAGCAGTTCGAGCACGCCTTCGAGCGATTGTGGATCAAAGCCAGCCGTCACTACCGACTGCACGGCATCGAAATGCAGGGCCGCGCGCTTGCGGGTGCCCTTGGCGCGGCGATGCTCGGCCCCGCTTTCCCAATCAAAGCGGTTCATCAGCAGCGCGAAGCGCCGATCGCCGCGGGCATAGCCCATGTCGGGTACGCGCACGACGGCATCCTGGACGTGGGCGGAGATGACTTCGAGATCTTCGGTATCGAGCGCCAGCAGCTTGAGATCGGTCATGGGAGTGGCCCTTTGCGTGAAGACGAGCTTATCTGGTCACGCCCGGATCGATCTACAAGTTTGTGCGCGCGGGAGCAATGCGGGTTGCGCCGGGCATGGGTTCGCGCCGCGCGGTTGTGCCGGGCGGTTGGATGACAGTCAAACGGCATGCGGCGAGACGTGCCTCATGGGTTTGGTTTAGTATGCGAGACAGCGTCTCGCCGCATGCGACGGGATTTTACACGTGCGCATCGAGCAGCCGCCCTTTCGGGTTGGATGCTCCGGCCCGACTGCCTGGGACAGTGTGTCCGATGCAGATCGAGCCGTCATCCGGCTGGTTGTCAGCGAGCCACGCGCAAGCCTGGGCGACCCCATGCTCCCCATCTGCTCCCCACGGACCGTTCGTCGCGGCCCCGCCTGGTGTGGGAGATGTGAGGGGAAGGATAGCGCAGGGCATCGGGGTGGGGGTAAGGGGGATAGAGGGGATAGATCGGGACCAGCCGTCACCCCCTCCCAACCTCCCCCATCATGGGGGAGGTGTCTCTCCGTTTGCGGGGTGAGATTGAGTTCAACTTGCAATTAGCGCTCAATCACTTCACAGCCACCGGCAGACACCTCCCCCTTGATGGGGGAGGTTGGGAGGGGTTGGGGGAGCCACGATGTTGCGTTGTTGCTGCCACCTTGCGGTTGGGCGAGATCTCGGGATGGGTACCGGCCTACGCCGGTATGACACCGTGGGTGGGGTGGTGGTGTGCCCAAGGCGGGCAAGAGGCGAGGGATCGGGGCTAAACAAAGACCCCCACCCGACCTCCCCTGGAAGGGGGAGGAGACGGCGCCACTCCTGCGGCGCTATCCGTGCAATCATTTGGTCAGGGTCTCGATCCAGTCCAACCCACCGGCAGGCTCCTCCCCCTGCCAGGGGGAGGTTGGATGGGGGTAGCGTCAGCCGGCGACGCGTTCGATTTCGGCGCCGCAGCGGCTGAGTTTGTCTTCGAGGCGTTCAAAGCCGCGATCGAGATGGTAGATGCGGTTGACTACGGTTTCGCCGCGCGCGGCGAGGCCGGCAATGACCAGCGAGACCGAGGCGCGCAGGTCGGTGGCCATGACCTGCGCGCCCTTGAGCTCGGACTTGCCGGTAATGGTGGCCATCTGGCCCTCGACGCGGATATCGGCGCCGAAGCGGGCCAGTTCGGCGACGTGCATGTAGCGGTTTTCGAAAATGGTTTCGCGAATGTTGGACACGCCCGAGGACATGGTCATCAGCGCCATGAACTGGGCCTGCAGATCGGTGGGAAAGCCGGGAAACGGCTCGGTTTCCACATCGACCGGCTGAATGCCGTTGCCATTGCGGCGCACGCGCAGGCCCGCATCTTCCTGGCTCAGCTCGACCCCGGTGCGTCCCAGAATATCGAGGGCGGCCCGCAGATGTTCGCGCCTGGCGCCGCGCAGCAGCACGTCGCCGCCGGTCATGGCCGTGGCCATGGCGAAGGTTCCGGTTTCGATGCGATCGGGGATGACGTCGACGGTCGCGCCATGCAGCCTCGACACGCCCTCGATGGTCAACATGCGGGTGCCGATGCCGGAAATCCTCGCGCCCATGGCGACGAGACATTCCGCGACATTGGTGATTTCAGGTTCCATAGCGGCGTTTTTGATGACCGTGACGCCGTGGGCGAGCGTGGCGGCCATCAGCAGCGTATGGGTGGCGCCGACCGAGACCTTGGGCAAGACGATATGGGCGCCGACCAGCCCGCCCTTGGGCGCCTTGGCGACGACATAGCCCTCGTCGATCTCGATCTGGGCTCCCAATTCCCGCAGCCCGAACAGAAACAAATCGACCGGGCGGGTGCCGATGGCGCAGCCGCCGGGCAGCGATACGCGGGCCTCGTGCGCACGTGCCAGCAGCGGGCCGATAACCCAGAAGCTGGCGCGCATCACCGAAACCAGCTCGTAGGGGGCCGTGGTGTCGACGATATCGGCGGCGTGGAAGGTCATGCGCTGGCCGGCGCCATCGTCCTCGCCGCGACGGCGGCCATGCACGGCGATATCGACGCCGTGGTTTTCCAGGATGCGTTCGAGCTGCTTGACATCGGCCAGGCGCGGCACGTTTTGCAGCACCAGCGGCTCATCGGTGAGCAGGGACGCGATCATCAGGGGCAGGGCCGCGTTCTTGGCGCCGGAAATGGGGATTTCGCCCCGCAATTCATTGCCGCCAACCAAACGAATGCGATCCATAAGCAGTTATCCCGGGTCAGAGCCATTGCGGCTCGGGTCATGAACGAGGGCCGGCGGCCCGTGGCGGTGGCACCGGACAGGCCGGTGCAGGTCTCTCATGCTGCCAAGCGGGCAAACGCCGGGCGGGCCTAGGGCAGCAGTTCGCCCGAAAATGGTTTACGATGTGTTGCCTTTATCGGCTTGCTCGGGCAAATCCTGAACTGGCGCCTGCCGGTCGGCATCCGCGCGGGCCCGGGCCTGACCCTTGCGGCGCTTGAGGTTTTCGCGAAGCTTTGCGGCTAATCTTTGCTCGCGCAGCTTGGCCTCGTCGGATTTGGACATGGCGGACGATTCCGATTGGCAGACGGCAGGCTCTACGCGCTTTTTGGCCTTGCGTCGAGATTGGGGCTATGGCAGTAGAGCCCCCGTCGCCGCGCGGGACCAAGCCCCGCCCCAACGCGCCCGCATGCTGCCGTAGCTCAGTGGTAGAGCACCCCCTTGGTAAGGGGGAGGCCGACAGTTCAATCCTGTCCGGCAGCACCAGAAACCCCAACAAAATCAAGACTTTACGAAATTAGTTGGTTCACCGACGAAGCCGCCATATGCTAGCGCAGTGCTAGCACAGCTGTTTTGGCGTCAATGATTTCAATGACTTAGCGAAGCGGGATTTGCCCGGTTAGCACAAAGCTAGCGCAGCAGCACACCACAGTAATTTCTGGGTGGTGACGATTTGAGCAGCGATTCAAAGACGCCCTATGAGCTGTATTTGCGCCAGGGCAGCGCCAACTATTGGATGCGCTTTTCCTTGCCCGGTCAGGGGCAGATTCGGATAGGTCTCAAAACACCCGACAAAGCCGTTGCTGAAGCCAAAGCCGCTGGCGAATATCAGAAGGCCGTTTGGCAGGCGGAGCACAACATTCTGCCCGGCAAAATGTCCTTCGATAAGCTGGCGAAGGCATTCCTCGCGTCGATTGAACCCAACGAAAAAACCACTCCAAAGCAGCGCGATACCTACAAATCCCACAAGGGCGTGATCCAGCGCTATCTCTCTCCGTTCTTCGGCAACAGAACGATTGTCTCGCTGACTGAACCCAAGCTTTACCAGTATCTGGATTGGCGCCGAACCTATTGGACGACTGGGCCAGGCAAGCACGAGAAGGTCGTCACCTATGAGCGTGCTGGCCGAACGTTTTCGCGTCCAGCAATCCATGTTGAACCCACAGCGAACACCATGCGTAGGGAGGTCGTCACGCTGCGCGCGGTGTTCAAATTCGCGGCCCGTCATGGCCATATCTCGCGTGATGCCATTCCCCAGTTAGAGATGGGCAAGGAGACGAAGAACAAGCGCCCGTCGTTCTCAAACGCAGAGATCAATAGGCTCCTGCTTCTGGCTGAGCAGCGCGTGCAGGAAATGGCTCACCTCCCGAAAATCCAATACGAGCGATTGGTGCTATTGTGCTTTATCGACATCGCCGTGCACACGGGCATGCGACCCACCGAACTGCACAACCTGAACTGGGCAAACATTGTGGGTTTTGCCGACGAACGCGTGAAGTCCATTGAGCAGCGCCGCATCCGCATTGAGGCCTATGGCAAAGGGTTTGCGCCGAAGCAACTGGTGCCTAACGTTGAGGCCTTCGGCAGCTTCATCAATCTTTGGGATGCTTACGAGCGTTTGCACGGCAAGGAGCCGACGCCAGAGACGCCCGTGTTCTGCAATTTGGACGGGCAGCGCATGCAGAGCACAAAGAACAGCTTACACGCGCTGCTGAGCGCCGCAGGGTTGAAAGAGGACGCTTTTGGCCGCAAGCGCACCGCTTACAGCTTTCGTCATACTTACGCGTCGAACCAAATCCGCAAGGGCACTGACATCTACACGCTAGCCATCAATATGCGGACCTCAGTGCGCATGATCGAGATGTATTACTCGGACGTGGTGCCCGATGAAATGGCAAGGCAGCTTGAGGGTAGTTATGAGTAGCCGCCAGCCAATTATGCATGGTTCGGTTAGCACCGACATTGGGTGCTTCGACACCATAGTGGCACGCACAATATTGCAAGGTCATGGACCAACGCCGGCCTGCACAACGTGGACGCTCTCCCATTTGTATGAAAGAAAAGCGGGCGGGGACAATCTATGAGACAATTTGGCGGTCCCCACTCGACGTCGCGTCGTGAGCTGAGGCGTATATCGCGCAATAATCGACGGTCGGAGCGCGTCGAAAGTACAGTAGTTTCATCGGTCGTTGACGGGCCGATGGAGAGTTTTGGTCAGGGACAGACTTTGCACAGCGTAAATAATGAGGCCGCCCCTATTTCGGAGGCGCCAGAAAAAAGTGTTGATCCGCAGGATAATTTGGACAGAGCAAATGAAGGCGCTGCGGTTTCCGAGGCGTATCGGACTGACTTTGGCACCATGATCCACGGACGAATAGAGGATGCACTTACAGCGGATCGCCTGACTGCGTTGAAGGGCAAAGTTAACTTGATCGTAACGTCGCCACCTTTCCCCCTAGTTCGAAAAAAAGAATACGGAAACGAGACAGGCGCAGCATACTTGGAATGGCTTAAATCGTTGGCTACGCCGCTGGCGGACCTTCTTACAGATGACGGCTCAATAGTCATTGAAATTGGCAACGCATGGGAGCCGGGCGTTCCCGTGATGTCCACCCTTCCACTTGAAGCTCTACTTGAGTTTAAGAAGGCTGCAAATCTGCATCTTTGCCAACACGTAATCTGTCATAATCCTGCGCGACTACCTAGCCCAGCAGCATGGGTCAACATTAAGCGCGTGCGTCTCAAAGACTCCTTTACTCATGTCTGGTGGTTGTCAAAATCGGAAAACCCGAAAGCGGACAATAGGGCTGTTCTTAACCCCTACAGTACCGACATGAAAAAACTTCTGAAGTCCCAGAAATACAATGCTGGCACTCGGCCATCAGGGCACGTGATCTCCAAGACAGGATTCCTAAAAGATCATGGGGGGGCAATTGGGGCAAACGTGATCGACCTGGAAGACGAGCGCACCACTCCAGAGTCATTGCTGCGATTCACCGGAACCAGGTGGGACGCAAATTATCGGGACTACTGCAAGAGGTTCTCGCTTCCCGCACATCCGGCAAGAATGCAGGCCATGTTGTCCGCATTTTTCGTGCAATTTCTCACTGACCCAGGCGACTTGGTACTCGACCCGTTTGCGGGGTCAAATACGACAGGTGCGATCTCCCAAGCGCTAGGTCGGCACTGGGTAGGTGTTGAAGCTTCAGCCGAATACGCAAAAGGGTCGCGCGGTCGGTTCGCCGAGTTTGAAGACGAGAAACCCGAGTAATCCGTGAGCCGGTGGGGAGAGAGCCATGAGTACGGACTTACCGGCGGCACCACCTTTGAGCGGACCTACTTTATTCCAGGGCGATTTGTCTGCACTTTCCCTAAAGACGGAATACCGTTCGCTAAAAGAGCAGCCAGCACAATCCTTCTATAGACCTTGTCTGCAGCACAGCACGTCATACAAGAGGGCAACTGGGTATTTTCGTTCGTCCGTTTTTCTAGTGACAGGCCCCAGCGTCCTGGAGTTTGCTAGAAGAGGAGGCCGGATTTATCTGATCTGTTCCCCAGAGCTCGATAGCGACGACATCGATTCCATCGCGTTAGGCTACGCCAGCAAGAGTCCTGTAATTGCAGACCGCTTGGCTCAGCAGATTGACGCGATGCTGTCAGATAGTAGCACCTCGTATCAGACGCGAATTCTGGCAACTTTAATATCGGTGGGAGCACTCGACCTAAAACTTGCGATCAGAGCTGACCGAAAAGGCCTTTATCACGAAAAAATTGGAATCTTCGGAGACGAACTTGGCAATCGCGTATCTTTCAAGGGATCTGCCAACGAGACTTGGAGCGCGTGGGATCCGAAAGGGAATTTTGAGTCAATTGAAGCTTTCTGCAGCTGGCGAGGTGGTCTCGAAGCCGTCCGGGTTACCAAACACGAGGAGCACTTCGACGCGCTGTGGTCAGAAACTGACACTGATGTCGAAGTTTTCGCATTCCCTGTAGATGCGATCGAACACTTAAAGAGGGCTGCTTTCAAGGGTTTAGATAACGTGAGTGTTGAAGCTTTCCCGGTGAGACAAAATCTCAGATCCGCAATGCCGCACCAAAATGCGGCAGTTTCCGGCTGGGACAATCAAGGTAGGCGCGGCATTTTCGAGCACGCGACTGGAAGCGGCAAGACGTTCACGGCAATCATAGCGATTAAGCGTCATGTAGATCAGGGCCTACCCGTCATTGTGCTGGTTCCAAGCCGTCTACTTCTCGATCAATGGGCCAAGGAACTACGTGAAGAGGTCCAGGATGCAGCGCTTCTGTTGGCCGGTGGAGGTAATGACAAATGGCGCGCTCCTCGTCGTTTAAAAAGTATGACCGACCCTGATCCCAGCCTCGGAGGCCGTATCGTACTAGCAACAATGCAGACCGCGTCATCTCCGGAGTTCTTGGCCGGAGTGATGTCAGGGCCTCACTTACTTCTGGTCGCCGATGAGGTGCACCAAACCGGAAGCAGCCAAAACGCTAAGGTATATTCTCTGGATGCCGGCGCGAGGTTGGGCCTGAGCGCAACTCCTCAGCGATATGGTGATCCTGATGGCACCGCTCGCATGTTCAAGTATTTTGGTGGGGTCGTACCGCCGCCCATCACCTTAAACGATGCAATAAACGCGGGCCGCTTAGTGCCATATGAATACTTTCCGCACCCAATAAACCTGACCGCGACTGAGGCAGACGAGTGGAAGGAAGTTACGAAAGCTATTCAGCTGGAGATAGCGCGCCAAAAAGCGGACGAAAACGGGAAAAAGCCGGTCAGCGAAAAGGCAAAAATGCTATTGATCCGCCGTGCGCGCATCGCAAAAAAAGCGGAGGCAAAGACTGCGCTAGCGACATCGGTTCTTGGAGACAATTTTGAGGTTGGCCAAAGCTGGCTAGTCTACTGTGAAGATTCAGATCAGCTGGCTGACGTGCTTTTGAGCCTAAGAGACATCGGCCTCGACGCAATGGAATATCACTCTAGTATGGCAGGCGACCGAGAAGCGACGATGTCGCGGTTTCGGCAGTACGGGGGAATATTGGTGTCGATCCGCTGTTTGGATGAAGGTGTAGATATTCCGGCGATTTCTCATGGTCTCATTCTAGCGTCGTCACAAAATCCTCGGCAATTTATTCAGCGTCGTGGCCGGGTCTTGCGTCGCTTTCCGGGGAAGGAAATTGCAGTCATTCACGACGCAATTGTAGTTCCCGTTAGTGCGGAGAATGAGCCGGAACAAATGAGCTTACTGCGCGCCGAGCTCGTTCGCTCAATCGAGTTCTCGACACACGCGCTCAATCGCACCGGTGGTGCTGAACTACGCAGAATCGCGATGGACATGGGTATCGATCCTGACGACCTAATTGGCGACGGAATCGAGAGCGAGGAATAATGACGGAAGAAGATTTGAGCTTGGCGACCTTGCTTACCGTTAGGGAAGTCACTTGTCCGACCTTGGACGAGAACCTCCTTCGGCAGTGCTATTTGATCCAAAAGCGATTTCAGTTCAGCGAAGATAGGTCCATCTCGGCAAGCGCAATGGAGCGGCTCATTGATGAGCAGGTAAAAGCACTAACGGGTGACACTCAGGACAAATCCGAATGAAGTTACTCCGGCTCACTGCATCTAATTTTATGCCTTACAAAGGCCAGATGGTCGTTGATTTTCCGACCGATGACTACCGCAACATAATGATCGTTTTTGGCGATAACATGCGCGGTAAAACCAGCTTGCTAAACGCATTGCGTTGGGGATTTTACGGCAAGGCCCTGGGGAGGCACTCGCGGCCGGTTGCGCTTGCCGACATGGTCAATAAGGAGGCAGCGCTAGAAGACGATTGGTCCCTCCAGGTCTTCGTTGAGTTCGAAGCAAACGGGCACAAGTACGACTTGCGACGCTCTGCGTCCCGTCGACCACACGTGGCCATTCCATCGCGGAACGACGACTTCTTAGTATCATTGCATTTGACCCGAGATGGCGAGGCCATCGCCGGAGACCAAATAGAACTAGAAATCGATCAGATCGCCCCAGAGCAAATTTCGCGATTTTTTCTGTTCGATGGCGAATTGCTGGAAGAGTACGAAAGCCTGCTGATCGAAGGCAGTGAGCAAGGACGGCAGATCAAGGAAGCAATCGAGAAGGTTTTAGGCGTGCCGTCGTTGATTAAAGGCCGCGATGAGCTGGGATCAATCCTAAAGAGCTCGACAAAAAAACAAAGCGCTGAGATTGCCCAGATCAACGGTCTGGAAAAACAAGCCGGCCGTCAGAAAGAATTGACCGCGCGGCAAGACACATTTGAGCGCGATGCTATTGCACTGCAGGAGAAGCTCGACACAACCCGCGCGGAAAGGATTAAACTTGAGGACGAACTCGACGCCGCGATTGTAGTCTTGTCTCAAAAAGCCAAATTGGATGCGCTAAGGGTTCAGAAAAATGAACTTAACACCGCTATTGATCGCAAGACCTTGGAACGTCGCGCCCTGCTTGGCGATGCATGGAAGGACTTGCTTGATGCCAAGTTGAGCATTAAGCGGCGATTTCTCAACGCCAGACAGACCGAACTCGCGCAGGCAATCAAGCAGCAGGGACGGCTGGAAGATCAAATTGAGAATCTTCAGAAACTGCTTTCCACTCAGACCTGTCCCGTGTGTGGGCAAGACATGAATGAGGACCACAGGCACAAGCTAGGTGGAAGCTTGGGCGAACTACAAATAAAGATCGGTAAGGCAGCCGACACAAGTGCTGAGGTTCAATCTATTGCTGCGCAGCTGGCTGCCCTGGACAAGATTCGCGGTGTCCGCGCGAAAGAGCGGCTGACAGAAATTGACCGAGATCTTCGTGTCGCCGAGGTGGGCCTGCAGCGCGCGGAGAACGAAATCGAGACAATCTCGGATGAAATCGCAGGCCAGGACACTGCCGAGCTTGCAAGGAAGCGCGTGTTTAAGGATGAGGCATTTCGGGAAGAAGGGCGGCTTCAGAACGAGATTAATGCAGTCCGCAAGCGCCTTGATGAGACCAAACAAGACCTAGCGATAAGCCAGAAGGCAATTGAAGGCCTTGCACCGGGGCGAGCACGCAAGAGTACCGTCAAGGTGACTATTGCAGCGGATTTGGAACGCACATTCGCGGAAAGCATCGAGCGTCTGCGTGATCGCTTGCGTGAACGCGTTGGTAGCCTAGCGAATGACGCTTTCAAAGAGATGACCACACAGAAGGGGTATCGCGGCCTCGAAATAAATTCGAACTATGGGCTCAGCATCATCGACGGCAACGGTCGGAAGGTGCCCCTGCGGAGCGCCGGAGCCGAGCAAGTGGTTGCATTGTCGCTTATTGATGGCCTCAATCGCACAGGTCGCGCTACTGGACCTGTGGTTATGGATACACCTTTTGGCCGTTTGGACCTCAAACACCGCGACAACATTCTTAACTACCTGCCGACAGTCACCAGTCAGTTTGTCCTACTTGTCCATAGTGGTGAGATACGTCCTGACAGCGACCTTGCTGGCATCCGTTCAAGGATTGGCGCGGCGTATGAGATCAAGGAAGTTTCTCCGACCCATTCGCGCATTGAGAGGACTTCATTGTGACACAGGACGAAATTGTCACGATTGGTGTGTCGGAGGTTGGGAACGACCAGCTTAACGCACTTATTGAGGCTGGTGTGTTTGCCGAAAAGATGGATGGCTTTAGATTTGCTGCGGCGTTGGCGCTGGCACAGGGTGTTGTTCCAGATGAAATCGTGAAGAGAAGTCCATTTCTTAATCGGGGCTCCCTCGATCCTGAACAGACTTTGCGTAAGGCTGTGGAGGCTCTCCTGCCCGAACAACTTGAAAACACAACTCCCTACAGGCTGATCGAGAGGCTCGCAGACTGGGGAGTACGCGATCTATATGCGCAGCTCCAGAACGGCGAGATTGATTTTGCCGGCATACTTTCTCAAGTCGCAGATAAGGCGGCAGAGTAATGCCGACGGCGCTTCGCGCCTTCTTGATGCTGAAGCAACCTTCCGGTTGGTCTGTTACTGTCCACCGGGATTTGGAGGACTTGGTCTCCGCTTGGTTGGGGCGCCAGGATCCAATGTTTACTGTGGGCGTGCTTCATGTTGGATTCGACCGCCCACCGTCTACAGAGTTTGAAGGTATTGTCTCAGAACGGGTAGGTAGATTGCTTGTCACTACCTCCGCCAAACATGCGCTGCCTACAACTTTCGGTGCATCTGAAGGTGAACTGGCACGCGTGGGATCACTCGGCATTCACTTAGGGACGCGCGGATGGGGATACGTCGTTGACGACTCGGAGCTCCCTCCCTTGGAAGCGGTGTCCGCTCCTGTTGCAGTCGGGAAGCTTTCTGGCTGGGTTCTGCTGTTTGTCCGAGACTATCCCGAACTTGGTAATGTTCTACGTGAAGCGGCTATCTTTGATGATGCCGACTATCTTGAGCGAGAGTCTTCCCTCGACAATGACCTCAGAAAGGCTGCGGGTATCTATAGGCTCGACTGCTTAATTGCCGGTGATCGTAGTGACCCATGCGCCGTAGCCCGAGCCGCCCCTCCCTGGCTGTCAGACCGCACGTTCGATTCGATGAACCCAAGCGTTCGCGTCACTAACGTCTTCAGGGTTCTGAAAATTCAGACCGTTGCCGATCTGGCTACTCATTCAATAGGTGGCTTGCTCCAGACTCAAAATTTCGGTCGAAAGTCCGCCAACGATGTGATGGTGGCCCTCGAAGCCGCACTCGATGATGGTCCGCATTTCGAGGATCGCTTCGAATTCGAGGGCGTGACTTCAACACTCATAGAGTCGATCAAGCGCTCGCTATTCAAGTATGAGGACCGCAGCCGCGAAATTATGCTTCGCAGGATGGGCCTTGGGATGGAGCCGGAAACGCTTCAGGAGCTAGGTGAGCGCTACGGCGTTTCTAGAGAGCGGATACGACAGGTCGAAGCCAAAGTCACGCGCCGGCTGATACGCGAAGAAATTTGGGACGACCTACTTTCCCATAAACTTACAACACTCGTAAGCAATCGAAGGATGCCGCTCCCTCTAAGAGGCATCGATGCCGCCGACTCTTGGTTTGATGGAATAGGAGAGGAAGCTCACGCACTCCGGTATCTTTTGTCCATGGTCTCTGAGGGGCCAGCGAAGATAGTTCGCATCGATGAGATCGAGTACATCGGTATGCTTGACCAGGAAACGTGGGAAGGGTCAGTGGGGGAGGCCCGACGTTTCCTTGAGAGTGGGGCCGGCAGTGCTTGGACAGAGGATCACTGTCGCGCAGGGGTCATTGCGATTCTTCCTGAGTCCTGCAGCGAGTTTCGCGACCTTCTGTGGGAACATGCGTCTCGGTATGGTCAATTTGTGGATGTCGAAGGGAACAAGACACTTGTCTCCTACGGCCGAGGAGCCGAAACAATTGTGCATGCAGTGCTAGCTGCATCCGATCGTCCACTGCACTATAGTGAGATAGCATCCCTCGCTTCGCTACGGGCAGGCAGAGAAATTGATGCCAGACGCGCTCACAACGCCGCTGCCTCTGTCGCCTTTTTGATGGACCGTGGCGTGTATGGTCTGGACCGGCACATCACAGTAACACCGGAACATATGGCCCTTGTAGCGGAACAAGCAGCGGAAATTGTTTTCGAAGGCGAACCTGGCCGCCAGTGGCACACCAATGAGTTGGTCACTGAACTTATAGAGAGAGGGTTGGCGATTGAGGGCATGGACAAATACCTGCTTGATATTGCCCTACGGAAATCTGGCCAGCTAGAAAGACTGGGCCGACTTGTGTGGCATGACGTGGAATCGCCAAGTGCTGACGCAAATCGTATCGATATTCGTCAGGCCGTTATTGTCGCCCTTCAAGACGCTGGGGAACCACTTAGTGCAGACCAAATCAGGGAGAGAGTGCGCCATATTCGAGGCGTCAACGGCGCTTTTCAGATTCATCCGATTGACCCTGTTATTAGGATCGCACCTTCTATTTGGGGATTGAATGATCGAGATATCCCCATCAAACGCCGCGAACAACCCAAAATATTGGGTGCCTTAGTCGATATACTAGCAAAACGAGGTTCTGGAATTCACGAGTCAGAACTCGCCCATTCTTCTGTCTTGGCTTCAATGGGACTGACAGTTCCTGCGTTCTTCAGTCTAGCAATAACGGATAGTCGCCTCCGAACTAGTACGGGACGGTTTCTTTACCTTGCTGAATGGGGGAGTCCTAGACGCGTGGGTATTGCCGACGCCGTCCGCAGTTTTATTTCTTCATCCGCTATGCCAGTGACATTCTCAGAGATATCAGAAGCTGTTCGGGGACAGGTCCAACGTGACTTTCCGAGCTCTGCAATTTCGGCCTGTCTCCAGGCATTGGGCGCAGTGTACGACACTGCCAGCGAAACGTGGACGCTTTCGGATGAACAGGCGGAAACAGAGGAAGACACTCCCCAACTTTTGGATGTTGGGTAGCGTTCCACCCGCATGTCGTGGATACTCAGAATGAGCCAATCATGTGATTAAGGGCAATTCCCCGATAGTGCGCAGCCATGGCGGCATCAGCGGGTCGTCATGCGAAAATGTTGCGAAGCGCAACTTTGTTTGCGATCAGATTGCGCATCAGCCACCTGATGTGAATGAGTCAGGCGCCGTTTGACTTGCTAATTTCGCGTCTGAGATGAATTACCGTGACGACTGCCTTTGCTCAAAAAAGCAAGACCGCCCAAACACGGCGATCGAGACCATTCAGGCAGCATCGCACTTCATCTTGTACTGCAGAAGCACGCGATCCAGCTGCTCAAAAAACTCGGACCATTTCTCTTTACCACCAACAGGGATCTCAGCGCGTACAGATCGACCATAGCGATTGTAAACCCAATACACTCGGCACGTCAGACGCCCCCTTTGAAACGTCTCCCTCCCCGGTTGCTCGGCGGGTTTGTAGAACGCGAGACTAAGCGGTCTGTCTTTCCACTGTCGTTCTTGCTCATACAAATGGCCGGGGAAAAACCTTCGGCAATAGCCGAAGTCCTCTTTTCCAAAAGTTCCCAACCACATCTCGAGGGCTGGAAAATTGGAGGGGTTGAAATCCTTGTCTGCAACGCCTCTCTGTACGTGATATAGTGTTTTTTCGGGCATCTTTGGTCCTTTCGACTGTAGCCTCTAAGTTACAGCCGAGCCCGCCAAAGATCATTATTCATGTAGGCGCCAGGGAAGCAAACTCCTTGTTTGGTTGCCTTTCGGTCCCCGGGAAACGCGGTCAAATCGTCTCAACAGCCCGTGCCATCATCTCGTCATTCACATCAATGTACCGCTGTGTTGTGGCTAGGCTGCGGTGTCCTGCTAGGGTCATTACAACCTTCGGGGATACACCTGAGTGCGCTAGCCGTGTGATGAACCAGCGTCGACCACTATGTGAAGTCGCGCCGTCAATGCCGGCCTCTGCGTAAAGTCGTCCAAATAGCTGACACAGGCTGTTTGCCGAGAACGCGCCACGTGTCTGCGAAGGGATCAGCGGATCGACCAGACCAAATTGTTGCGCTACGCAACTTTTGTACGTGACCAATTCCCGCTGCAGCCGCTTACTGACGTGTACGGGCCTTGCTTCATTGGATTTGGTGTTTTCCGCCTTGAGGTAAAACTGCTGCTTTATCTCGCCATCGGTCCCCAGCACGTCAGACCATCGCAACGTAGCGATCTCGCCTACCCTGAGCCCCGCATAATGAGACAGCAATAGGGCCATTCGATTTCGCGCTGCGTGCTTGCCCTGAGCTGCAACAGCCAGCGCACGCTTCAACTCAGCGTCGTCCAGCACCTTTGCCTGCTTCATGAATGTCACCTTTCCCGAGGTTTCCTGCGGGAAAGTTATGTTACCGTTTGGCGGTCAGAGCGACTGAAGAGTGATCCTCAGCAGGATCAACGGGTTATGCGGGAATGTAAACTACTGCTAATTTTCTTATGTTCTTGCATGCCGTGTTTAGGGCTGGCAGAAAATGCATATGCAGCAAGCTGATCGACTATACCCAGAAGGCGCGACCGAGAAATTCTTGGAACTAGAGCATGACCTGCATTGCCAATTTCCTGACGCCAAGTCTGATGCGGCAAAACTTGCAAGCGAAGTTCTAGACCCAAAAGTTGCAACGGCTGACGCGCTTTGGCCGATAATCTGGAACAAGCCTATTCACGCCGGCAATAACGAAACGGGCGCCAACAACACAGTTGCCAGGCTCAGGCAACATTTCGACGGCCACTGGAGGGAGATTTTCCGGGAAGAAGGTGACTATTCGATCACCCACCAAGGCTCAAAGAACGCGAACATTTCCTTCACAGCAAATGGCCGGATCGCTCGGGATCTTCTAAATGCCGACGACAACGGTCAGGTTGTTAAGGACGTCCGGGGTCAAATTGGGCGGTCACGGTACTATGCCATTGTGAGCGCTGCGGAATGGCTTCGACGTCGGGAGCTTCTGGACGAATATCCCGTCCGGGATTTTGCAGATGCAGACCTGAGGGTTTTGGTGCCGAAGCTGGAAGATGAGCTAGGCATCAGGTGGAGGCACATTACAGTCCTTCATCTCTTGACCGACCTGGGCATTGCATGCAAACCCGACATACATCTGACAACCACAGCTAGGGTGCTAGGCTTCACCAATATCACAGCACGCGAACCAAAACGGGACGAGGCCCTTCAGATTGTCGAGATGACAAAGGCCCTGACCAATCGTCTGGGCGACGGCTATACGCTGCGATATGTAGACAAAACGATGTTTCAGATATCCAAACTGCTATTTCGAACACCAGAGCCCGTTAGAGAGCGCAAGACTCGCGCCAACAAGCTGAACGAGGTTGCCAAATGAGGCGCCGCTACACCGGGGCAGCAATCTCTGCGTAGTCGCCGCCAAGAGATACGACCAGCGGCACAGTTATGGTTGCGCCAGTAAACTCCACTTGTAAGCCGGCCAGTTTCTCATTGCCGTCCAGAAAGCTGCAGGTCATGGGCCGCCCGTAGTCCTCATTTATCGAGGTGATCTGAAGGAGATCGTCTCTAAGCAGCCACCTGCTGGAAAAGGCCGAAGAGTATTTGGCATCGGCTTTGACCAGTGACAGTCGCCGCGCCAGAGCTGCATCACTGTTACCTGCTGGAAACAGCGTCAGTTCAGATTTTTCAACTCTGACCCCGATGAGGCCGGGCAATGATGAGCCAGTGACTTCCTTGAAATTAGCGTTCCAAGTCCGCATGGATCGGAATGTATCAGCATCCACACCGAAGCTGGCACCGAATGCCGTCAGTTTGCCCAACTGGTTCCAAGCGAGTTTCGGATCAAATTCATCCAAGACAATTTCAGTTTCCCCGGCAATATCGGCACCGCCTGATACTTGCTTGCGAACTCTCAACGTCCACTCAGCGCTACGAATAAATCCATCAGCAATCCTCTCCGCCTGCTGCCTGGAAATGGCATAGATTTTTGCTGGGTCGAGATGATCTAGCTGGCTATCCAACTTGTACCGGACGGCTGGGAAGGTTGGCCTTGTGCTGACCATCTCGGCAATCCAGCCCCCGGCCTCGTGCGTTATCCGCAAGCTTGTGCTGGGAGGGCTTTTGCTTTTTTTGGCCTTGCCTTTGGCTTCGACGGACTTTTGCCAAATCTCGTAGTCAGGTGTTCCTTTCTTCGGGACAGCGTAACCTGACAGGTCGGACGCGTCAGCACCACGTGCAAAGCGAGACATCAAATCACATGCGCAAAATACATCATAATAGGCTTTTGCGGTGAGCTTGCGCCTCCCCAACAGGGGGTCTTTGGGAACAGTACCAACAATCTCACTTTCAAGCTCCGCTGCACTTGATTGCAGGACTTTCACGATCTCCAACTTGCCACCAACGATACGCACCAGCGCCTTGCGGAAATCGGAAATCGCGGCGTTGGGCGTGTCGCCTGATATTGGGGGGATTGCATTCGCCAAAACGGCTTGTGCCTTCCCGACGGGCGCTGACAGCAAAGACAAAGCGCGAGTTAGTCTTTCTTCCGGCGTTTCGTCATAGGTGTCGAAAGCTGAGGAGGACCGCGCTTGTGCAAGACGCTCCTCAATGCCCTCGGCAAGCCAATCTTTGATCTTGTCTGGCGCAATACCGCTCTCGTGCGCGTATGCCAGCACCGTAGAGTACTTACTCGCTGAAGCTGGGCTGGCAGAACCTTCGAAAGCAAGCTTGGCAACTGGCTGGAAATGGTTATCACGCGCCACCTTTCCCCATGTGAAGCCATCATGGCTCAGAACAAAGGCCTCGATCAGCTTGGATTCTGTCAGTTCAAGCGTGAACCCGTAAATGTCGACCAATGCTTCCGTCAGTCGTTCTTGATAGCCCATGTAGTGCTTGTCTGATTGAGCAACGATCTTGCGGATCGATTGGAGGCGCTTGGCTTCATTTTCGAGCGCGGCATCGACGTCATTTGCTGGCTTTTTTGGCATTATCTTTACTCCAACATGAAGACGTCGAGCGCACTAGCAGACTCATCAACGTATTCTAGCGCCTTGGCCCAATCGCCAGTAGATGTCGGCTTTAGAATGGCGTCCAGCATCAATTCGAAATGCCGCAATGGCGCAATACGATGGATCGTGCTCTTCGCCTCCAGTATTTTGTAAACCGCCCGGAACCCCTCAATATACGCCTGAGTATTGTGGTGCATCAGAAGGACAGATTGATCACGGCTTTGCGTTGGCAGCTTTCCAGGTCGTGCCTTTATGAGGTCTTTGAACGGAATATTGGCGCCAAGATAAGTGTGTGCAGTATGTCGGTCCGGTCCCTCTTTCCGCCATCCACGCGCCAAATCCTGAATGGTCAGCGCTGACCCCACATGCTCTTCCAGGGCTATGTGCTTGGGTCGAAACGCCCAATTGTCAGGTGAAATCTCATAACCGACAATCGCCTGATATCCCTTCACGGCAGCTTGTGTTGGGCTGGATGAATCGAACGATAATTGAAGGTCGCGATGTCCCAACCCTGCGCGCTTCAACGCCCTCTGCAAATACGTGAGGGCAACTCCTGCCTTCATCGTTGAAATGCCGAGGAAGTGGATCCATTTCGTTTTTGCTAGGTGACCGTCTCGCTGCATCTCGATCAATCGTCGCAACGTTAGGGACAGCTGAGTATGGTGATTTCCGGCGAATGCCCAACCTTCGAAGTCATACTGTTTGACACGATCATACCAAAACTGGCTCTCACGATCGTTTCGGCCCTGGATTACGTTTAGAAGTTGAGTAGCGCCTGGGCTCCGAAGGCGGTGAAACTCTGCGAGATTGATTTCGCTCTGGACTAGACAGGCCATGAAGCCAGTCGAGAAGCCGTAAGTTTTTGCATCCGCGGTGATGCTGTACCCTTCTGCTTCCAAACGCTGGATATGAGGTCCCATTGATCCCAGCGATATGCCGCCTGTTGGGAAATCCAGGGTCATTGAATGCGTTGCTATCCGCTCCATCCAACGCAGCATGCGCTCAGTGGTTTCTGGCTTGAATTCGATCGTGCCCTGCTGAATCTGAAATCCACCACTATCACCAAGCACAACAACGCGGGGATCGGCTCTTGCTCTGGTTAGCCAGTTGTCTTTCTTCGACAACGAGGCGGTTTTTGCCGCTTGGCCAGCGCTATACAGACACCATGGATAGTAGAAAAGTTTGCTGCTGGGGCTCAAGAACTGGAGGTCGAGATTGGTAAGGCTGCCCCAGATGGTCCGCACTCCGCCGTCGAGGGGCTGTACAAATGCTGGACTTACGGCGGGGAGGTACAATGCGACATTCTGCAGTGATGGGCTCTGCGTGTAGTCCTGAAGTGTGCCCTCAACGTCAAAAAGCGGGCCGTGCTCACTTGGTCCAGGTGCCAGTGATTTTGCGAGGCTATTTGCGACTTGCTCAGGGACTATGCCAACCGGTGTGACATCGCGACGAGACGAACTGACCGACAGAAAGTCGGTCCAGGCTTTTTCCGTTGCCTGCTCCCGCGCATGCCAATCGATTGGACCTTCGTTTGAGGCGCCGTATAGTGTCACCAGTTGCGCTGACGCGTCCCGCATGGTGGACGTATGCACCCCTTGATCAGCGAAATTCTTCCACCAACCTCGCTCTAGCAAACACAGGGTTGGCAATCCTACGATAAGAGTCTCCATCGCGCAGAAGCCGTAACTTTCCGATCGGGAGGTGTGAAATGCGATCTTGGCGGACGCAATGAAGTCCGCTTTTGCCTGTCCAGTCAGTTCAAACTGGATGTCAAAATGCTGCACGCCAGCATCTTGAAGTGTCTTCTTAAATTTCGCGGCACCTTGCTTATTAGTCAGAATTTTTGCCGATAGCCCGGCCTTTGCAACTTTCTCGGCAAATACCTTCGGCGCTTTGCGAGGTTCGTGTCTGCCAATGAAGAGCACTCCCTCCTTCGAAGGTGGGTTAGTTGGGCGAAGCAGTTCTTGGTCAGGAATTGGCATGGGCAGAACGACGGGCACATTGGAGAATTTCAGCCCGTCAAGGCGCTGCATGTTGAATGCGGTCTGAGTTGCGACGATAACGTTGGGCCGCTCACCAATCTGGTACAGAAACTGGTTGTAGCTGTCGGAGAAGACATCGTTTGATCGATGTCTTCGGTCAAAGAGGTTTTCGTGGTGAGTGTAGAACACAACCCTCGAATGATCTGGTACAGCCGTACTCTCAACGGCATCAACCGCATCAGGTGTGTTGATCAGGATCAAGTCTGGCGCGTTGTTCACCAAAGCCGACTCAAGCGCTTGCCGGAAATTTTCGATCTTTGCGCCGTTGATCTCTTCCTTTACGCCGAAACGCGGGCTGCCAGGTGCCTTGGCGTAGGACTGCGGGTTCGTGGGCCACACATATCTTGCTGTGGTGACAAGTTTCATTAACGCCGCGTATTGGCCTTTTGGCTCCTCGTCCAACACGCAAGTTAGTTCCCACCCGAGCCTATCGGCCATGTGCGCGAAGCCTCGGTAAAACGACCCGATGCCACCTGTTCTGATGAAATGCTGCTTTGAAATCAGAAAGAGAATTCTGGCCACTTGTCGAAGCTCTTCTTCTTGGAATCACTGGCCTGTTTGGGCTTCGTACCTTTCGTCGTCGGTATATTTTGGTCAAGGTTTATGGAGCATGCACGCTACGCTGGCATGCATCCAAAGCTAGCAGTTCATCTGACTTCGCAAGCTGCGTCAGCTTCACTGCGCTTTCTGGTGCTTCGCTTTCATCGATTTAGGACGACGAATGCTGATCCTTATGCGGAAGAGCAGTTATTCCCCCCCGTACCAGGCGATGAACTCTGGTACAGGGCAAGGTAAAGCTCTTATGCGGTGAGGCAGTTATTCAGTGGGGATGTTAAGGTATCGGCGGCGTTCCTAGAACCGATGTTCCCCGGCCTTCTGGGCTTTCACCCAAACGCGGTTAGTGCAATTGCACAACACTCCAAGATCGCACTGAATATCCACGACTGCGGAGTTCACGTCTGGCCACCTGTCAGAAGCCAATAACGTGATCTTTTCTCCCCAGCATCATTGGGGGCGACCCTTTCGATCCGTCAAATGCGAATCCGGCTGAGCACTACGGCGCGCTTGCTCATTTTTGGTCCAGCGTATTGGGGGTGTTCCTGCTAGGAGCCCAATGCGCATTTCGTTCCGTTCGGCTGCGGGTGCCTCAGTGCTGGTCTTCGTCCCAGCAAAGGTCGTCCACTCAATTCCCGCTATGTTCGCGCGTTGCGTTTCATACGTTTTATTTATCCCAGGCGCTGCTCTCAGTGCTGCGAATTAAGGAAATACGTCAGTTTTCGGTCAGAACGCGCTGTCCTCATAAATACGCTGAGCAGCACTGCTGCCCATCACATGAGGAACATATGACCCGCTCCAACCTTCACCAAATCGACCACACTTGCCAACTGATGATTGCTGCAGGCCTTGTTAAGTCACAGGCCGAATTCTCAACTGATTGGCTAGGGCAATCTGCTAGCTACCTAAGCTCATCAAAAGCAAAAAAGCGGAACGTCCCTGACGCACTGATCGTGCTCTTATGCGACCGACTTGAAATGCGGGTTCAACAGCTGAGGTGGAGCGCAGTCATGCCTGTAGATGGAATGGACCGGCAATCTGCACTGGATCGGACGCAGGCCGCACTAATCGAAGTGAAGAGCTTTCGTGCATGGCAAATAGCCGCGCAAACCACTTTACCAACGTCGCCAATCCGCATTGCCAGCTTTGTGCAGCGGATAGGTCAGGCAATCACGAGGCGGTAAAAGCTTCTAGACTTGCTTCACTGCGTGGAGGCAATGCTGGAATTTAAGGCGCTTAAAAAATTTGCGGCGACAAATCGGTCGTGCTGGCCACCAGAAGGCTTTAATTGAGAAGACCTCATTCAACGAGGTCCAATATGTCCCTGCTTGCCAAACTGACCCTCTCCGACGCATCGCCGCGTGAAAAGCTTTCGCCAGTGGCGCGCAAGCGCATGAAGCTGCTGGAACAGCTGGATATCCAGATCACCGCTGCTGAGTGCGAGCTGGATGGTTCCGACTACCTGCATAGCGTTCGTAAATGGGTGCGGGTCGAGGGCAGCACCGAGAAGCAGCTGATCACCAAGCCCGTCCACGTAAAGCGTTGGTGGTGGGCCAATGAGCAGGGCAAGCTGATGGTTTCGTTGCGCCAAGGCAACCGCGTTATGGAAGTGGTACCGGGCAAGGTCAGCATTGAAGTTGGTGGCATCGAGCAGCTGCCCGAGACGCTGAAGACGCTGCGTGAAGCCATTGTCGCCGGCGAACTCGATGAACAGCTCAAGGTCTCGCCGTTTGTACGGCCGATCCCCAAGGCAAAGCCAGCAAAGGCCTGACCGTTGGACGCGCCGACCATAACCTACCTCATCGCCACGAGTCTCAGGCCGGTGCTTCGACAAACTGCCCATCAGCTCACGCTGCTGGGCCTTGTCGTGGACACTGATGACTATTCGCAGAAATGGCTTGGCAATCACGATGCCTACCAGCGGCTCAGTGCATTCACGCTTCTCGAATTGGCCAGCGTGGTTCACTCGTTGGAATTCGGTCTGGGCCTGCAGGAATGCATCTACCAGGACGAATGGGAAGTAGCGAAAACCGACACTGCACGTTGGCAATCCCGTGTTCGGCTCAGCGCCTTACGTGTGCAGCTAGTCCGTCTCCGAAAATGGAAACGTGAAAGCGGCTGGCAGGCTTTGATGTTCGACTAGGTTGTAAGTGCCGCGGCTAAGGCGATGGTACTGCAAGCGTTGCGCACCGTGCCCTGCATTGGAATGATCCATTGGTGCCGCGACACATCCTGCGCAACCAACCCATCACGAAGACGTTTACGTCCGGGCCTCAGGTAAATTGTGATACTTAGCTCTGCTGCATATGGCTTTCGCTTTGCGAGCCTCCAGCACCGGAGGCCCAGTTATGGTTGCCCCAATCACGTTGCATCCCGAAGCCGCACTGAGCCTGACTTTGGCTGTGATTACGTCGTCCAGCACGCCGCTTCTGCTCCTCAACGAGAAGCTGAAGGTTGTGGCCGCAAGCGCATCCTTCTGCAAAGCCTTTGGGATCGATCCTGCCAATATTTCAGGTCATGACCTTGCCAAATTGGGTGCCGGAGAATGGGCTGCGCCGCAACTCACATCACTGCTTGAAGCTACCGCCTCTGGAGCTGCAGACATTGAGGCCTATGAAATGGACCTCGTTCGCAAAGGCAATCCTGTCTGTCACTTAGTGCTTCGCGCTCACAAGCTCGATTATTCGGACAAAGATCAGGTGCTTTTGTTGATGGCGGTTGCGGACATGACCCAAGCTCGCGCTGACGAGAAATACAAAGATGACCTAGTCAGGCAAAAGGACATCTTACTGCGTGAGGTCCAGCATCGTGTCGCCAACAGTCTGCAAATAATTGCCAGCGTGCTTATGCAAAGCGCCCGTAAGGTACAGTCAGAGGAATCTCGGGGCCATCTACGTGATGCCCACCACAGGGTGATGTCTATTGCAGCCGTACAGAAACAGCTTGCGGCTTCGACACTTGGCGATGTCGAACTAGCACCTTACCTGGCTCAGCTTTGCAAGAGCCTAAGTGCCTCAATGGTGCACGACCATAACCAGCTTTCAATTGAGGTCGATGTTGATGGAAGTTCCATCGAAGCAGACGTTTCCGTGAGCCTGGGTCTTATTGTGACCGAGCTTGTCATTAACGCGCTGAAGCACGCGTTTCCCGCACATCGGCACGGCATAATCAAGGTTGCCTACGACGCAGATGGAGCAAATTGGACGCTGACTGTGAGCGATGATGGCATCGGAATGCCAGAGAACAAAGAGCTGTCCAAGCCTGGACTTGGGACGAACATAGTCGAGGCCCTATCAAAGAGTCTTGAAGCCAAAGTGACGATTTCGAACCAAAGGCCAGGCACCAAAGTTTCAATAGCTCACCGTGAGGCCGCTATTGTTGACGATGTGGTTTTCGCAGATGCCTAGGGTTGAGCGGTTCTTGTCTACAACTCATTGCTACCATTCGAGAAACAGATGTCCTCTAGTCCAGTCCCGTTGAATAGACACGTTGTCCTAGTCGTTGAAGATCACGCCCTTATTCGTCAGGCCGCCTTGGATTTGGTCATCAGTGCCGGTTTTGAGGCTTTGGAAGCGCAAGATGCAGATGAGGCAATCAAGATACTCGAATCCCGTGACGACATCCGTCTGGTGTTCACTGACATTGAAATGCCAGGCACAATGGATGGGTTAAAGCTGGTGCACTACATTCGCGACCGCTGGCCTCCGATCCAATTGATTGTTGCCTCAGGCAGGGCCATTTTCGAGGAAAGCCAGCTTCCATCAGGAGCAAGGTTCTTTTCCAAGCCCTATGATGATACCAGCATCACTCAGATGATGAGTGAAATGCTCGCCAACGACCACAGGAACTAGCAGGGCGACGTAGTGGGCATGGCTCAAGGGTTCCTTGCAGTTCTAAGATTGATCAATCAGCGCCAACAAAGATTCCGCAGTTACCCCAAGCGCCTTTGCAAGCTTTTCGACCACATCCAAGCTGACATTACGCTGACCGTTCTCAACCTCACTGAGATAGGCGCGCTTTACACCCGCTTCGAAGGCAAGCTGCTCCTGCGTCCAACCACGTTCGTGGCGAACCTCCCGCACTCTTCTCCCAAAAACCTCTGCAAGCCGCATGCGCGCAAAGTCGTTTGCGGCGCCTTGTGTCTCTATCCCCTATAGGGGACATTCGCCTTTACCCTATGCAGCGGTGGCACTAGTGTCCCTTAAAAGGGACAGGGGGTTGGTTTGATTTACGAATTTGACGGGCAGCGCAAGCATGCGGGGCACATGAATAAGACGATTGGCGTCGTGGCGGCGCTTTTCCTCTTTGGCCATATAGCAGGCGCAATTGCTGACGACGAAATTCCCACCGGGTTCTATGCGGCGACCCAAAATGCCTGCTTTGGTGCCACCGGCCAGCTATTCAGTTGTCGAGATGGGCGATGCTCGTTCCAGGAATATCAGGGCACGGTGGCAACCGGTGATCCCGTCGAGGCCGATGTAACCCTGAACATGCATCCGAGAACTGATCGCAATGGTTTCGAGTACGAGGCAGGCGATACGATCCTGAAATACAAGCAGTTCGGTGCTGACGTGGTGCGGGTTGTTCGCCCCGAAGGACGCACCATCACGACCACGTACCTTGCCCGCACAGACCGCAATGGTGCGGTGACATTCGCGTTCCTGGAGAACGGCATAAGCAAAGACCCTTCGGTCAAACCACAACTGCTGTCGCGATGCGAAGCGTATGACATCGGCGAACTGGAGCAAATTCTGGCTGATGGCGCACCAAGGGTCTTTCCCAAGATTGAAACAATGGTTCCGCCGGGCCTGCCCCTGACCTTCACGTATACCGATCAGGACAACGCCGAAAATTCCGGCGTGCTCGCCAACATCCCCATTCTGGCTACGGCACCACGCGAGGATGCCTATATCGTTGAGGCGGTCCCGGTCCCAGGTCGCAATCCTGACTATCCTGACATCATGGTTCTTTGGACGGTCTCGCCTGGAACCCCTACCCCAATCCAGTTTCTCAGCTACGACCCTGTCTTCCACTCATATATAGACAGGACCACGGCCCTGTTGGCTTCTGGCAGCGCCCCATTGGTCGACAATCCCGGAGCAGTACCGGTTGGCACATTCGTGGACGGCCGCCCCAGCGTCTTCATCGCCAATGGCGGTATTGATGCAAAGCCCTGGACCGGATCACTAGACACGCTGCTCGTGCTGAACGCCGACTTTCAGTGGGAAGATCGCAGCGCGTTGCTTCCGAGACGGGAAGGCTGGTCCCACGATGCTGCCTTGGGTCGGATCACCACTGATGGCAGCGAAGCCATCTACGTTGCCAAGATCGACAGCACACCCGGTGCGGGTTCGCAGATACTTCGGTTTGGGCCAAACGAGGTGAGCGAAGTTTCGGAAACCGCCGCACCCTCCGGGCTGGCCTACACGAAGGCGTTCTTCACCGCGACTTTTGCCGATGTGAATGGCGACGGTGCAGATGACCTGGTGATGGGTAACGAGCGGGCAATGCTGTTCCTAAATTCTGGTGACGGCGAATTCGGCGACACAGAGGGCGTGAAACTCCCGAAGTCGCCCTTGCCGAACGTCTACAGTCCAATCACCAAATCCGAGAATGGACCACGATATCTTAGTATCGAACCGATCGTAGGCACCGAAGGCGGTCCAGTCGATCTCCTGGCCATGTCGTCGCCGTTCTATAAGGGCTACGCCATCCAGTACCTAAAGAACGACGGCGAAGGGAATTTCACGGACGAGACCGAAACGTATGTCCATGGCGCGAACATGGAATACGTCAGCACATCGGATGCGGGCTATGTTTGGATGAGGCGGGTTTTCGCCTATGAGCACGATGGGGTTCAGGACATCATAGCTAGGTCGGGAAGCGGTGACGAAGTGGCGTCGCAGGTGTTCTTGAACGAGGGTGGCAAATTCCAACTGGCCCTGAGTGTCAACGGCTACACCATCGAGAACGCCCTGCAGATCGAGGGCAAGCCGGTTCTGCTCATCTCAAACACCCAAAATCTGGCGTTGATGGCTTACCCCGAGTAATCCTAAATTTGGGCGGCACACAAACTTGCAGCCCGTTTCGATGCCTATTCTCACCATTCTGTCTCCATGAAACGATCCTTCACTCGACAAGAACTGCATCGCCTTGTTTGGTCCAAGCCGGGCCAAGCATTATCGACAGAGCTCGGTGTGTCCGACGTCTGGTTGTCCAAGGTCTGCAGAGAGTACGACGTTCCGCGGCCACCGCGTGGACATTGGGCCAAACTGGCAGCCGGGAAGGCGGTTTCAAATCTGCCTTTGCCAGAGCGCCGTCTGGGCATGAGCGACAGGGTCACTTTCGGTGATGATGGACGCTGGTCGTATCAAGGCCAGACCGATCTTATCACTGCTGTGATCGGCCCAGCTCCTACCTTCCATGAGCCCATAGAGGCTGTCGTTGAACGTGTCAGGAAGCTGGTTGGCAAAGTGACCATTCCACGTGACTTCTCAAAAGCGCACGGCCTCATTGCCAAGCTTCTGGAGGTCGATGCGCAGCGCAGAGATGCGTACCTGGCCAAGCCATACCGCTACAGCTGGGATGCACCCTACTTCGAGGCGCCTTTCGAAAAGCGCCGGCTTCGCTTGATGAATGCCCTTATGGTCTGCATTCACCGCCAAGGATATCACCCCACGATGCGCGAGAAGAATCCTGGCGGGTTCTCCTATCGCGTTGGACAGCAAGACCTCAGCGTTTCTGTGGACCACCCGAAGCAGGATCGGTATTCCCACCGGTCGAGCTCCGACGCGATGCGACCGGCCTCCGACCCTCTGGTCGTGACGATCTACGGCGTGAATGACCAGACGTTTCGCACCAAATGGGAAGATACTGCCAAGGACAAAGTTGAGGCACATATCGAAGACATTGCGGTGGCAATGATCGTCGCTGGTGAAGTCAAATATCGCACTCAGATCGTTTTACAGCACACGAACCTGATTGAACGTCAGGCCAAAGCAATTGAGGAACGGCGCCAGCAGCTGGAACGCGAAGAGCGGGGACGGCTTGAGCAACTTGCCGCCGAACAGAAAGCGCGGATCGACAGTCTTCTGCGTGATGCTGCAGCCCACCGCCAAGCCAACGATATTCGCGATTATGTTGCGGCAGTGCGCAACTCGACGACTGACGACAACTCGATCCAGGAACTCGAAAACTGGACACACTGGGCTTTGGTGCAAGCGAAGGTTCTTGACCCAATTTCATCCAACAGGTGGCTGGACCAGTCACAGAATCTGCCCAACGACCCAGGCAAGGACCAAAGCGCACCGAGGCTCGCGGCTATCGTCGATGCAGTGCTGGGTGCGATCGAGCAACGCGAAGATGCTAAGGAAATCGATGACGGAACGGCGTTGAACTCTGTGGCGAAGGCCGAGGCTAGAGCGAAAGCGGTACGACGCATCTTCTTCGGATACTAGCGAAAGTGTGCTAGCACAGTTTTAGCACACTTTGCACAAGACACCTGCATATGCTGGCGTATGAACTATAAGTCGCAGATTTGGTAAGGGGGAGGCCGACAGTTCAATCCTGTCCGGCAGCACCAGTTTCCCGATGTAATCGATAATGCCCGCCTGGGCGACCGCTTCGGGCGGAGCGGTTCGTTGTGGCTCTGGTTGTGCCTTTCAACGCAGAGACAAGAGCAAAAAAGTATCAGTGAAGCGGGCGCCATGTAGTGGCGCGGCGGGGCGGACGGGATTAGCTTCAAAGCCATGCAGAGAACCGGATAGCCGGCCTGCAGGAGGAGACGGGATCGCTAGCGGTCTGGTCAAAAAGGGAGAGGGTTCATGGAGCCGGACCTCGAGGTCGTTCAAATCCGTCGCGGGGAGTCCTTCAAGGCCTGGTCGCATGGCTATCCGTTTCATACCGTGCGCTGGCATTTTCATCCCGAATACGAGTTGCACCACGTGGTGGCGACGCGCGGGCGCTATTTCGTGGGCGATTTCATCGGTGAGTTCGAGCCCGGCAATCTGGTGCTCACCGGACCGAACCTGCCACACAATTGGGTGAGCGAGTTGCCGGAAGGCGCGGTGGTGCCGCTGCGCTGCCGGATCGTGCAGTTTTCCCAGGATTTCATCGGCAATGCCATGAAGGTGCTGCCCGAACTGGGCGCGTTCGAGCGGGTGCTCGAGCAGAGCCGGCATGGGGCCTTGTTTTCGGCCGCCACGGGCGCCGAAGTGGCGCCGGCGCTGGAAGAGCTGATCGCGGCGCAGGGCGTGCGCCGGATCGAATTGTTCATGCATGTCATGGGCAGCCTGTGCCGGGCCAGCGGGGTGCGAACGCTTGCCAGTTCGACCTATTTGCCAGACCCCTCGGGCTATATGTCGGTCAGCATCAACAAGGCGCTGGCCCATATCAGCGGGCATTTGACCGAACCATTCAACGAAGCGGACCTGGCACAGATCGCGGGGCAGAGCCCCAGCGCGTTTTCGCGCAGCTTTCGCAAGCATACCGGCATGGCGCTGGTGCAATATGTCAACCGGCTCCGGGTGAACCTGGCCTGCCAGTTGCTGATGGGCGACGAGGCCATGCCGATCACCGAAATCTGCTACGCGGTGGGCTTCAACAACCTGTCCAATTTCAATCGCCAGTTCCTGACGCAGAAGGGCATGCCGCCCAGCCGCTTCAGGACGCTGCTGGAGCAGAACGCAAGAGCGGCCGAAGCCGCCTGAACAGTGAAGGAGTAGGAGGAGCAACACATCGCCGCAGAGACGAGCGCGGGCGCGCCGATGGCGGCCCGCGATCGAGACGTCACGTCCAGAATTCCGCATCTGGGAGGAGCCGAACCGCATGGGCGCGTCAACGCCGCTGCCCGGACCCTCTCGATATCTGTAGCGCAGCGCCAAGCTGCAATCCACATCAATGGGAGACAATCGCATGACACAATTCTTGAGCGCCCGTATCGGCATGGCCGGCCTCGGCCTGGTGCTGCTCAGCGGCACGGCCGCCATGGCGCAGGCGGACATTACCAATTCGACCGTCGCCTTCCTGATGCCCGACCAGGCATCGACCCGCTACGAAGAGCACGACTTTCCCGGCTTCGAAGCCGAGATGAAGAAGCTGTGCGAGAGCTGCAAGGTGCTGTACCTCAACGCCGATGCCGATGCGACCAAGCAGAGCCAACAGTTCAACTCGGCGATCACCCAGGGCGCCAAGATCATCGTGCTCGACCCGGTGGATTCCTCGGCGGCCGCAGGCATGGTGCAAGCCGCGCAAAGCCAGGGCGTCAAGGTGATCGCCTATGATCGTCCGATTCCCGGCGCCAAGGCGGACTTCTACGTGTCGTTCGACAACCAGGGCATCGGGCGCGCCATCGCCGAATCGCTGGTCGGCCACCTGACCGCCGAAGGGGTCGCGACCGACAATGTGGGAATCCTGCAGATCAACGGGTCGCCCACGGACGCGGCGGCCGGCTTGATCAAGGACGGCATCCATGAAGGCATCGCCAGCGCCGGCTACAAGACGCTGGCCGAGTACGATACGCCCGAATGGGCGCCACCCAAGGCGCAGGAATGGGCCAGCGGGCAGATCGCGCGGTTCGGGGCGCAGATCGTGGGCGTGGTCGCGGCCAATGACGGGACCGGCGGTGGCGCCATCGCGGCATTCAAGGCGGCGGGCGTCAATCCGGTCCCCCCGGTTTCGGGCAATGACGCAACGATCGCGGCGCTGCAGCTGATCATCGCGGGCGATCAGTACAACACCATCTCCAAGCCCAGCGAGATCGTGGCCGCCGCTGCCGCCAATGTGGCGGTGACGCTGCTGAAGGGGGAAACGCCGGTGGCTGAAACCACGCTCTACGACACCCCCAGCCAGCTGTTCGTGCCGGCAGTGGTGACGGCGGAGAACCTCAAGGCCGAAATCATCGACAAGGGCATTGTGGGCGCCGACGTGCTGTGCGTCGATCGCTATGTCGATGGCTGCAAGGCCCTTGGCATCACCCCATGATCCATGCCGCCTGGCCCCCGGGCCAGGCGGACCCCTCTTTTGAAAGGCTCGCCCAGGATGACCGATACATCGCGCGACAGCGCCACGACGGGCGAGCTGCTTCTCAGCCTGCGTGGCATATCCAAGAATTTCGGCGCGGTTTCCGCGCTCACCAATATCGACCTCGACGTGCATGCCGGCGAAGTGGTGGCCCTGGTGGGCGATAATGGCGCGGGCAAATCGACGCTGGTCAAGATCCTCAGCGGCGTGCACCGGCCGACCTCGGGCACCATCCACGTGCGGGGCCAGACGGTGACGCTGCCCAATCCCGCAGCGTCCCTGGCCATCGGCATCGCCACCGTGTTCCAGGACCTGGCGCTGTGCGAAAACCTCGACGTGGTCGCCAATATCTTTCTGGGCAAGGAGCTCAACCCGCTGCAACTCGATGAAGTGGGCATGGAAATCCGCTCCTGGACGCTGCTCAACGAATTGTCCGCCCGCATTCCCAGCGTGCGCGAAGCGGTCGCCTCGCTGTCGGGCGGCCAGCGGCAGACCGTGGCGATCGCGCGCTCGCTGCTGCTCGATCCCAAGATCATCCTGCTCGATGAGCCGACCGCGGCGCTTGGTGTCGCCCAGACCGCCGAAGTGCTCAACCTGATCGAACGGGTCCGCGATCGCGGGCTGGGCGTGGTGATGATCAGCCACAACATGGAAGACGTGCGTGCCGTCGCCGATCGCATCGTGGTGCTGCGCCTGGGCAAGAACAACGGGGTCTTCGACCCCGATTCTTCCAATGCCGAACTGGTCGGCGCCATCACCGGCGCTTCGGACAATTCGGTATCGCGCCGTGCCGGCCGCAAGGCGCAAGACACTCTCAACGCAGGACCGCAGCCATGAGCAACAATGTGGACAAGCAGCAGCAATTGCTCGACCGCGCCGATATCCGGGTCAAGCACGAGGACGGTATCGGCGGCGCGATCAGCGCGTTCCTCGACCGGGTCCGGTCAGGCGATCTGGGCGCGCTTCCGGTGGTGGTCGGTCTCGTCTTGATCTGGACGGTGTTCGCCACGCTCAACCCGATATTTCTGTCGAGCACCAACCTGGTCAACCTGCTGTTCGACAGCTCGACCGTTGGCGTCATTGCCCTGGGCGTCGTGCTGATGCTGATGGTGGGCGAGATCGACCTGTCGATCGGCTCGGTCAGCGGGTTTGCCTCGGCGCTGCTGGGTGTGCTGTGGGTCAATCACGGCTGGCCGGTGCCGCTGGCGATCCTGGGGGCGCTCGCCGTCGGCGGGCTGATCGGCTATGTTTATGCCCAGCTCTACAACCGCTTCGGCATGCCCAGCTTCGTGGCGACGCTGGCGGGCCTGCTGGCTGTGCTGGGGCTGCAGCTTTACATTCTTGGCGGCACCGGCTCGATCAACCTGCCCTATGGCTCGCCGCTGGTGGATTTCGGCCAGTTGCTGACCATGCCGCAGCCGATTGCCCATGGGTTGGCCGCCATCCCGGGCATTGCCATGCTGGTGACCGGATATCGTACCGCCGCGCGGCGCCGGGCGGCGGGATTGTCCGCCAAATCGCTGGGCGGCGTGCTGTTTTTTGCCGTGGTGGTAACGCTGGGGCTGGAACTGGGCGTTGCCTATCTCAACACCTCGCGCGGCGTGCCGTGGATGTTTGCGCTGTTCGTGCTGCTGGTCGTCGGCATGAATTATGCGCTGACGCGCACGCAATGGGGCCGCTCGATGACGGCGGTCGGCGGCAATCGCGAAGCGGCGCGCCGGGCCGGCATCAACGTCAAGGCGATCTATACCAGCGCCTTCGTGTGCTGCTCCATGTTTGCAGCGCTGGGGGGCATGCTGGCAGCATCGCGCCTGGCTTCGGCCAGCCAGCAGGCGGGAACCGGCGACGTCAACCTCAACGCCATTGCGGCGGCGGTGATTGGCGGCACCAGCCTATTCGGCGGGCGCGGCAGTGCCTATTCGGCGCTGCTGGGCATCATCGTCATCCAGTCCATCGCCAATGGATTGACCCTGCTCGATCTGAGTTCGTCGCTGCGCTACATGATCACCGGCGGCGTTCTGGCCATCGCGGTCATCGTCGACTCACTGGCGCGGCGGTCGCGAGTGATGCACGGCCGGGCCTGAGCCATATCTTGGCAGGCGCCGCTGGCGCCCGCCGCATCGTGCCGCCGCGCGGCCTCTATCGAGCTCATTGAAAGACAGGTTTCATGGATCAGGATCTAACAGGCCGGGTTGCCGCAATTACCGGCGCGGCATCGGGCATTGGCCTCGAATGCGCCAAGGCGCTGTTGGCGGCCGGCGCCCGCGTGGCCCTGGTCGATCGCGACGAAGCCAGATTGCGCGTGATCTGTACCGAACTGGGGGAGCAGGCCTTGCCGGTGGTGGTCGATCTGACCAATGCGGGGAGCGTTGCGACCATGCTGCCACAGATTCTGAGCCAGACCGGGCAGCTCGACATCTTTCATGCCAATGCCGGCTCCTATGTCGGCGGGCCGATTGCGGAAGGCGATCCCGACCAGTGGGACCGCATGCTCAACCTCAACATCAATGCCGCGTTTCGTTCGGTGCATGCGGTGTTGCCGCATATGATCGAGCGCAAGAGCGGCGACATCATCATGACCAGCTCGATCGCCGGGCTGGTGCCGGTGGCGTGGGAGCCGATCTATACCGCCTCCAAACACGCCATCCAGGCGTTCGTGCACACGGTGCGGCGGCAGGTGGCGCCGCATGGCATCCGCGTGGGGGCGATTGCGCCCGGCCCGGTGGTGACGGCCTTGATCAGCGACTGGCCCAAGGAAAAACTGGATGCGGCGATGGCGGCCGGGGATCTGATGGAGCCCTCCGAGGTAGCTGCCGCAGTCAAGTTCATGCTGACCCGGCCGCGCAATGTCACCATCCGCGACCTGGTGATCCTGCCGCAAAGCAATGATCTCTGAGATGAGCGCAACCTATTTCATCGGCGTCGATGTCGGCACCGGTAGTGCCCGTGCCGGGGTGTTCGATGCCACCGGAGCGATGCTGGGATCGGGCAAGCACGATATCGATCTGTTTCGCGACAGCGGCGATATTGCCGAGCAATCGAGCGAGGACATCTGGCAGGCCGTGGCGCGCAGCGTTCGCGAGGCCGTTCGTTCGAGCGGCGTCGATCCGGCCTGGATCAAGGGCATCGGCTTTGATGCCACCTGCTCGCTGGTCGTGGTGGGCGAAGGAGGCCAGCCGTTGCCGGTTGGCGCGCCGGACGCACCGCAGCGCAACATCATCGTGTGGATGGACCATCGCGCCAGCGCACAGGCGGCGCGCATCAATGCGACCAAGCATCAGGTTCTTGACTATGTCGGCGGCACGATTTCGCCCGAGATGCAAACGCCCAAGCTGTTGTGGCTCAGGGAGAACAGGGCGCAGACTTATGTAGCCGCCTGGCAGTTCTTCGATCTCGCTGACTATCTGACCTGGCGCGCCACGGGGAGCCTGGTGCGTTCGGTCTGCACATTGACCTGCAAGTGGACCTATCTGGCCCATGAACAGCGCTGGGACCCCAGCTATTTCGCTGCCGTCGGCCTGGACGATCTCGCCGCGGACGGCTTTGCCCGCGTCGGGACCGAAGTGGTTCCCGGCGGTACGCGCTTGGGTGACGGTTTGACGGCGGCGGCGGCGGCGGACTTCGGTGTTCCCCTCGGCACCGCGGTGGGGGCCGGGCTGATCGATGCGCATGCGGGCGGGCTGGGTACGGTGGGGGCACGCGGCGGGCAAGGGAGCGTCCAGTCGCGGATGGCCTATGTGTTCGGCACGTCCGCCTGCACGATGACGACGACCGATGGCCCGGCTTTCGTGCCTGGCGTTTGGGGACCCTATTATTCGGCGATGGTGCCTGGCTTGTGGCTGAACGAAGGTGGACAGTCGGCGGCGGGTGCAGCGATCGAGCAGTTGGTCCAGTACCATCCGGCCAGCCCCGGCGCGCGCGAGCATGCCGAGGCGGAGGGCCTGTCGCTGGTGGCCTGGCTCGCGCGCGAGGCCGAACGGGCCGGTGGCGCGGCGCAGGCGCCCGAGCTTATCGGCACCATTCATGTGGTTCCCGAATTTTTGGGCAATCGCTCGCCCCATGCGGACCCCGATGCCAGGGCGCTGATCGCCGGCCTCGATATGAATGGTGGTCTCAAGACCCTGATCGGGCTCTACCTGGCCGGACTTGCGGGACTGGGCTATGGCGTGCGCCAGATTATCGCCGCGCAGGCCGAACAGAATATCGAGATCGATACGATCGTGGTCAGTGGCGGCGCCGCGCAGAGCCCGCTCGTGCGCCAGATATTGGCGGATGCGACGGGGGTGACGGTCGCTGCAACCGATGCTGAGGAGCCGGTCTTGTTGGGTGCAGCCATGTTGGGGGCGCTGGCGCACGGTCATTTTCCGGACGCGCTTGCAGCCATGCCAGCGATGAGTGCCCTGGGCGATCAGTATCGGCCCAATCCGGCATGGCGCGCCTGGCACACAAGGCGCGGCGAGGCGTTCGGGAGATTGCAGGACGCAGCGAGAGCCATACGCAGCTAGGCCTGTTCCCGAGGTTTACACTCAAAGCGGTTTACCCGGCCGGTGCAGTGCGGGTCATGAGGCGGGCCTGGATGACGACGACGACCAATAGGAACGCGCCGCGGATCACCGATTGCCAGTAGGCCGAGAGGGAAATCCAGCCCATGCCGTTTTCGAAATTGAGCACGTTGAACAGGATGCCGAGCAGGAGCACGCCCGCCAGCGTCGTGCCCACGGAGCCGACCCCGCCGGTCAGCAGCGTTCCACCCACTACCACCGAGGCGATGGCGAAGAGCTCCCAGCCCACGCCCTCGATGGGCTGGCCGGCCCCGAACTGGGAGGCGAGGATGACACCGGCCAGGCCGGCAAAGCCGCCGCTGGCAGCATAGGTCAGGAACTTGATCGCGTCGGTGCGCAGGCCCATGAGGCGGGAGGCTTCCTCATTGCCGCCGATGGCCAGCACGGTGCGGCCAGTGCTGGTGAAGTTGAGCAGAACCGAGCCCAGGGCGTAGGCGACGGCGGCGATCACGGCAGGCACCGGCAGGATCCAGAGATTGCCCTGTCCGATAGTGGTGAAGCCGCTGTCATAGGACACCGAGACCGACTGGTTATTGGCCAGCAGGAGGGCGGTGCCGCTGGCGGCCAGCATGGTGGCGAGCGTGGCGATGAACGGCATGATGGCGAGCCGGGTGACCAGAAGGCCATTGATGAGGCCCACCAGAAGGCCGACGCCAGTGCCGGCCACTGCGCCGGGAATGATGCCATAGGGACTGGCCAGGGCCGCCGCGACGCTGCCCAGGGCGGCCGTAGAGCCGACCGACAGGTCGATGCCGCCGGTCATGATGACGAAGCACATGCCCAGCGCCACCAGCGCGAACATGGAATTGTAGCGCAGCACGCTCATGACGTTGAACAGGCCGAGGAAGTTCTCGTAGCGCCACCAGCCAAAGGCGACGAGCGCGATGAGAGCCAGCACCACGCCATAGGTGCCGAGCAAGCTCCCGGCGTCGAGTTTGCGCTTCACCGCGCCCTCCCCTGCTGCTGCAGCCAGACCGCAATGACGATGATGACTGCCTTGACCACGAGGGCAGCCGCATCGGGCACGCCATTGGCGAGCAGCGTGTAGCGCACGAGCTGAATGGTCAGCGCCCCGATCAGCGTGCCGATGATGGTCGCCTTGCCGCCGGTCAGCAGGGTTCCGCCCACGGCGACCGCGGCGATGGCGTCCAGTTCCATGCCCATGCCGACGAGGTTGGCATCGCTGGCGGAATTGATGGCGATGACGATGAGGCCAGCGACGCCGGCGCAGAAGCCGCTGACGGCGTAGACGGTCAGCTTGACGGCGGTAACGGGCACGCCGGCCAGTTCCGCGGCTCTCTCATTGCCGCCAGTCGCCAGGATGCGGCGACCCAGGATGGTGCGGCGCAGGATCCAGGCCGCGATGACCACCATGACAGCCATGATGATGACCTGAGCCGGAATGCCGAAGGGGCGGCCGAGACCGATCCATTGGAACTGGGGAACCTTGAAGACCTGCAGATTGCCATTGGTCAGGACCTGGGCAATGCCGCGCCCGGCAATGAACAGCACCAGCGTCGCCACGATCGGCTGGATGCGGAAATGTGCCACGAGCCAGCCGTTGAACAGCCCGAGCACCGTGGCTGCGGCCAGAGCCACCAGGATGGCCAGGGTGACCGCGAGGTTGATATCGCCGATCGGCATGATGGTGCCGAGGAAGATCATGGGCGCGAGGGCGCCGGATATGGCCATGATCGAGCCGACGGACAGATCGATGCCGCCCGTGCCGATCACCATGGTCATGCCGACCGCGACGATGACGATGGTGCAGACCTGCGTGAGGTTGACGTTGAGCGTCTGCACGGTGGTGAAATTGCGGGTGAAGATGACGTTGAAAACGAGCAGCAGCGCCAGCGCAATCAGGGTGCCGTAGCGCGACAGGAATTCGAAGGGATCGAGCCTGCGGGGCTGGGCTGCGCCGGGGGCCGGCAGGGTCTGGGTCATGTCCGCACCTGCTCGGTCTGGCTCGAATGGCCATCGGCCATGGCGCCGAGGACCCGATCCTCGCTGATGGCGTCGCCCTCCAGTTCGGCCACGGTACGGCCTTCGCGCAGCACAAAGACGCGGTCGGCGCCTTCGACCACTTCTTCAAGTTCGGAGGAAATCATCAGCACGGCAAGACCCTGGTCGGCCAAGGCGCGGATCAGGGCCTGGATTTCGCCCTTGGCGCCGACGTCGATGCCGCGCGTCGGCTCATCGAGAATGAGGAATTTGGGGTCGGTCGCGAGCCAGCGTGCCAGCAGCACTTTTTGCTGATTGCCGCCCGAGAGTTCGCGGATTTTCTGGTTGGGGCCCGAGCATTTGATGGCGAGCTGCCGGATGAAGCCCTCCACCAGTTCGCGCTGGCGGGTCTGCGAGACGACCCCGTTGCGGCTGATGCGGGGCAGCAGCGCCAGGGTCATGTTCTCGGCGACGCTGAGTTCGGGCACGATGCCTTCGAGCTTGCGGTCTTCGGTGACAAAACCCATGCCGGCGGCGATGGCGTCCCTGGGGCGTTGCGGGTCATGGGGCCGTGTCTCGACTTGCATGGAGCCGGCGCGGGATCGATCCACGCCGAAAATCAGCCGGGCCGTTTCGGTGCGCCCTGCCCCCAGCAGGCCGGCAAAGCCGACGATCTCGCCACGGCGGACATCGAAGCTGACGTCCTGCACGGCCTGGCGCGCCGCCAGATTGCGCGCCGAAAAGACGGTTTCGCCTTTCTCGCGCCTGCCTTTGGTAAAAGCGGTGGCGTGCCCTTGCGCCTGGCTGACGTCACGACCCAGCATGGACGAGACCAGTTCCAGCTTGCCGATGGTGGCCATGTCGGCGGTGAGCACGGTCTTGCCGTCGCGCATGATGGTGACGCGGTCACACACCCGATAGAGCTCGTCGAGCTTGTGGCTGACGAACACCACCGATACGCCATCCGCCTTGAGTTGGCGGATAACCTTGAACAGCATGGCGACCTCGCCTTCGTCCAGCGAGGAGGTCGGCTCGTCCATGATCACGAGGCGGGCGGAAAACCCGATGGCGCGGGCGATAGCCACCATCTGCTGGGTGGCGGTGTTGAAATCGAGCAGCGGGCGGCGCACGTCGATCGCGATGCCGAAAGTGGTGAGGAGCCGCTCGGCTTCCCCGTGCATGGCGTTCCAGTCCAAAAGGCCGAAGCGGCGCGCCTCGCGGCCAAGACAGATGTTCTCGGTCACCGAACGCAGCGGGACCAGGTTGATTTCCTGATAGATGGTGCTGATGCCGCTCGCCTGGGCCTGGTTGGGCGAGGCGACCTCGAATGGCTGGCCTGCGAACAGCACCTCGCCAGCATCACGGCGGTGGTAGCCGGTCAGCACCTTGATCATGGTGGACTTGCCGGCGCCATTCTGGCCGATCAGCGCATGGATTTCGCCGGGCGCGATGTCCAGCGACGCTCCGGAGAGCGCCGGAATTCCGGCAAACCGTTTTTCGATGCCGGTCATCGACAACAGGCTAGCATCGGCCATGCGCGCGTCTCCAGAAAATCGGGCACCTGCCCAAAGGTGCGATGGGCAGGTGCGGACTTTGAGGTCAGTAGGCCGTGGCAAGCAGCTCGGCGGCGTTTTCGGGCGTGTACATCTGGTCGGGATTGATGATCACCGGCGCGATGGCCTCGCCGCCCGAATAGGCAATTGCCGTATCGAAAGCCTTGGGGCCGAAGCGCGGATTGCACTCGACCACGGCCTCGATCTTGCCATCGACAACCAGTTGCACGGCTTCTTTGCCGCCGTCGATGGAAAAGACCAGGCAATCGCCACGACCCGCGGTGCGGCCGGCAGCTTCGAGAGCCGCGATGGCGCCGATCGCCATTTCATCGTTGTGGGCATAGATGACATTGGCATCGGGATGCGCCTGGAGCAGCGTCTCGGCGACCTGGCGGCCCTTGTCGCGGGCGAAGTCGCCGGACTGGGAGGCAACGATCTGATACTCTGCGTTGTTGGCGATGACGTCGTCAAAGCCCTTCTTGCGGTCGTTGGCAGGCGATGAGCCGGTGGTGCCTTCGAGCTCGATGATGATCTTCTTGTCGCCACCCAGGCCGACGAGATATTCGCCGACGCGCTGGCCTTCCTCGATGAAATTGGAGCCGATGAAGGTGACGTAATCCTCGCCCGGCTTGGCCAGGCTCTGGTCGACATTGCGATCGAGCAGGATGATGGGAATGCCGGCGCCTTTTGCCGCCATGATCGCAGGGATGAGCGGCTTTTCTTCGCGCGGGGCGAGGAATATCAGATCGACGCCCTGGGCGATCATGGAGTTGACGTCGGCAACCTGCTTGGCGGCGGAACCGGCTGCATCGGTATAGACCAATTGCCAGCCGCGTGCGGTGGCTTCGTCCTGCATGGACTTGGTCTGGGCCAAGCGCCAGGGATTGTTGCTTTCGGTCTGGGCGAAGCCGACCTTGTAGGTGTCCTTTTTTTCCAGCGGGGGCGCCGCGGCAAAGGCACGGGCCGCCAGGAGCGATGCGGCGGCGCTGGCCGCCGATGCGATGAGCAGACTACGGCGTGTAATGGACATGACTGTTTCCTCCCATTGATCTCGCTATTGCGCGAGCATGTGGCTTTGACCACGAGCAGTTATAGTTCGTCATAGTATTCATCGTGTCAAGACACTATATAATCAGATATTTGTACTTCTATCCACATAGCAAATTACTATCCTGAATTGCATTTCAGGAAACACATGCATAAATCTGCTTTGTCGCTGCCATTCGCTGCATCAATTCACGGCGAACCCCGCGTCGATTGGCATAGAGATGCCGTTGATCATGGCGGCTTGGTCGCTCAGCAGGAACAGGATGACCGCAGCCACCTCCTCGGGTTCGACGAACCGCCCGAGCGGCATGCGGGCCAGCATGGGGGCAGCTTTTGCCGGATCGCTCCAGGCCTTGACCGCCATCGGCGTCAGGGTGATCGCGGGATTGACGCAGTTGACGCGAATGGCGTGGCGGCCCAGTTCGTTGGCCATCACCCGGCTCATGGCGTCCAGCGCGCCCTTGCTGGCGCAATAGGCGGCATGATCGGCCCAGCCCATCCACGCCGCATTGCTGGAGACGTTGACGATGGCGCCACCAAGGCCCCTGGCGATATGGTCCCTGGCATATTCCTGCGCCAGGATCATCGGCGCTCGCAGATTGACGGCCATTACCGCTTCGAGACTTTCCACACGGGTCTCGAGAAACGGCTCCAAGGTGGTAGTTCCGGCATTGTTGACCAGGAAATCGACCGGCATGGCGGCTCGTGCCGCAGCGCGGGTCGCCTCGGCGTCGCCGAGATCGAGGACGATCGGCGTGCAGTCGATCTGGGCGGCGAGGCTATCGAGATCGGCTTTCGTGCGGCTCATGGCCACCACATGGGCGCCCGAGCGCGCCAGCAGCAAGGCCGTGGCACGGCCAATGCCCTTGCCGGCGCCGGTGACCAAAACCGTCTTGCCCTCAAGCGACATGGCTGACCTGCGTGGTCACGGCGCTGGCCGACGCGCCCAGGATAAAGCTGGAGCAGCGGCTGCCCAGCATCATCGCGGGAGCCGCCGTATTGCCGGAATTGATGGTTGGGCAGACCGACATATCGGCCACGCGCAGGTTGTCGATGCCGCGCACCTTCATCTGCGCGTCGAGGACGGCCAGGCTATCGCCGTCGGGTCCCATGCGGCAGGTGCCGGCGGGGTGGTAATTGGTCTTGACCATGTGCTTGCAGTGCATTGCCAGCGCCTCGTCGCCGAGGTCGGCCGGATCGGGGCGCAGGATCGTGTCCACCCGCGCGCCGAGCGGACCGTTCTGGAAGGCACGGAGAAAAAAGCGCTGGCCGGCGATCATGGTCGCCATGTCGTCGGGATGCTTGAGCAGGTGCGGCGAGACGATCGGCATGTCGGCCGGATCGGCGGACCGCAATGCGACAAAGCCACGCGATTTTGGCTTGGTGACCACCGTCGTCACGGTCACGCCATGGGTCGGATCGATCAGCTTGAGCAGGTCCCGGTCCAGATAGACGAAGGGGACGCAGAAAGCCTGGATGGTCGGTTCGGCGTCGGGGTCGATCGGGTTGACGAAGGCTCCGGCCTCGACGCCGGCCGAGGTGACCATGCCGGTGCCAAAGGCCTTGAACTGCAGGCCGTGCATCAGCATGCGCCAGCCATCGGTGTGGCCGAAATAGCCGTAGGGCCCGTTGAAATGCGCCAGGATCGGCACTTCGGGGTGATCGATCAGGTTCTGGCCAACGCCGGGCGCATCCAGCACGACGTCGATGCCGTGCGCGCGCAGTTGCTCGGCCGGCCCGATGCCCGACAGCATCAGCACCTTCGGCGTCACGAGGGCGCCCGAGCAGATTATGACTTCCCCCGCCGAGCCCACCGTGTGTTCGCCGCCGGCATCGGCATAGACGACGCCGGTCGCACGCTCGTTCTCGATGGTGATGCGCTGCACGGCAGCGTTGAGCTTGACGGTCAGGAGCGGGTTTTTCATCAGCGGTTCGATGAAGGCGTAGGCTGCGCTCGAGCGTTTGCCGCGCCGGTTCATGAACTGGTAGAAGCCGACCCCGGTCTGCGCCGGGCCGTTGAAATCGGGCGTGAACGGCACGCCGAGCCCCTGCATGGATTGCACGAACCAGCGCGATACATCATCGATATGGCCGGGGTCCGAGACGAGCAGCGGCCCGCTGTCATTATGTCGCTCGTCAAAGAACCGGTTATTGCCTTCCATGGCGCGGAAGTGCGGCAGCACCTGCTCCCAATCCCAGCGGATACCGGCATTGTTGCCGCGCAGCAGTTCGTCCCAGGACGCATAGTCCGACGGGCGGCCGCGCATATAGACCTGGGCGTTGACCGAGGTGCCGCCGCCCAGGACATTGCCCTGGCTGATCTCGTGCACGCGCCCGTCCAGATGCTCCTGGGGCGTGGTCGCGTGATAGCGCATGAACTTGCTGCCATTGATCATCTTGAAGATGCCCGGCGGCATGTCGAGCAGGGGATGGTGATGGGAGTGGCCGGCTTCCAGCAGCAGGACGCGCCGCCCCGCTTCCACGAGGCGCGCCGCAACCACGCAGCCTGAAGCGCCGCCACCTACCACGATATGATCGAATTCCTGCGTCACGCCCAGTGATCCTCCCATCCACCTGCCTCTGTTGAAGTCAGGTGGTCTCGAACGTGCCCCGCACATATTCCCAGGCCGCGCCCAGATGGCCGCGCAGCGCCTGTTCGGCCGCATCCGGGTCGCGCTCCACGATGGCCTGGCAAATGGTGCGATGGCTGAGGTAATTGACCCGGTTGCGCTCCGGCGCCCGCGGCATGCGCTCCCAATGGGGGCGAAGCCAGGCGGTAAAAGCGCGGTGGATCGCGGGCATGACCGGGTTGTTGGGCAACTCGTACAGCGCCGCGTGAAACGCCATATCGGTCAGATAGAACGCCGCGGAATTGCCGATGGCGGCTTCGTTGGCAGCGAGAGCCAGGCGAAGCTTGTCGATGTCGTGCTTGCGCGCATACAGCGCCGCATGGCGCACCAGTGCCGCTTCGAGGAAAACGCGGGTGTCGTAGAGGTTCTTGACCCCGCCGGCCTGGCCCAGCAATTGGGCAACCACCCCGCCCAGCGCAGACAGCGCAGCATCATAATCGGGCCGGCGCACGACCGGGCGAAAGCGTGGTCGCGTCTCGATCAGGCCCCTGCCCGCCAGTCGCGCAACGGCTTCGCGCGCCACGGTGCGGCTCACCCCGAATTCGGCCATCAGATCGCGCTCGGCCGGAAGGAAGCTGCCATCGGGCAATTGTCCCGAGCCGATCCTGGCTTCAAGCTGGCTCACCACGGCATCGGCCGCCCGGCTGCCCGGTTCAAACCCGTGTTCGTCCAGATCATCGACTTTGCCCAGCACGCTTGTCTCCTCTCGGCCAGTTCAACCAAATTTGCGCCAAAGCGCAATCCCTAAAGTTTTTGGTCGTACCAAATATGGAGATAACGTGGCGATGAGCACATCTGGCTTGACTTGGCGACAAAGCTGACAAACTTTGGTCCGATTAAATCTGGGTGGGTATTGCAACATGCTGCAGCACATTCTTTCGGAGCTGACCGGGACCGGAGCGTTTCGCGGGCAGATGTTTATCGATGGCCGCTGGACAGATGGCAGTGCGCGCGACGTGTTCGAGGTCGAAAATCCGGCGAACGAGCGCATTATCGGCACCATTCCCCAAGGCACCGCGGAGGACGCCGCCGAGGCGCTAGCGGCCGCCCGCAAGGCGCAACCGGCCTGGGCGGCCTTGCCGCCCTATGAACGCGCCAAGTTCCTCGTCGCGCTCGCCGATGCCGTGCGAGCCAATGACGGCGTCCTGGCGCGCATCGTCGTTGCCGAACAGGGCAAGCCGCTGAATCAGGCCATGGGCGAGATCGGCGCGACGGAAACCTTCTTGCGCTACGCGGCGGAAAGCGCCCGGCGGATCGAGGGCGATATCTTTCCTTCCGACGTACCCAATGAGGAAGTGTGGATCCGCCGGGTGCCGCATGGCGTAGTCGTGGGCTTGACGGCATGGAATTTTCCGGCGGCGCTGGCCGCCCGCAAGCTGGGTCCGGCGCTGGTAGCGGGCAATACCTTCGTGCTCAAGGCGCACGAGTTCACCCCGTTTTCCGGCATTGCGCTGGCAGCGCTGGCCCAGGCCGTGGGGTTTCCCCCCGGCGTGTTCAACGTGGTGACCGGGGCCGGCCGGACCGCGGGCGAAGCGCTGGTTACCGATCCGCGGTCGGACCTGATCACCATGACCGGCAGCACGCGAGCGGGGAAGGAAATCTATCGCGCCGGCGCCGACCAGATCAAGGTGCTGCGCCTTGAGCTGGGCGGCAAGGCGCCGTTCATCGTCATGGAAGACGCCGACATCGACGCAGCCGCGGACAGCGCGGTGGCCGCCCGGTTCGGCAATTGCGGGCAGATCTGCACCTGCAACGAGCGCATGTACCTGCACGAGAAAATCGCCGAGGAATTTCTCGACAAGCTGGTGGCGCGGACCCAGCGCCTGCGCGTCGGCGATCCCCTGTCCAACGCCGATATCGGGCCGAAAATCAGCGCGCCCGAACGCGACAAGGTCGATGCGATCGTGCGCGAAAGCATTGCCGCCGGCGCTGAAATCCGGCTGCAGGGCGGCGCGCTGCGTGATGGCCATTACGCCAAGGGGCATTGGTATGCGCCCACCATCCTCAAGGTGCGCGACAACAGCGTACCGGCGATGCGCCAGGAAATCTTCGGGCCCGTTATCCCGGCCATGACGGTCGGCAGTTTCGAGGAGGCGCTGGCGCTGGCCAATGACAGCGAATACGGGCTGTCGGCCTATGTCTATTCACAAAACTTCAAGCGGCTGATGCGCTCGGCCGAGGCGCTGGCCTTCGGCGAGATCTATGTGAACCGCAGCAGCGGGGAACTGGTGCAGGGCTTTCATACCGGCTGGGGCCAGTCAGGGCTGGGCGGGGAAGACGGCAAGTATGGTCTCGACGGCTATTTCCGCAAGAAAACCATGTATGTGAACTGGTCTTGAGGCGGCAATGACCCGGATCGAAAGCGTCGAACCGCAATTGTTTCGTGTGCCGCTGCCGAAGGTGATGACCGATGCCAAGCACGGGGCGCACACCCATTTCGAGCTGATCACCGTGACCGTTCGCACTGAGGATGGCATCGAGGGTACGGGCTATACCTATACCGGCGGCCGGGGTGGAAGGGCCATCCTCGCGCTGATCGAGCAGGACCTCATCCCCTTGCTCATCGGGCGGGATGCCGCCGGGATCGAGGCTATCCATGATGCCATGTGGTGGCACATCCACTATGTCGGGCGGGGTGGCGTCACCAGCTTTGCCATGTCGGCCGTCGACATCGCGCTGTGGGATCTGAAGGGCAAGCGCGAAAATCTGCCGCTCTGGAAACTGGCCGGTGGTGCCGGGTCGACGGCAAAGGCCTATCGGGGCGGCATCGATCTCAACGACACGCTCGAGGAGCTATTGGCGAGCATCGAGGGTTATCGGTCGGCGGGCTTTACCGCGGTCAAGATCAAGGTGGGCAAGGATGACCTGGATGAAGACGTCGAGCGGGTGCGTGCCGTCCGGCAATTGATCGGGGCCGGCATGCCGTTCATGGTCGACGCCAATTATGCGCTCGACGTGCCCCGCGCCATCGCAGCTGCCACGGCGTTCAAACCGTTCGACCTGCTATGGTTCGAGGAGCCGATCGTTGCTGACGACTATGCGGGCTATGCCCAGATTGCCGAAGTTACCGGCATGCCACTGGCGATGGGCGAGAACCTGCACACCATTCACGAATTCGAATATGCCTTTGCCCAGTCAAAGCTGGCCTATGTCCAGCCCGATGCCTCAAATTGCGGCGGTATAACGGGTTTCCTGCGGGTGGCGCTACTGTCCCGCCAAGCGGGCATTCCCGTGTGCAGCCACGGCATGCAGGAGCTGCATGTGAGCCTGGTGGCGGCCCAGCCCAATGCCGGCTGGGTCGAAGCGCACAGCTTCGACATCGACACCTATACCACAAGGCCCCTGCGCCTGCAGGACGGACTGGCAGTGGCGCCCGACACGCCTGGCATCGGGGTGGAATTTGATTGGGCCAAGCTGCGCAAAGCGATCTGACGCAAGGGCCCTGTGGCCAGTCCATCGGGTTGGAGGCGGCGATCGTGGAAAGAATTGATTTTGTTATCGTCACGCCGCAAGCGCGAACGGTATATGGTCGGGATCCTGCGTGCCACAGAAGCGGCACGGGCTCGTGGCGCCTTGGAGCGACGAGCAATTCCGTTTTTCGACAATGAGGTTCCTTGCATGGCTTTGAACGTTCTTTTCATTGGTGGCACCGGCCAGATTTCCTATCCCTGCGTCGAGCTTGCGGTTCGCCAAGGTCATGCAGTGAGCGTCTACAATCGCGGAAAAAGGGCGGACGCACTGCCAGCGGGCGTCACCTCGATCGTCGGCGATCTTGCGGCGCCGGACTATGCCGACCTGGCCAAGGCGAACTACGACGTCGTGTGCCAGTTCATTGCCTTCACGCCCGACCAGATCGCGCGCGACATCGAGGTGTTTTCAGGCCATTGCGGGCAGTACATCTTCATCTCGTCGGCTTCGGTTTATGAAAAGCCGGCGCGCCACTACGTGATCACCGAGAAGACTCCGGCGATCAATCCCTATTGGGCCTATAGCCAGGCCAAAATCGCCTGCGAAGACCTGCTCATGACGGCAGACGCGCTGGCCTGGACGATCGTCCGCCCAAGCCATACCGTGCGGACGGGCTTGCCGATCATGATGGGCGACAGCGATATCATGGCGCGACGGATGCTGGATGGCGAGCCGACGATCGTGGCCGGAGACGGCAGTACGCCCTGGACGCTGACGCGTTCGGTGGATTTCGCGGTGCCGTTTGTCGGGCTGTTCGGCAAGGCGGCGGCACTCAAGGACATCTTTCACATCACCAACGACCGGGCCCATACCTGGAACGATATCCAGAAAGCAATCGCGGCCCTGCTCGGCGTCGAAGCCAGGATCGTGCATGTTCCCACCGATACCCTGATCCGCTACAATCCGGACTGGATCGGGCCCCTGGTGGGGGACAAGGCCTGGACGGCGATCTTTGACAATTCCAAGGTCAAGGGAGTGGCCGGGGACTTTACCTGCGCCGAAAGCCTCGAGGACATTCTAGCCGAGCCAATAGTGCACCTCAAACAGCGCTTGGCCGCGAACCGTCCGCCAAAGGGCGATTTCGACGCCTTGGTCGATCGCATCTGCCAGGCGCAATCCGCCCTCGGATAGGCCAGCACATTCGCGGTCGCATTGCCGGGGAAAGCCCGTCCGACCAGCTCAAACGATCGGCAGCGCCTTGGTTTTGCCGCTCAGGCGCGCGCCGATCGACAACGCGGCGGGGAAGAACCGGACCGTGTTGCGCATCATCGCCGCGCTATGCGGAAAGATTGCCAGCCGCGCGAGGATTGCCGCAGCGTGAATACGGGTGGCGAACTGGCGGTGCCAGAGCCTGGTGTAGGCGGCACCGGCTGCCGCTCGGCCATCGGCATCCCAGACGGGCACCTGTCGCAACTGCTCGGCCAGGAGCCAGCCCGATTGCAGCGCCATGGAAATGCCCTCGGCGATGATGGGATGCGACTCGCCGGCAATATTGCCGACCCGGAAGATGCCGTCCTGATATTGTTGGCGGATGCCGGGGCGGATCGGCCCGGCCGCCAGCCATTCGCCATGCAGCGCGGCACGACCGATTGCCGCTTTGGCGGCGGGACAGGACGACAGGATGTGCCGGTGTACCACCTCGGCGGCCGACAGGCCGGGATGGTCGGCGCGCAGGCGCGCCAGCCGATCGCGCCGCATGCAGCACGACAGCGACAGCCGCCCCCCGTCAGCCCACACCATGCCGCCATAGCCCCCGGGAAATACCAGCAGCGGCATCAGTTCGGCGGGCAACGTCGCCCCGATGAAATGCGCCTTGAAGCCCAGAAAATCATGCGGCTGGTGGCGTTTTTGCAGGTTGGTGGCAAGTCGACCTGGCTCCCACGACCCGTGGGCGGCGATTATGACCGGGGCGCTCAGCACCTGTTGCTGAGCTCCATTTTCGATACGCACCATGGACAGGTCGTCAGCCTGGACGATCTCGACCGCCCGCCACGGCTGCAACACGGCAACGCCGGCACTCCGGGCCGCATGCAGCAGCAGACCATCGAGCACATCGCGCCCCAGCGCCCGGCCAAAGCCATTGCCATTGGCCTTGGGCATCGGTGCGTCCAATCCGGGACCCGCGGCGAACAGCGCCAATCGGGTGACTTCCGGCCCGGCCAGGTCACGAAACGCGGGACCGACGCCGAGCGTGTCGAGCAATGCCAGATTGACCGCCGAGATGAACTCGCCGCAGACCTTGCGCCGCGGAAAGCCCGCCCGTTCGATGAGGGCGACCGCGCGTCCCTGCCGCGCCAGGGCCAGCGCGGCCGAGGCTCCGCCGGGGCCGCCGCCGATGATGATGGCATCGTAGGTCATCGGTGCGCTCCCGCATGCACGGCTGCAAACACATGCGTAAAGGGCCCTGCCCGATGCTCGTCCAGGCGCCGCCCGGCGCAATCGGGCCAGGCCAGCGACAATTCGCGACCGGCAAATCCGGCGCGCACACTGGCCGCAGCATCGTGCAGGGTGACATCGTTGACCCCGAAGAGGCGCAGGAAATGGGTACCCCACAATGCCAGCGCGTTGCGGCGCGGCTCGGTGGCCAGAAAGACCGGGGCCAGGGCCGGCATCGCTGCCAGCAACCGGGTCAGCATGCCACCTTCAAAATGATGCAGGAACAGGTTCGCCGATACGGCATTGAAGACTCCGGCCTCCGCGCGGCCGATCCAGTCGAACACATCGGCGGTAATGGTTTTGACGCGCCAACCCAAGGCGGAAAACTGCGCAATGCGGCGCTGCGTGATCAGATTGGCCTGATCGAGCAAGACCAGATCGACATCGCCATAGCGGCGCCCCAGCCGCCGCGCGACTGCAAGCATGAACGAGCCGTCGCCGGCGCCGATCTCGAGCAGGCGCAGCCTGCCGGGTTGAAGATGTTTGCGGAACTGCGCAGCCATGATGGCACTTTGAAACATCAATGCATTGACCAGCACCAGATCGCGCCGCGAGCCGACGGCGCGCGGATCGTCTGCGGGCAGGCTGTCGAGCTGTTCGGGCGTCAGTTGCCGCACTGCCAAGCTGGGCGTCATCAATGCGCTGCGTCCGCTGTATGGAACAGCATGGTTTCGGCGGTGAGGCCCGGGCCAAAGGCCATGGCACAGCCACGCTGGTCGGCCTGGCGATCGGCCAGCATGGCGCTCAGCACGAACATGACCGTGGCCGAGCTCATATTGCCATTGGCGCGCAGCACTTCGCGCGAGGGTGCCAGCGCCTCCTCGGGCAGGCTCAGCGCCCGCTCCACCGCATCGAGCACCGAACGTCCGCCCGGATGGACTGCCCACAGATCAATTTCGGCGACCGGTTGGTCACGCAGGATTTCCCTTGCCTTGGCGCCCAGCACGTCATGGATGGCGGACGGCACCTGGCCGGACAGCACCATGTCGAAGCCATCGTCGCGCACGCTCCAGGTCATCAGATCGCGGCTGTCCGGGGCGACGATGGCGTGGAAACTATCGAGGGCCATGCCGCTCGGTTCGGCACTGACGATCGAGGCCGCGCAGCCGTCGCCCCAAAGGCAAAACGACAGCAGCTTTTCCAGATCGGTGGTTTCCTTGAGGTGCAGCGTGCACAGCTCGATATTGACCACGAGGACGCGGGCCGCGGGCTCCGAGCGAATGATATGGCGGGCCTGCTTGAGCGCGTTGATCGCCGCATAGCACCCCATGAAACCGATGATGGTGCGCTCGATGCCGCTCGAGAGGCCGCAGCGAGCGATGATTTCCAGGTCCATGCCCGGCGCCGAGAACCCGGTGCAGGTGGTGACGATCAGATGGGTGATCGCGCTCTTGTCCTGCCCGAGCAAAACTTCGCTGACGGCGCGCTCGGCCAGGATTGGCGCGGTGGCCGCGAACATGTCCATGCGCTTGGCGGTTCCCGGGAACGCGCCCCGGGTGAACACGCCTTCGGCGTCGGCACTGCCGACCTCGGCGTCGGCGGCGGGGACGAAGCAGGAAAAGCGGTGCTCGATGCCACCCTTGTCGGCCATGCGGTTGAAAATGGCGCGGCGGCGCGGATCTTGGGCCAGCAGCGTTCCGGCAAAGTCGATAAAGAAGCGATGCACGTCATTGTCCGGCACGGCGGTGGCGACGCGATTGAGGTAAGCTTTTACGGGCATGTTCGGTAACGGCTTTCCAGAGCGGCCAAGAACTGGCCTGGTATCGGTGCGGCGCAAGGACAGCCTTTACCACGCACCAGTGCTCAACCAAGCCGATACCACTAAGTTCCGTGCCGGCTGGCTCGAGCCAATGCTTGTGTGCCGCTGCGAAGAGACGTCCGAGCTGCCAGAAATCGGCCCGGTTGCATAGGCCAGGGTGGTTCGTCCCGTCAGGGCCCATGGACCCGCCTGGCTGAAACGGCTGTACGCCACGGAGGAACTGCCGCTCCGCAGCGCCGTTAGGCTGCCGGTAGAGGATATGTCGTGAGCAGCATGCAGCGAAATTATCGACGGGCCGGCCTGGAAACGCCGGTTTGCAATGCCGTGACCGTAGGCATCGAGACCGAAGACGGTCAGGTCCGGGCGGCAGTTTGGTGGGATGCCAAGGCCGGCGTCGAGGCGGGCGAGCAACAGCATCTCCTAGTGAGCGACGCCCTGGCTGCGGCAGAGGCGGCACGAGCTTTGCACGGGTTCGACGAGATCGTCGTCGTCTTGCAAAGCGACGACCTGTGGGATCCCGCCTGGGGCACCCTCGACGATGCCAGCCGGGAGCCGATGGGCGACATCGCTTCAAGCGATCTGTCGGACGAGGAGGCGTTCGCGCTTGCTGCCGGGATCGAAGCCGAGCGGGACGCCTGAATGATAACGCCGCCGCTTTGTTCATTTCTGACCATGAGCGCGAAAAAAAAGGTCTTGGTAACGCGCGGCTGCCAGCATAGTGCGCAGGGTCGCAGCAAAACCTTGGACATACGACAATGACGATAGCGCAATCGTGCGACGGATGCCGGAGCGGCGAACCGTTTCCCATCGATTTCACCATGGCGTTCCAGCCGATCATCGATAGTGCGAGCAACAGCATTTGGGGCTATGAAGCGCTGGTCCGCGGCCGCAATGGCGAGGGTGCGGGCACGGTGCTGGCGGCGGTCAACGACGAGAACCGCTATCGGTTCGACCAGGCTTGCCGGGTCAAGGCGATCGAACTGGCCGGCGCCCGCATGCCGGCGGGATCGAGGGCAAAGCTGTCGATCAATTTCATGCCCAATGCGGTTTATGAGCCGGCCGCCTGCATCCGGGCATCACTGGCCGCGGCGGCGCGGAGCAATTTCGATCCCAAGCGACTCATGTTCGAATTTACCGAGAACGAGCGCATGGGCGACACCGAGCACGTCAAGACGATCGTCGATAGTTACAAAAAGATGGGTTTCACGACGGCGCTGGACGATTTCGGCGCGGGATATGCAGGCCTTGGGCTGCTGGCTAAGTTCCGGCCCGACGTGCTCAAGATCGACATGGAGCTCATTCGCGGCATCGTTGCATCGCCCGCCCGGCAAGCCATCGTCAAGGCCATCGTCGGCATCGGCCGCGATCTGGAAATAACGGTTCTGGCAGAAGGGGTTGAGGAGGCATCCGAACTGGCGATCCTGCAACGCGCCGGCGTACATCTGTTCCAGGGATACCTGTTCGCCCGGCCGCAACTGGAGACATTCGTCGCCGCGGCGCAGATTCCGAGATTCGGGGCGCCGGCCTGAGCTTTTAGCAGCAAATGCTGGTACAATAGGTCTGCAGTCGTACAGTGCGCTGAAAGCGTCGTCCTGGGGTGTTACCGTCATGCGTGGCGGGAGATTTTCACATGGCACAGCACCATGCCTTCGAGTTCAGCCTTCAGCTTTTCGAACGCGAGCGATCCGGCAGCCTGTCGTTGCGGCCCGAAGTGCAGCGCACCATTGCCCCGACGCCGGAAGATGCGGCGCAGAAGTTGTTGCACGAACATCTGCGGCCCCTGGGCAATCCCCACAGCGTGCGTGCCAAGACCTGGCGGGTCGCACCGGACGGCAAGGTGCTGGTGACGATGCTGTATCGTTGAGTTTGGAAGTATCATGAGTAAGCAGTTTCGCGTGGTGGACTGCCGGACCACCGTGGTCGGACCGGCCGAGATCATCGTCAATGCCGATACCGCCGAGCACGCGGCGCGGCTGGCGCTTGGGGAAGATCTGGTGCGCGGCAGCCAGCAATCGCGCACCTTGAGGGCCCGGGTATATTCCCAAGGCGTCGGGGCGCTGACCATGGTCAGGCTCTATAAGCGGGGCGGTGCAGCCGCCGAGGAGCCGAGTTCCACACACTGAAATTGCATTGCATTTGATGCGCATTGGCGACGTTAACGCTAACATCGCGCTGCGCTGGCCTCCGGTTAAAAATGCTTTAACACAGACCATGAGCTCGACGGGATGCCGTCGAGAACGCCCACATAGCGAGGGAGCAACGCTTCCAGCCGCAACTGGCGTTGCTTCCTCGGCCACCTTCCAAAATACGATGCAATGCAACCATCCGGATCGGGACGCTGTTCAGCACTCGCGTCGTGACGGGACGCTCGCCTATCGGCAATAATTTCAGGCCCTGCAGTCCGGTTCGATCGAACTGCGCCTTTTCATGTTCAAAATCAACAATTTGACTGGATTTTAGCCACAGGCTAATTCCGGAACCACAACCCATGCTCCGCATTGTTGTCCACTCGGCGTCACGGCGCCTTCAGCGGTCCCACAGGAGTTACCATGGCTAGCCAGGATCCCAACGACACCAGCGGCATGACACCGGGCGGCACTGCTGCCCAGGGGGTCGCGCCGGCCGAATTGCAACAGACAGCTCAAGCCGACATGAGCAATGCGGCGCACGCAATGGCCGATAATCTGGAAACCGTGCGCCAACATGCGGGCGAGGATATCGAGAGCCTCAAAGACGAAGCGCAAAGCCAGATCGGCGCCGCAACCGAGAAGGCCAAGGGCTTTGCCAGCGAGCAAAAGGACATGGCCGCAGGCCAATTGAGCGGCATCGCCGCGGCGATCACGAAAGTAGCCGACGAGCTGTCGCAGTCCGATCAGGCGGCGGTTGCAGGTTACGCCCGCGACCTGGCCGGCGGCGTGGGCAAGTTTGCCGACACGATGCAAAACAGCGACGTGGACCAGTTGATGAGCATGGCGCAGACGTTTGGCCGCCGCCAGCCCATGGCATTTCTGGGCGCGGCAGCCTTGGCCGGGTTCGTCGCCAGCCGCTTCGCCATGGCTTCGGCGCAGCGCCACGACAGTGCCGGCCCAACTGGCACGACGCGTGGAGGCGACAATGTCCAGCAGTAACGAAACACGCTCGCTGCCCGAACTCATCGGCGGGCTGGCCAGCGATATCTCCGGCCTGTTCCGCAAGGAGATCCAGCTGGCCAAGACCGAAGCGTCCGAGAAATTCTCCCAGACGATGAACGGCGTGGGCGTGCTGTTGGCGGGCGCGATCCTGGCCCTAGGCGCGCTGGGGGTCATCCTGACCGCTATCGTTGCCGGTGTCGGCGCCTTGCTCATCGCCCAAGGCATGGACGAGGCGACCGCCAATGCGCTGGCGGCGCTGATCGTGGCCGTCGTGGTCGGATTGATTGCCTGGATCCTGATATCGCGGGGCCTCGGCGCGCTCAAGGGCAGCAATATGAGCCTCAACCGCACCGCCAACTCGCTGAGTCGCGACGCTGATGTCGTCAAGGAGAGACTGTAATGGCCTACGAAACCGAGCATAAAAGCGCGGCGGAGCTCGAGCACGAAATCGAGCAGCAGCGCAACCGCGTCGAAAGCACGATCGACCAAATCCAGGACAAGCTGTCGCCCGGCCAGATGGTGGACGAACTGCTGTCCTACGGCAAGGAGCATGGCGGCGGCGAGTTCGTCAGCAATCTCAGCCGGTCGGTGACCAGCAATCCGCTGCCCATAGCCCTGGTCGGCATTGGCCTGGCATGGTTGATGGCAAAGCCGGGTACCAGCAGTTCAGGCCAGGCCGACCGCGACACAGACCGCTCCTGGGACGACAGCATCAACGCCCGCCGCGGCTATGACGGCGCGAGCGAAAGCGACTACGAAGAACACTACCCGGTCACCACGATCAGCGGGGCCAGCCTGCAACGGCTGGGCCAGGTCGATGACCAGGGTGGCCAGCGCTACAGCGAGTTCGCCGACGATGCCGGCAAGAAGTTCCGAGCACGATCGGACGAGCGCGGCATGCGGGCCGGCCACTTCATGGACGAGGCCGGCAACAGCTTTAGCGGTTTTACCGACGGCGCCGGCGAGCAGATCAAGCATTTTCGCGACGAAGCGGGAAATTTGCTGGACGAAGCAAGCGGTTGGGCGTCGCATAGCTGGCAGAAGGTGCGCGAAAAAATGCACGACGCACGCGATGCCATGGGCGCGGGGAGTGGCCAGGTTGGCAGCCGGCTGGGCCATGCCGGAGCCGGCATGCAACATCAGGCTGACCGGCTGAACCAGACCATCATGACCCAGTTCCGTGACCAGCCTTTGGTTGGCGGCGCCCTGGCTTTTGCCATCGGTGCGGCCCTGGGGTCCAGCCTGCCCCATACTGCGCAGGAAGATGCCGTGATGGGCGAAGCTGCAGACGCCGCCAAGGCCCAGGCCGGCGCGCAGGCGGCCGACCTCTACAGCCAGGGCAAGGAACACGTGGCGGACCTTTATGGCAAGGCCAGTGAAAAGGCCGCCGGCATCTACGACGAGGCCAAGCAGGGTGTCAGCGCTGCCGCAGACAACACACAGGGCGGACCGTCCCACGGCTTCACAGCCAATTCGGACCGCTAACGCTGCCGAATACGTGGGGGAGCGGTGACCCGTTACCCCACATTTTAACAGACGTGATAGTCATCGTGTCCGATTTGTACTCGCCACCAGACCCAAGCGCCACCTATCAGTGGCCGCGCAGCCGATCGAGCAATTGGGAGAGCATGAGCGTTCCCTCCGGCGTGAAAGCGATCTTGTCGCCTTCCTGCCGGGCAAGCTGGCGCTGCTCGAGTTCGGTGATCGCCTCGGGATCGGCGCGATGGCCGGCTCCATCCACAGCGGCGACTGCCGAGACCACATCGCCGCTTTCCAACTGGTGATAGAGGGCGAAGGCAAAGACCGCCAAAGCCCGGTCGCTCAGCTGACCGGGGCTCGTCAATTGACCACACCCGGATTGAGCACGACCTTGGTCCATTCGTTCTGGTTGTCGTGGAAGTTCTTGTAGCCGCGCGGTGCGTCCTCGAGCGGCAGATGGTGGCTGATCAGGAACGTGGTGTCGATCTCCCCCTCGCCGATGCGGCGCAACAGCTCGTGGCTGTATTTTTGCACATGGGTCTGGCCGGTCTTGATCTGCAGGCCCTTTTCCATCATGGCGCCGAGCGGCCATTTGTCGAGCATGCCGCCGTAAACACCCGGCACGGAAACCCGGCCACCCTTGCGGCAAGCCAGGAGCGCCTGACGCAGCGCATGGCCGCGATCGGCGCCGGGGGCGATCTTTTGCTTGATGACATCGAGCACGTTGTCGATGACGAAGCCGTGGGCCTCCATGCCGACAGCATCGATCACCGCATCGGGGCCGATGCCCCCGGTCATTTCCATCAGCGCCTCGCGCACATGGGTTTGCTCGAAGTTGATGACCTTGGCGCCGAATTTTTGTGCCAGCTCAAGCCGGTGGGGGTGATGATCGATGCAGATGATCTGCTCGGCACCCATCAGCGCGGCGCTCTGGACCGCGAACAGGCCGACGGGGCCTGCGCCCCATACGGCCACCGTATCGCCGGGCTCGATCTGGGCGTTTTCGGCCGCCATCCAGCCGGTGGGCAGGATGTCGCTCAAGAACAGCACCTTGTCGTCATCCATCCCGTCGGGAATGACGATGGGTCCGACATCGGAAAACGGGACGCGCACATATTCGGCCTGGCCGCCGGCATAGCCGCCGGTCAGGTGCGAATAGCCAAAGGCGCCGCCCATGGCGTGCCCATAGAGCAGTTCGGACGCATCCTGCTTTTCAACCGGGTTGCTGTTGTCGCAGGCGGAGAACTGCTGGTGCTGGCAGAAAAAGCATTGCCCGCAGGAAATGGTGAAAGGCACCACGACGCGCTGGCCTTTCCGCAACGTGCTTTTGGGGCCGATCTCGACCACCTCGCCCATGAACTCGTGGCCCAGGATATCGCCGGACTTCATGCCGGGGATCACCCCATCGTAAAGATGCAGGTCGGAGCCGCAGATCGCGGTCGAAGTGACCTTGAGAATGACGTCGCGCGGGTTGAGAATTTCAGGATCGGGGTGCGTATCGACGCGGACGTCGTTGTTGCCGTGCCAGGTCAAAGCGCGCATCAATGGTCTCCATCATTGGTTTTATGGTTCGCCCCGGTGGCGATCTCGCCGGTTTCCATCAGCATCTTGAAGCGTTTCAGTTCGTGCCGCGCCTGGATATTGGGTTCGGCCGCGAACAGCTTGGCGGCCAGACGGCCGAGGTCCCCGCCGGGCGGCTCATACCCGATATCGGCCGAAACAAGGGTGCCGCGGTCGGCGGGGGCATCGGCGAAGTTGACCGAGCCTTGCGTCTTGATCTGCGACCCCTCGACCGATTTCCAGGCGATAGACTGGTTCTCGATCGTTTCGGTAACCTCGGTTTCCAGGGTGACGGTTTGCCCGGCCGGCGCCTTGACCCGCCACAGCGAGCGTTTCGGCCCGGTCATCTGGATGCTCTCGATGGCATGCATGAAACTGGGCAGATTGGTGAAGTCGCTCCAAAAGGCAAAGAGTTCAGGTCGTGGCCGGTTGATCAGCACAGTGCGGCCGACAATGGCCAGTTCGCCATCCTTGTCGTCGCGGCTGGCGCGCTTGGGGGCATCGTCGGGGTCGTGCTTGCTTGCCATTGCGGCCTCCTAATTGTGTTTGGCGGTACCGGGCTCGGCCATGCCCTTGTGCATCTCCGCCAATTGCCCGTCGGGGAGAAACCGGGTCATCATGGCCTGCAGCTTGTTGGCCCAGCCGGCGACTTCGTGAGCATCGCCGCGCATCATGGCGTCGAAGCCGGCCCGGGCCACTTCGGCCGGATCGGCTTTCTTGCCGGCGCCCACCTTGGTGTCGAGCAGGTCGGCGGTTTCAAAGAAATCGGTGTCGGTGGGGCCCGGCATCAGCACGGAAACGGTGATGTTGGTGTCCTGCAATTCGTTGCGCAGGGCATAGGCGAAGGAATCCACATAGGCCTTGGTGGCATTATAGACGGCCTGGTAGCTGCCCGGCATCAGGCCGGCGATAGAGCCGGTCAGCAAGACCCGGCCCGAGTTGAGCTGACGCATGTCGTTGACGAAGCGGTGCAACAGGTAGGTGGTGCCGGTGACATTGGTATCGATGACCTTGCGAATGTCGGCGACGTCCTGATCGAGAAAGCCCTTGCCGAGCCCCCGACCGGCATTGGCAAACAGCGCGTCCACAGCGCGTCCGCTCTGGCGGGCCCGCTCGTAAAGGGCGTCGACACCCTGGGTGGTTGCAAGGTCTGCCTGGATGAAATCGACCTCGACCCCGATCGCGCGCAGTTCGGCCGCAGCGGTTTCGATATCGGGGCCGTCGGCGGCGATCAGCAGGTCGGAGCCTTTTTGCGCGGCGATACGGGCAAGCTCGAGGCCTATCCCGGACGACGCCCCGGTCACGACGGAAAAAGACAATTCGGTATCCGTGCTCATCGGACGTTCCTTGTGCATTGGCCAGGTGGGTCAAACAGCACGTGCCGGAGAAAGTTCCTCCCTTGGGGCCGGACAAAGATAGGTTGTTCGCAGCCAATGGCGTGGATCGAAGCAGGGATTTCAGGTCGCGATCGAGCGCGCGTCCGCGCCGGCGCGGACGACAGGGACCTGTCAGCAGGCCGCCTGCAAAACGCTCATTCCGGTCGCGCGCGCGAAGGCGATTTCCAGGTCGTCCTGGGAAAACGGCTTGGCCAGAATGGGCGCGCCGCCGCATTCGGTGGGGATGTCGCGCACCATGTAGCCGGTGGTGAACACGATGGGAATACCGCGTGCGCGGCAGGCCTCGGCCACCTTGAGACTGGTGGTCGAGCCCAGGTTGATATCCAGCAGCGCAAGCGTCGGCGCACAGGCCTTGAGCAGGGTCAGTGCCTCGCTCTCGGTATAGGCGCAGCCCTCGGTGTGCCAGCCCAGGTCGGTGGCAATTTCCTCAATCATCAGGGAGATCAGCGGCTCGTCCTCGACGATGACCAGACGACGCATGTTTTGCATGGCAACACTCTGGTTAGTGGCAATCCAAGTCTTAACATTCCGTTAACAAATGAAAACCCAGTGTCAGCGACCGTACGTGCCAAGGCCATGGCGTCGCACTGGCAGGGGTCTTGCGCCGGACGCATCAAATTTAGTGTCGAAGGGGCCGGTGCGCAATCATTAAACGGGCCCGCCGCCACGGATTGGCGCCGGAGGTGCCGCAAGGCGTGCCAGCGGTCCCGCCATCATGCAGTGCAGGCCAGAAGGGGCATAGTCCATCACCGGGGGCGTGCCGAACAAGGTGGTCAGTGCCGAGCGGATGTAGCGGCTACCATAGCCGACCCTTGAGGGTGGCGATACGGGTGGGCCGCCGCTTTCCAGCCACTCGATGGCCAGGACCGGTCCAGGGTCGGTGCTGATGGTCCAGCGCAGTTCGAGCCGGCCTTCGGGCCGCGACAAGGCACCATATTTTATGGCATTGGTGGTGAGTTCGTGCAGGCACAGCGCGAGCGTGGTTCCGGCCTCCCGGGTGATGGTGACGTCCGGTCCGTCAACGGCGATCCGCGTGGCATCATCGCCGCGGTATGGCAACAAGGTCAGATCGACCACGTCGGCCAGCGGGACGGCTCCGCCGCCGGCCTCGAAGACTGCGGCATGGACATTGGCCAAGGCTGTGAGCCGGCCCTCGAAATCGCTCGCCAGATGCTCGGCGGAGGACGCAGCCCGGCGAGTCATCTGGAATATGGAGGTGACGGTAGCGAGCAGGTTCTTGACCCGATGGTTGAGCTCCAGTCGAAACTCGATCTCGTTGTCGATGTAGTCGCGCACTTCGCGCTGGCGCCGGCGAAGGGCCAGGGCCGACTGGATGCCGCTGACCAGCTCGAGCGCCGCTACCGGACGCTGATAGTAGGTCTGACGGGCGCCCGGCCAAGCCTTGCTCAACTGGGCGCGGATGCGCGCATGGGACACGGCGCGATCCAGCAGGATGACGATGGGCAATTCTGACCAGTTCGGCTGGGCCACGAGGTGCATTGCGATGGCTTCGATCACGGCGGGGTTCAGACCCTCATGGGTGGCGACGATGACCCCGGGCGATTGAACCAGGCATTGCCCGAGCTGTTCGGCACCAGCGCATTGCTCGACGCGCATGCCGTGTTCGACGAGCAAGGCCTGCAGGTAGGCGCCGTCGCGCCGATATGGCGCCAGCACCAGCACCCAGTCGAGGTCGCCGGTTCCTGCCGGGGCCGGCGCTGTCACGTTTCGGGCAGCGGATTATAGGCGATGACGGAAATGCCGCCGCTCTGGATCAGCAGTTCGCGCACATCCAGGTCATGAGGGCCATGGCGCTTCTTGACGACGGCGATGTTGCGCCGCAGACGGCCCTCATGTTCGGCGATGCGCAGCAGCAGCACCGTATCGCCCAGGAAGCTGACATCGACATCGATGCCGATATTCTGCCCCAGCAGGCCATGCTGGGCGACAATGAGCATGGTCAGGACGCCCGAGCGCGCCAGATATTTCAGCAAGGACTGGATATCGCGCACCGCCTTGTCGCGATGGGGGAGGGAATTGAGATAGCCGGTGAAGCTGTCGATCACCACGACGCGGCTCTTTTGGCGGGTGACGACCTGTTGGACGATCTGGGCGAACTCGCCGGGCGAGATCTCGTTGGGGCTGAAGTCGCTGATGACCAATTGGCCATCCTTGTGGAACTGGCGCAAGGTCATGCCCAGCCCTTCGGAGCGGCGAAAGAAGGTTTCCAGGCGCTCCTCGAACAGGAACAGGGCGACGCTCTCGCCACGCTGGAGCGCCGCGGTGGCGTAAAGCGAGGCCATGGTGGACTTGCCGGTGCCGGACTGGCCAATGACCAGGGTGACGGTTCCCGCCTCCTGGCCGCCGCCAAACATTTCGTCCAGCTCCGCCACGCCCGATTTGATCAGATGCGGCTTGGCGGTTTCGGTCGCGGCGCCGGGTACGATCCGGGGGAAGACCACCACCCCCTGCCCTTCGCGGATGGCCATGTCGTGATAGCCGTCGGCGACCGGAACGCCGCGCATCTTGCTGACTTCGATGCGCCGGCGCACGGCGCCGTATTCTTCGAGCGACTTGTCGAAGCGGATGACGCCATGGGCAATACCCTCGACCTCCTCGCCGCTCCGCTCGGCGGCGAAGGTTTGCGTATCGAGCAGCAGCGCCACGACATTGCGCTTGGCCAGGAAAGTCTTGAAGCCGAGCAGTTCGCGGCGAAAGCGCGGGCTGTCGCCGGTGATCAGGCGAATTTCGAGCAGCGAGTCGTAAACCAGCCGGCGCGGCTTGTGCTCCTCGATAGCGCTTTCGATGGCCTTGCGCGTTTCGTCCAGCCGCCACTCGGCGGTTTGGAAAATGGTCTGGTCGGCGGCGCCGTTGATGGCGTCGGAGGCCGAAAGCTCCTCTACGCGAATGCCCTCAAGGCTCCAGCCATGCGAGGTGGCGATGGCCTCCAATTCGGCGGCAGTCTGGGACAGGCTGACATAGATGCAGGCTTCGCCCGCTTCGACGCCGGCGCGCAGGAACTGGAGAGCCGCCGTGGTTTTGCCCGAACCGGGTGCGCCTTGCAGGATATAGAGGTTGGACGCCGGCAGGCCGCCGCGCAGCACTTCATCGAGGCCGGCAATTCCAGTGCCGGCAACAGCTTGCTTGCGTTTGGCCATATCGAGTCGGGTTCCTGTTCATGGGTCTTGTCCACCTCTAATAGAGATTGATTTGCAGTTCCAGTCGAGGAACCGCACGGGCGTGAACGCGCTTTTGATTGTGAGTAAGGAGAGAGCCATGGTTGGCGAAAACAGTTTTGGCGGGCGCCGCATCATGGTGGTCGAGGACGATTACCTGATTGTCGCGGACCTGGTGGAGCGATTGCAGGCGATGGGGGCCGACGTGGTGGGCCCGATCGGCAACCTGGACAAGGCAATGGAGCGGCTGGACAAGGTTCCGGGGATCGTGGGGGCCATCCTGGATGTGGACGTGCAGGGGGAGATGGTGTTTCCGCTGGCAGACGAGCTGTCGCGGCGCAATCTGCCCTATATCTTTGCGACCGGCTATGACCAGAGCGCGGTGCCGGAACGCTATGCCCATGTGCCGCGCTTTACCAAGCCGACCGATATCACCGCGCTCGCCAGCGCGTTGCTGGAGGCGGTGCACCTGAATAGCGCAACGCACCAGCGCAGGAGCACGCCATGAACACCGCCAATCTGCAACTCCAAGGCTTGTTGATGGCGATTGCCGCAGTCAATGCCATGCTGGTGGCCAAAGGGCTGGTGAGCACCGACGACATCGCCGCATCGCTGGACCTGGCGGAGCAGACGGTGCTCGGCGATTACCGGGTGGATGAACTGGACCCCGCGCAGCGCGATGCCATAGCCTTTCCGATCCGGCTGCTGCGGCTGGCCAGCAATGGCTCGTCGGCAAACGAGATCATGGCGTTTTCGGAGTTGGCCAAGCTGGTGGGTCAGACCAAGAAGACGCACAACGATTAAGAATAACCGATCAACGTCTGGCCCTGCGCCCGCGCACCTGGCACAGCTTAGTCGATCATCTCATAGATGGCATCGACGACGCGCGTCGTGTTGTAAGGCTTGGGCATGAAACGCCCGCCCTCGGGCAGGTCCGGGCGGCCGACCAGGGTCTTGCCGGAGGTCACGAGGATAGTGATCGGTGGCCAGCGGTCGCGGACGGCGGCGGATAGCTTGAGGCCGTCCATGGAGCCCGGCATGTCCACGTCGGTAAACAGGATGCGAATCTCGTGGTGGGTTTCCAGCAGAGCTATGGCTTGGTCAGCATTGGCGGCCTCGAAGACGGTGAAGCCCGCATCGCGCAAATCGTCAGCGGTCGCCAGAAGGATGAGCGGTTCGTCCTCGACTACGAGGACAACTGGCGACTGCTTTACGGCCGACAGTTGACTCACCTGGTCCTCATCCTTGATCAGCGGCCTTGTATGCCCATTACGCCAGACCAGCATACACGCAACCCTTAAAGGTTCGTATTCTATCCATGCGACGGGCATGAAAACCGCGGCCATGCGATCATTCGACAACAAGGCCGGCGGTTCTTATGAAACCGCCGGCCGTTGCCTGGTTATCGCCAGAGTGATCAGATCCAGTAGGGAGCGACGCCGTAATAGTCGTAGACGCGCTGGCCGTTTTCGCTGGTCCAGTAATCGTCGTCCTCGCGGTCGTATTTGGGCGCACCCTCGAGCTGCTGCTTGGACACATCGACTCGGTAGCCGCCGAGCTCCTCGTCATAGTTGAGCTTGGACCATGGCAGCGGGTAATGCTCGTGTCCCATGCCCAAAAAGCCGCCAAAACTCAGCACTGCGTAGGACACCTTGCCGCTGCGCTTTTCGACCAGGATGCGCTCGATGGAGCCGATATGCTCGCCTGAAGCGTCGTAGACCTTGGTGCCTTCAACCTTGTCGGAGGCGATTAGGTCATGGGTTTCTTTGACGTCGGCACGGGTGCCGCTGGTTTCATCATAAGTCATGAAAAACTCCTTCGGTTGGTGTTGCTGGGACAACGCAACGGGCAATACCCCAGTTCCAATGAACCGAATGTGATCGAGCCTTTGGTGCCGTGTTAAGGCCATGTGCGTTACCGGTTCACGCAACATGGACGGCGCTTTTTTCCGTCCGGTTTTTTCCTTCCAATCGCGCAGTCAGTGCTCTCATGATGGTTTCCGCCTCCTTGCTTACTCCCCTGTCCCGCCGTGGCTTTCTGGCCGGCGCTGCGAGCCTTGGCGCCCTGGCGCTCGCGGGTTGCGCTACCACGAGCGAACAGGTGCCGCCCGAGCCCAGTTTCGATCCTGCCTATGTGCAGATGTATGCCGCCTTGCCGCTGGAGAAGTTCCCGGTGCCGGCAGTGGACCTGCGCCGCCTCAAGCCGACCCATTTCCGCCAATATGTCGCCGATCCCACCGGGGAGCGGCCCGGCACGATCGTGGTCGATACGGCGTCGCGGTATCTCTATCTCGTGCAGGAAGAGGGGCAGGCCCTGCGCTATGGCGTGGGGATCGGACGCGAAGGCTTTGCCTGGTCGGGCCGTGCCGATATCGCGCGCAAGGCAATGTGGCCGACCTGGACGCCGCCTGCGGAAATGGTGCTCCGCGACCCGGCCGCCGCGCCATGGGCCAATGGCATGCCCGGCGGGCTGGACAATCCGCTGGGAGCCCGCGCCCTCTATATCTTCCAGGATGGCCGCGACACGATCTTTCGGCTGCATGGCACCCCGGATCCCTCGAGCATCGGCGAGGCCGTTTCGAGCGGCTGCGTGCGCTTGATCAATCAGGACATCATAGATCTCTACCAGCGGGTGCCGGTCGGCACGCCCATCCTCGTCGTCTAGGGGAACCGATCGCCATGGCCTGGCATTGACGCCATGACGGGAAGCCAGGCTTCCCGCAGGTGTCATGGAGGCCGAAATGGCATTCGACAATTTAAAGCAGCGCATGGGAGGGCAGGACACTGTCATGCCCATGGAGATCGCGCACAACACGCTGTTCACCGCCAAAGAGAAGCTCGAGCTCCTCAACCAGCTCAAGGCCGATGCGACCGTGGCAGCGCAGGAAGGCCGCCCCATCCCGGTGGATAGCGAGGACATCGATGCGGCTATTGCCGAGGTGCGCCAGGGCGTGCAGGACGGCGTTGGTGCGGACACAGTATTGCGAGGAGATTTCTGATGGCCACGGTATCTAAGTTTCCGCGCCAGCCGACGGTGGCGGCAGTGGATGTGTTGGTGGACGAAAACGGCAACCAAATCGATGTGCCCGATGGGTCCGAACTCAAGGTCACCGGAGAACACGACGAGGTCGTCGCTTCCACCAGCCCGACCAATTGGTGGCTCTATGGGTTGATCGCGCTGGCCATCGTCATCGCCATCGTTCTGGCATTGCAAATGTTCAACGGCGCGCCGGGCAGCGATGTGCAATCGGGCACGCCAACGGCAGCGCCCGTGGTCGAACCCATCGCACCCGCCACGCCCTAGCCGCGCCGCCAGACATCAGCCGTTGATCGGGGAAATCTGGATTTCCACGCGACGGTTCTGCGCGCGGCCGGGTTCGGAGGCGTTGGAGGCAATCGGGCTGGTTTCGCCCTTGCCATCGATAAAGAAGCGGCGCTGGTCGATGCCCTGATTGGCCAGAATAGTGGCGACCGACACGGCGCGCTTTTGCGACAGGATGAGATTGTAGGCGTCGTCGCCCTGCGAATCGGTGTGGCCATAGACGTCGACGATGGTCTTGTCGAACTTCTTGAGCACCAGGGCGACCGAAACCAGGGTCTGGTTGAACTGGGGCTGTACCGCGGCCTGGTCGGTTTCAAAGGTAATGTTGGAGGGCATGTTGAGGATGATCTGCTGGCCAACGCGGGTCACCGAGACGCCCGTGCCCTGCAATTGCGCGCGCAGCTCGGCCTCCTGGTCATCCATGTAATCGCCGATCGCAGCACCGGTCAGCCCGCCAACGCCGGCGCCGATCAGAGCGCCGACGCGCGGATCGCCACCGACCGCGGCGCCGATCAGCGCGCCTGCCACGGCCCCGCCGCCGGTGCCGATCAAGGCGCCGCCAGCGGTATTGGAGAGCTGCTCGTCCCCGGTATAGGGGTTGATGGTGGTGCAGGCGCTGAGCGACAGCGCGGCAAGCGCGGCAATCAAGATCTTGGACATCATGGCAGGTCCCCTGATAAACGGTTTGGCCGGTCGTTAGGCATTGAATACGGCAGGACGGTGGTCAGGCAAAGGCCGGATCGAGGTCAGGCATGGGCCCAGCCGCCATCGACCACGAATTGCTGTGCCGAGATCATGGCACTGTCGCTAGCCGCCAGAAACAGGGCCATGCGCGCGACATCGTCGGGATAAACGAGGCCCGACAGCGCCTGATTGGCCTCGATGCCCGCCAGAGCTTTGTCGTCGAGCCAGAGCGTCATCTGGCGCTCGGTGATGATGGCGCCGGGCACCAGCGAGTTGACGCGGATACCGGATTTACCCAGCTCGCGCGCCATGGCGCGGGTCAGGCCATGGATGGCGGCCTTGGCGGCCTCATAGACCGGAATGCCCGGCGTCATGACCATCCAGCTGATCGAGCCGGTATTGATGATGGAGCCGCGCCCGGCGGCGATCATGGCCGGCGCCACGGCCTGAATGGCAAAAAAGGCGTGCTTGAGATTAACCGCCATGCGCTCGTCCCAATAGGCGGGGGTTACGTCGGACCAATCGTGCCGCTGGTCGTGGCCGGCATTGTTGACCAGCACCAGGGCGTCGCCATGGGCCGCAGCGAAGCTGGCTATGGCCGTCTGGTAAGCGGCGATGTCGGTCACGTCGCAGGCGATAAAGCCGACCGTGTGCCCCGCACCGGTCAGCTCGGCCGCAAGGTGGTGTCCGGCGTCAACCGCGATATCGACGAAGCCCACCTTGGCGCCCTGCGCAGCAAAATTGCGCACCAGGGCCGCCCCGATGCCCGAGGCACCGCCGGAGATGATGACCGGGGTGCCGGCCAGGCTGGGATAGATGGCAAAATCGGCCATTGCGGCTCCAGAATTGATCGGGCCGGTGGTAGCGCAAGGACAGGGGAGCGGCAAGGCGGGCTGTCGCGTGATACCCACGAGTTCCCCCAACACGTTCTTGGCAGGCAATGTCACACACTTTATAAGCGTTCCAGACTATGCGGGCCCGAGGCAACGGCATCGACGCGCGGCGAATTGACCTATGTCCATGCCGGCAGCGGAAAATTAGGGTTGCCCGGTTGTTGGGCCAAAGCGGTTGAACGGGGCTGGCGGCCGGGTGTTGAGGACTAAGCTGATGGATTATCGCGGCATTTTCGAAGATGCGGTGGATGCGCTACGCCAGGAAAAACGCTATCGCGTGTTTGCCGATCTGGAGCGGATCGCCGGCCGCTTCCCCCGGGCGGTCTATCGCGACGAGGCCGACAATGCCCGCGAGATCACCATCTGGTGTTCCAACGACTATCTGGGCATGGGACAGCACGACAAGGTGATTGCCGCTATGCAGGAAACCGCTGGGCGGCTGGGCGTGGGTGCGGGCGGTACGCGCAATATCTCGGGAACCAACCGGCCGCTGGTGGAACTGGAGCGCTCGCTGGCCGACCTGCACCGCAAGGAAGGCGCGCTGGTGTTTACCTCGGGCTTTGTATCCAACGAGGCCGCCATCTCGACCATCGCGCGGCTGCTGCCCGAATGCATCATCTATTCGGACCAGCTCAATCATGCCTCGATGATCCAGGGCGTGCGCCAATCGGGCATGACGAAGACGATTTTCCGCCACAACGATGTGGCGCACCTGCGCGAATTGCTGGCGGCGGCGGACCGCAAGCGGCCCAAGCTGATCTGCTTTGAATCGGTCTATTCGATGGATGGCGACATCGCGCCCATCAAGGAAATCTGCGACCTGGCCGAGGAGTTCGGCGCGCTGACCTATATCGACGAGGTTCACGCCGTCGGGCTGTATGGCCCGCGCGGTGGCGGCATTGCCGAGCGCGACGGGCTGATGGAGCGGATCGACGTGATCGAGGGCACGCTGGCCAAGGGGTTTGGCGTCATGGGCGGCTATATCGCCGCCAACAAGGCCATCATCGATGCCGTGCGCTCCTATGCGCCCGAGTTCATCTTCACCACTGCCCTGCCCCCGGCCCTGTGCGCGGCGGCGCGCGCCTCGATCGAGCACCTCAAGGCGTCGCCGGCAGAGCGCGCGACCCACCAGCGCCAGGCCAGGCTGACCAAGGCGATCCTGGCCGATGCGGGGCTGCCGGTGCTGCACAACGATACCCATATCGTGCCGCTGATCGTGGGCGACGCGCGCCAGTGCAAGGCCGCCAGCGACATGCTGCTGGACAAGCACAACATCTATATCCAGCCCATCAACTACCCCACCGTGCCCAAGGGCACCGAGCGCCTGCGCATCACCCCAACGCCGCTGCACAGCGACGAAATGGTGTTCGAACTGCGCCACGCGCTGGTCAGCGTCTGGGCAAGTCTCGAACTGCCGCGCGAACAGGCCGATGCGGCGCTGACGGCGAGCAAGCTGACATCGGGGGATTTGACGCTGCCGACAATGGGTGGCTAGGGAACCCTCGCGGATACCAGTTCGCATTTGGGTGGTACCGCCCGTGTACAGGCAACCACAAGGTATTCCGACCTTAGGCCGATAGTGTCGCGTGACACAGGCCATCATGCCAATGCGCAATTAGTGACATAAATCATAATCTGTCACTTGTTATTTGTAACTCGCCCGCATAGATCAGGCCGATCGATGGATCCGGAGTTTGACAAAAATGACTTTCACGATGCGTAGCCTGGGTGGCGGTGGCCCCGATGTATCAGCGATCGGCTTGGGCTGCATGGCCATGTCGGAATTCTATGGCACCCCCGATCGTGGCGCTGCGCTCGCCACGATCGCTGCAGCGCTGGACGCCGGCATCACCCTGTTCGACACCGGCGACTTCTACGGCATGGGCGACAATGAAATGTTGCTGGCCGAGGGGCTTATAGGAAAACGCGACCAGGCCTTCATTCAGGTCAAGACGGGTGCGCAACGCAGTCCCGACGGCGCCTTTATCGGGATGGACGCCCGCCCCGCGGCCCTCAAGACCGCTTTGGCCTATTCCCTGAAACGGCTCAAGACCGATCATGTCGACCTCTACATGACGAGCCTTGATCCTGCCGTCCCGATCGAAGAGACCATTGGCGCGCTGGGCGACCTGGTTCGACAAGGGTTCGTGCGTTACGTCGGCATCACCAATGTCGATGCCGGCACGATCCGCCGCGCCCACGAAACCCACAAGCTGACAGCGCTGCAGGCCGAGTACAGCCTGATGTCCCGTGACATTGAACAAGATATTCTGCCGCTGTGCCGCGAGCTTGGCATCGGGGTCACCGCCTATGGGGTCCTGAGCCGAGGATTGTTGACGGGCAGCACGGGAAGTGGCGCGGGCGATCTGCGCAGCGCCTTTTACCCGCGCTTTCAGGGTGAAAACCTGTCCCACAACGAGAGGTTGGCCAATGCCCTGGCCAAAGCGGCCCACAGCGAAGGCATCACCGCCGCGCAGGCAGCCATCGGCTGGGTGGCCAGTCAAGGCCAGGATATTGTTCCCCTGGTCGGCGCCCGCACCCCTGGCCGATTGGATGAAGCGCTCAAGTCCCCTCTGCACCTTTCAGCCGACGCCCTGACGGCAATCAGGGATGCAGTGCCGCAAGACGCAGTCCGTGGGGGCCGTGACATGGCCGCCCATGGATGAGGGCACTCGACAACGCGCCCGCCAGCATTTCATAAGACGCCATGGAACGCCAAAATGATGCGGGGGACATGCTCACCCGCATCCTCGACACCGCCGAGCTTTTGCTTCGTCGTCATGGGTCCGAAAAGCTCACGGTGATCGATGTGGCGCGCGCCATGAAGATGAGCCATGGGAACGTCTACCGGCATGTCTCCAGCAAGGCCGCCCTGCGCGCCGCTGTGATCGAGCGCTGGCTTGACCGCATCGTGGAGCAGACCGACGCCATAGCACGCCAGGATGCTGCTGCCGACATCCGTCTGGGAAATTGGCTGACCGGGCTGGCCCTGATCAAGCAACGCAAGGTCATTGATGACGCCGAACTGCTCTTGGCATCGGCGCAGGTTGTCGGGGAAACCCCGGCAGTGGAGCATAACCATTCCGCGCGGTTGACCGGGCAGGTCGTCAAGATACTCGAAGACGGGTTGAGGGACGGCACATTGCCCGGCGTGGGCGACCCAGTGTCGACCGCCACCGCAATCCTGAATGCCGTGTTTCGGTTCCACCATCCGGACCTGGTCGCGACGGGCGGCCCCCCTCAGGTGCAAATGGCGGCGCTCAACGGGGTCGTGTCACTGATGATGAGTGGTTTAAAACGCAGTTCATAATGCAGGGCGCACCCCGGAATGTGCCTTCGAGATTGCTGCCGCTTCTGGCAATGTCGCATGATCTCGTCCCATACACACTCAGCTCGTCAAGACGATCCGCATCAGGTCGGCGGTGTTGCGGGCGCCGAGTTTTTCCATGACGCGGGCGCGGTGCACCTCGATGGTGCGGGGAGAAATGCCCAGTTCGCGGCCGGCTTCCTTGTTGGATTGGCCATTGGTGATCAATTGCAGCACTTCGCGTTCGCGTGGGGTGAGCTGGGAAAATCCGCGCACCTCCACGGCACGACCGCCGCCATGCATAGCGCCAAGATGCACGTCCCGGCGCAAGGCGTCGCGTACCACGGTCAGCAGGTGCTCGGTATCGATGGGCTTGGTCACCACATCGGCAGCGCCCAGCTTCATGGCGGTGACGGCCGCATCGATCTGCGGCATGTCAGACAGCATGAATACAGTGGTGCCGGTGCGCATGGCCTTGACCCGGCGCAGCAGTGCCAGGCCGTTGTCGTCGCCCACCTGCAGGTTGACGACGACGACATCGGGCCGACGCCGGTTCAGGCTGGCGATGAAATGGCCGGCCTCGGTGGAAAACACCGTTTGAAAGCCTTCGAGCCTGAACAGCACGCTCAAGGCCTCGCAGGTCGCCGGATCGGCATCGACGATATGGATCAAACGGTCCCGATTCAGAAATGAATGCTAAAAAATTTCTTCGCTCATCGTGCCCTCTGCCCAAAGCAAGTTTCGCTATTGCGATCAAATCCCGTCCCGACCATCGGATAGAGCTTCGCCGGCTGAGGCAGCTTGGGCTGCACCAGTGAACCGGCAAGCTTCGGTGAATCGCCAAGGTAGTTTGCGCTAAGTGTTCGTGCCGTCCGAGACAGTGATTGCGTAGGATAGACTACCTACAAACGGTGGTATATATGCCCATCTTAGCCAAGTCAACGGTTTATATTCCTATTGCCGCTCACATTAGACAAACTGCAGTGCCAGGCAGGTGCGTCACGGCGTGCGCACGCGCAGGGCATCGCGGATTTCGGTCAGCAGTACTTCCTCGCGCGTGGGCGCCGGCGAACTTGCCGTCGGCTCCTCGGCGGCCTTGCGCTTGAGCGAATTGATGGCCTTGACCACGAGGAACAGCACGAAGGCGATGATGGTGAACTTGACCACGGCGTTGATGAACAGCCCGGCATTGAGGGTCGCGACACCTGCCGCCTTGGCCGCGGCGATGGATGGCACCGGGACGTTGTCGGGATTGGACAACACGACGAACAGGTTGGAAAAATCGATCCCTCCGATGACGAGGCCAATGATCGGCATGAAGATGTCGTCGACGATCGAGGAGACGATGGCGCCGAAGGCCGCGCCGATAATGACGCCGATCGCCAGATCGATCATGTTGCCCTTGATGGCGAAATCCCGGAATTCCTTGAACATGGCTGTCCCTCCTGCCAATTGACCCGTCCCTGCGGGCGATGGTGCCAGACTTTCGTAGAATGGCGCACTTGGCAATGGCTTGCGGCCAGCGGCCCGGGGGCGGATAACGGGCAGGCAATTGCAAAAGTGATGCAGCTCTGGACATGGCGCACAGCACCGATACCGAGGCAGGCCTGCGGCAAGCCATCGAGCACATTCCCCATGGCATCGCCATGTTCGATGCGGCATTGCGGCTGGTCACGTCCAACCGGCGCTACGACCGCCTTCTGACACTGCCCGAGGCCTTGGTGCGCCCCGGAACGCCACTGTTCGACATTGCACTGTTCTTGGGCAATCGCGGCGATCTGGGGCCGGGAGACCCGGTGCGCCTGGCCATCGAGCGGGTCAATACGCTGACCGCGATGCCGGTCACGGTCACCCAGCGCCTGGGCGCTGCCGGCCAGGCGCTGGAATTTCATTGCAGCCGCCTGCCCGATGGCGGGCTGGTGATCAGTTTTGCCGACGTAACCGATCGCGTCCAAGCCGAGCGGGCTTTGGAGCGAATGAACCAGTCGCTGGAAGCCCGGGTGGACGAGCGAACGGCGGCGCTGACGCGGGTCAATGCGGAGCTGGAAGCGGCCCGGGCCAAGGCCGATGCCGCCAATCACGACAAGACGCGGTTTCTGGCTGCGGCCAGCCATGATCTGTTGCAGCCGCTCAACGCCGCCCGCCTTTACACCGCGACGCTGATCGAGCGCGCCAAATCCACCAGCCTTGGGGAACTGGCCAATTCGATCGAGGCATCGCTGACGGCGGTCGAGGACATCATGGGGGCGTTGCTCGATATTTCGCGCATCGATAGCGGCGCGCTCAAGCCGGTGATGGGGCCGGTCAACGCCAAGGACCTGCTGCGCAAGATCGACGTCGAATTCGGACCCCTGGCACGCGAGCGCTCGATCGCGTTGCGCATCGTGGCATCGGATGCAACGCTGCTGGTGGATCGGGCGCTGATCGGGCGGATCGTGCAAAACCTGGTGTCCAACGCCATCAAATATACCGCGCCGGGCGGCAAGGTTCTGGTGGGTCTGCGCCGGCGCGGCAATCGCATGCGGCTCGATGTGCTGGATACCGGGATCGGGTTCAACCGCGACCAGCACAAGCTGCTGTTTGCCGAATTCTCGCGGCTGGAACGCGGTGCGCGCATGGCGCAGGGGTTGGGGCTGGGACTGTCGATCGTGCAGCGGCTGGTGACGGCACTGGGGCTGACGCTGGAGCTGGACAGCATCGAGGGACGCGGCTCGCGCTTTTCGCTGTTCCTGCCGGTCACGCGGGCGATCCGCCCGGCGCTTGAGATCGAGCCGGCGCCAGGGGAAACCGATTTCGGCAAGCTGAGCCTCAAGGTCTTGTGCGTCGACAATGAACGGGCGATCCTGGAGGCGATGCAGGGCCTGTTGAGCCATTGGGGGTGCGATGTGCGCACGGCCCTGTCGCTCAAGCAGATCGATCGCGAGCGCCTTTTGGAGGGCTGGTATCCCGACCTGGTGCTGATGGATTACCATCTCGACCAGACCTCGGGGCTCGATGCCATCGAATGGCTGCGGCACAATGTGGGCGGGCATTTGCCGGCGGCGCTGGTCACGGCCGATCGCAGCGCCGCAGTGCGAACACTGGCCGAAGATCGCGGCATCGCGGTGGTGACCAAGCCGGTCAAGCCCGGAGCCCTGCGGGCAGCGATCAGCGGTCTGGCGGGGCAACGCGTGCCGGTGGGCCGGAAACTGGCGTGAAGGATGGGGAGCCTCCAAGACGACAGACGACGTGCGAAAGCACCGCCTGTGATGCGGTTGTCGAACGAACGGACGGACGGACCCCGAGACGGCTTTCGCCCCTGGTAAAATAAAATAGTGAGACGATCGCCGCCTCGGGGCGCCGGTTTTTGGAGCAGTTCCGGTTGCTCGCGCGCCGTGATCGCTCGCCACGGTGCGGCCGGTCCTCGAACCTGCGCGGCGGCGAAGCCACACCCGGCGTCCATCCACCACTGTTCGCCTGCAGGCCGCCCATGTGAAGGGATGGCGTGAAGTATGCGCGGGGTTCGGCGTTTGGGGATAAGTTTTTTGCGGAGGCTTTATGGTCGTGACCTCAGGGGGCTGCTGCCGACCCCATTTTGGTCATTCTCCTCGTCCGATAAAGTTCCGAAAACCTGCCGCTGCGCTGACCGTCCAAGCGACTCTGTCCGCTATCAGCTGCGTTTATTGCGGCGGAGCTCTAAATCTCCGCCGGAACATTTTTAGTGGCGGTTAGCGTTCTGCCGTCAAATTATCTCTTTACTCTAGCGAAATGCTTACGCAACAGAGCGATCAGAGCTTCTGGCTGCTCTTCGGCAACAAAATGCCCCGCACCGGGAATGACGCCGACGTACGGATCCGAAGCAATTTCCGTCGCTGTCATCGTCGCCAATGCTCAGAGCGAGGCCTCGCCTCCCGCGACCAGTACGGGCATCCTCAACATGCCCTCCACACCGAGCCAAGTCTGATTCTGCTTGGCATCTTGAGCGAAGGCGGCATAGGTCTTCAGCGATGCGGCCAGCGCACCAGGAACACGCAAAGCAGTAATGTAGAAGGCGCGCTGGTCCGACGTTATCGCGGTTTTCACGACTGTAAAATTATCAAAGATGCGATCGACGTATAAGTCTTCGCGCCCAGTAAGGAGTTTGGTCGCAAAATCCACCTCGGTACTGAACCCGAAATGCCACGCATTTCCAGATGCGACAACGGCTTGGTAAGCGGCAGTTCCGGGAACGATGCCGTCGAGCAACGACAACGTCGTGGTCTCCCCCGGATACTGGCGCGCATAGGCGTAGGCGATCGGCATGCCGATATCGTGACCGACGACGTGCGCGGTCGCTACGCCCTCCGCGACCATAACCCCATGAATATCGCGTGCCATCGTCGCTTTGTCGTAGCCGGTTTCCGGCTTGGATGAGCCATAGGCTCCGCGATAATCTGGCACGACTACACGGTTGGTCTTAACAAGCTCGCCGGCAATTCCGCGCCATTCATAACCGCTCTCGGGAAACCCGTGGATCAGCACGACAACGGGGCCGTCTCCAGCGACCCGGTAACCTATGCTCACCCCGTCGGCGGTGACCGTCTTGAGTTGGAAGTCAGCAAAGCCCTTTCTGAGTATTTCGGCGACTTCGCCGGAGGCCGGCATGGCCGTCTGGGCCGACGCCGCTGTGAGTGGCACCAGTGACATCGTCACCGCTAGCAATGCAGCCGAAAGGAGCCTCGATGGAGCATCAAGTTGAACAATCATTGCAGTGTCTTTCAAGGATTGATGGGTCAGGCGAAGGGTAGGGGCGACCCGAGCGCATCACGCAAGACAGGCGGTTGCTTGCCGTTGATGTCGGTGAATTGGTACTCAAGCGCGGCTTCCGCGCCGATGACGACTGTGCCTGACTTGGTCCGGCGATCTGGATCGTTGTATAGAGAAGCTACCACGCGACCGCTGAATTCTGGCGTTTCAAAGCTCTCCATCATCGTAGCGCTGTCTGGAATCTGTGACAGAAGCGATACCGCCATTTCTGTCAGCGTTGGCCCCGGCCAGACCGACATCACGGACACCCCGAACGGTTCGAAGTCCTTCGCCATATCCGACGTCATCTTGTCCAGGCCGCCCTTCGTCGCGCCATAAGCCGGATCCAGATGGTAGGAAACTGCGCCGTAGTAGGAAATGTTGATGACTAACGCATTGGACGCGGCGATGAGAAGCGGGGCCGCGTAGTAAGTCGATACGTAGGCCGATCGCAGGCCGACGGTGATCTGATCCGCCAGTTTTACGGGCTTTGTCCAAAAGGGCGGAGGATTCAGGCATTCAACCGGAATATACGCGGCGTTGTTGACCAAGAGATCGATCCGGCCGTGTTCCTCTCCGATCCTTGCAAACAATGCGGCGACTTGCGCATCGTCGCCATGATCGCACGCCACAGCGATCCCGACGCCCCCAGCGGCTGTAATTGCCTCGGCGGTCGCGTGAATTGTGCCGGGAAGACTATGGTCACCCTCCGCTTGGGAGCGGCCCGTCACATAAACGATCGCGCCCTGTGCACCGAGCGTCAAAGCAATACCCCGTCCTATGCCCCGGCTTGAACCCGTGACGACGGCAATTTTACCCCCGAGACTATTTTTCGTTTCCATTGTGTCCATTCTGGTCAAAGTTGTCCAAATAAGTATGCGAAATTGTCTTAGCTGTCTCTGGTGGGCTAGTAGGTCAACCGGTCGACCGTAAACTCTGCAATCGAGCGTAGTTGGTCGGTAGCCATGCCTCCCTTGGCGGCGGCAATGAGACCTGCGCGAGTACAAATAAAAGCGCGTGCAGCTTGGTATTCATCGACCGCCGACGGAACATCACCCTTTGCCTTTGCCTCGGCCAAAAGCCCGACAACACCACGCTCGAGCATCAGTTGTGCCGGTGCTAGCGCGGCTGTCACATCTGCATCCAAACTTCCGAACTCGGACAGTGCATTCATAGCCAAACAGCCCTTCGTGCGCCGTTTCTCATCCCAAGACGCTGGTATCAGCAGAAGATTGCGCAGGCCAACCAGCGGCGCGCCGGCTCCCCGCAGAGTCGAGATGTAACTACTGACCTCCTGAACGACATAGGCGCGCAAAGCATCCAAATAACACCGCCGCTTGTCGCCGAAGGTGTCGTAAAAACTCTGCCGGCCGATGCCCATTTCGAGACGTAGATCATCGGTGGTAGTTGCGCTAAAGCCTTTGCGCCAAAAAACGTCCATCCCGATAAGGAGCGCTTCTTCTCGGTTAAATTCTTTTGTACGAGCCATAGGTAGATAGTACCTATAATTGACAGACATGTCCATAATAATTCTAGCAGGTGGATTCATCATAGGCGGGTGCCCAAGTGCACGAAGACGGCGACTGGACCACAGCAGCGGATTAGCTGAACACGGCATATGGAGATGAAGGGCGCTGCCACGGCCCTCTCAATGATTGAACGTCGGCGTCCACTTTCACGCAGTCCTGCCCAAAAGCTGCCAGTCCGATATCCACCCCATCTCCGCCATCCCCATGATCCGCCCCGCCCTGTGCGGCATGCCCGGGTCAGCGACAAGCGCCCTCGTGGTTCGAGGCTCGCAAGGGTTCGCACCTCACCATGAGGGCTCCTGTGGGTTCCTGCTTTCGGAAGAACTTGCTTCCGGTCGTCCTCATGGTGAGGTGGGAGCGCAGCGACCCTCGAACCACGAGGACGTGGCAGGATCGTGTGCCCATCATAACGACCTCGAATCACTCAAGGGGAGTGAAGGCGGAGTGGAAAGATCGAGGCCGGCCCAACCCCACCCGGCCTCTATCGCGCGCGCCATAATTTTGATGGGCGGCCGTCCTGCACCAGGCAGAGAAGGGAAAACTGATGGATGGGGGCCAAACGGCACCCCCTCCCAACCTCCCCCATGATGGGGGAGGTGGCCGCTCCACTCTTGGGGCTGGACCCAGCTCAGTTCATGCTAGCGTGAACTCTATGCGACCCCATCCACCGCCAGACACCTCCCCCACGAGGGGAAGGCCAGGAGGGGTGTTTGGAGCCACGATATTGGTACCGGGCCTCAGGCCTTTTCCGAGCCGATCGAAAACAGCGCCTCGAACTGGCCCTGCTCGATGCGGGCGGCGGCGATGACGGCCTGGGTGCGGCTGTCGACGTCGAGCTTTTGCAGGATTGCCGAGACATGGGCCTTGACCGTGGCTTCGGAAATGGTCAGCTCATAGGCGATCTGCTTGTTCATCAGCCCATCGCTCAGCATCATCAGCACGCGCACCTGCTGGGGCGTCAGGGTGGACAGGCGCCGCATCAGGGCGGTGTGCTCGTCCTGCCCGCCCAAGCTCATGCCCTCGGGCACGAAGACCTCGCCGGACAGAACGGTCTCGATGGAGCGGCGGATTTCGGTGGGGCCGACCGATTTGTGCAGATAACCCGCCGCGCCCAGCTCGAAGGCCCGGCGCACCACGGTGCCGTCCTCGACGGCCGAAATGATCATCACCGGAATATCGGGATATTGCGCGCGCAGCAGCAGCAGGCCGGAAAAACCGCGGACGCCGGGCATATTGAGATCGAGCAGCACCAGGTCGCAATCGCGATCGGCGTCCAAGGCGGCGGTGAGCCCGGCAAGATCGCCGGCTTCCTCGACGCTGACCGTGGCATCGCCGCCCACCAGCGTCTGGCGCAGGGCGGCGCGGAACAGGGGGTGGTCATCCACGATGATAATGCGGCGGCGCGTCATGCGAAGGCTTCTCCGTTGGTCATCGTCATAGGCTGTAGCGCCAAATGCTGACAATCGGTCACCCAATCGGTCGCGTTTGAGCATATTGCAGGGATGCTTAACGGGTTCTTTACCATGTTTTCCCAAGAGTGAAGCCTAGACCTTCGTGGGCGATTGCGAGGGGTAACTGATTCACACGAATGGGACTGACCATGGCCCGCGCCTTCCCCATCCCGGACGATGCCGAAGCTCCCCACGATCCCAATCCGGGGGAATGGCAGGCGCTGCGCGGCGAACTGGTGGCCCTTCTGGACCAGGTGGAGGGGCGCTATGCCCGTCCCGAGCCGGTGGATCCGGCGTTCGATGGGCTGGCGCAGCGGGTGCGCAATCTGCGCGACCAGGTGGGCGGCACCGAGCCATCGGTGCGCCGGCGCGAGGCGCTGCGCACCGTCAAGCGCGCAGTGGACCGGTTCAGCGATCGGGACGAGACCGACGACATGACCGATGGTAATCCACTGGCATCGGCCATCGCCGAAATCCGCAGCCGGCAGTTTTCCGCCCCCGCCGCGGCACTGGGACGCCGGCCTGCCGAGATGCCGGAATGGCGCGAGCTGACCGCGCTGGTGGGTGGCCTGAGCGGACGGCTGGAACAGCTCGAAGCCGACCTGAGGTCGCAGCGGGCCAATAATGGCAGCGTGCGCGACGTGGCCAGCCAGGTCGAGCAATTGAGCCATGTGGTGGAATTGCTGGCCGGCGCCGTCGGCGAAACCGGCCAGGTCAAGCGGCTCGAAGCACAGATCGCGAGCCTGGCCCGCATGGTCGGCGAGGCGCCGCAGGTGGACCTGTCCAGCATCAACAAGCGGTTGGACGACGTATCGGCCACGGTCGGCAAGCTTGCCGAATTGCAGGCCGAGCAGATGGAACGCGAGATCATCCGGGAAGATCGGATCGAGGCCCAGCCCGGGACCGGCGAAACGCTGGCGCCGGCCATGGCGACGATCGAAAAAAGCGTGCGCAACGTTTACGACCGCATCGATTCGATCGAAAAGAACGTGGCTCTGTCCTCGGGCGATTTCGAGCGGCTGACCTCGGAAATGGCTTCGTTCACCCAGGCGATGCGCGATCGCGAAGTCATCCCGAGCAAGCTGATGGCCAAGGTCGACGCCCTGGCCTCGCGGATCGGCGGCTTCGAAACTGCCCATGGCGACATCGATGGCCTGAAACAGGACATCTCAGCGCTGCGCGATGCAGTTACGAGCGGGATGGAGCCACGCTTCAGCAAGATCGAAAGCCAGATCGACGCCTTGTCGGAAAAAATGTCGGCCCCGCCCGTCGATAACGGCGCCGCGCAAATCGAGAACCAGCTCAAGCTGTTGATGGCGCGCATGGACGAAACCGGCGCGCAGCTGGACGGATTGGCCAAGCTTTATTCGGACAAGGACAAGGCGGACGCCAAGACCGATTATAGCGAACTGGCGGCGATGGTGGCCGAAAAAACCTCGCTGGCGGTGGCCAAGTCGGCCGCTGCGGCGCCGGCGCCGGTGATGACCGATGCGACGATCGACGTCTTCGAAAAGCGCATGTCGGCGCTGCTCAACACCGCCGGACGCGACACGGCGGCGCGATTGGCGCGGCTCGAAACCGCGTTGACGCAGCGGCAAGAGCGGCCACCGGCCCGCCCGGAGCAGATCGTGTCGCCGCCGGAGCCGGTTCGCTCCACCAAGCTTGCGGGCAATGCGGCCCTGGAGGACATGCTGCAGGCGCTGGATCGCCGCAGCTCCGATTCGTCACCGCGAAACGATGCCATGCCGGCCAATCCGGCCGACGAGGCGCCGTTGACCGATCCGGGCTTTAAGGACAGCGACCCCTTGCGCAGCGCGCTCGACGCCAAAACTGGACCGCGCCGGGCACATCCGGGCATGGTTGGCGAACCGGCAGTCGCCGTTCCCAATAGCAAGCCGGCTTTCGATCCCAGCGCGGTCGAGCGGCCGCCGCGGCCGCAATCGAGCTTTTCGGCGGGCGGGCGCGATCCGTTTGCGCCCGAGCCGGAGCGCGACAGCACCGAGGTTCAGGTGGAAGCGCCGGTGGCGCAAACCAGCACCAGCACATTCGTGGCCGCCGCCCGCCGGGCGCAGCGCGCCAAGCAGGACAGCCAGGCCGATGTCACGGCAAACAATTCGCTGATCAGCAAGGCGCTGGCGCGGGTGATGCCCGGCAAGCCTGATGCCGACACGCTGCTGGTGCCAACGCCGGCGCCGGCCAAAACCGTGGCGAAAAAGCCGGCCAAGCCAGCAAAACCACCCAAGGCTCCCAAACAAGCCAAAGCGGTGCCGGAACCAGTGGTGAGCGAGACCAATGAGCTGGCCGAACAGCCGGGATTTCTGACGCGCTATCGTCGGCCGCTGCTGCTGGCGGCAACGCTGGTGGCCGTGTCGATGCTGGCGCTGAACCTGGTCATGCAGCGGTCGGTCACGGCGCGCAATGTCAATCCGCCGGTCGCCGACACGGTTGTCGAGGCGCCGCAGACGCCCGCTTCGACGCCGATGGACGCGACGCCGGCAAGCGACAGCGATGGCGGCGATCTTAGCGCGGCGGAACCACAGCCCACCGATCTGGTGGATGGCATGGCCGTCGGCTCGATCAATCCGCTGGCGCCAATGACCTTTACTACCCCGGTCGAAGCCACGCCGATGCCTACGGCATTGATGGCCAAGTCGGCCGCCGACGCGATTGCGCCGATCGAAGCTCCGGTCGTGCCGGTGCCCGAACTGACCGGCAGCATTCCTGATGTTGCCGCGACACCGGCAGCGTTCGCACTGCCGCCCGAGGCCGTGGGCCCGATCGAAATGCGGCAAGCGGCCGCCGACGGCAATGCCAAGGCGCAATTTGAAATCGGCGCAATCTTCACCGAAGGCCGTGCCCTGCCCCAGGACTACAAGGAAGCGGCAAGCTGGTATGAACGCTCGGCCGCGCAGGGGTTCGTGCCGGCACAGTACCGGCTCGGCAACCTTTATGAAGCCGGCAACGGCGTCGACAAGGACCTCGAAGTCGCCCGGCTCTGGTACCAGCGCGGGGCCGAAGCCGGCAACCGCATGGCGATGCACAACCTGGCGGCGCTTTATGCCAGCGGGCAATTGGGCGAACAGCAGTTCGAAACTGCCGCCGAATGGTTCGAGCGGGCGGCCAACCTGGGCATGACCGACAGCCAGTTCAACCTTGGCATGCTCTATGCACGGGGGCTGGGCGTCGATCAGAACCTTGAGCAATCGTATAAGTGGTTTTCGCTGGCGGCGCGCAGCGGCGATGTCGACGCCGGCAAGGCCCGCGACGACATGGCCCGCTCGCTGACGCCCGATGTGGTCAAGCGGATCAATGGCGAGGTGGAGGCCTGGAAAGCACAGCCGATCGATCTGGCGGCCAATTTTGCCCCGATCGGTACCTGGTCGCCCAGCTTTGATCCGGGACAGACCATCAAGACCCGGGACGTGGTCTCCAAGGTGCAGTTGGCGCTGGGCAAGCTGGGCTATGACGTGGGCACGCCGGACGGCCTGGCGGGGCCGAAAACGGCCGAGGCGATCAAGGCCTTCGAGCGCTCGACCGGCATGAGCGAGAGTGGCGCGATCAATCCGCGGCTGCTCGCGGTGCTGGGCAGCCAGCCGGTTTGAGCGTGAATAACGGCGCGGCAGCGCGCGCCGTTTGACACTGGCCGGAACCGGACGTAAGCCCTTAAATCACTTGGTCTCGGGCCCGTCTTGGTGATGACGCATTGGCGGTGTCGGATCGTCACCACGACGCATTGAACGGACAGCGCCTTGCAGATTTATCTGCCGATCGCCGAGATTTCCGTGAACCTCTTCTTTCTCGTGGGGATCGGAGCGGCAGTCGGTTTCCTATCGGGCCTGTTCGGGGTCGGCGGCGGGTTCCTGCTGACGCCGTTGCTGATCTTTTCGGGCGTGCCGGCGCCGGTTGCGGTGGCCTCGGTGACCGGGCAGGTGGTGGCTGCCTCGACCTCGGGCGCGCTCAGCCATTACCGACGGGGTGGGATCGACCTGCACCTGGCGCTGTACCTGATCCTGTCGGGCATTATCGGGGCCTTTGGCGGGGTGGCGACGTTTTCGCTGCTGCGCGATACCGGCCAGCTCGACCTGGTGATTTCAGCCGGCTTTCTGGTGCTGCTGGGCTCGATCGGCACGCTGATGCTGTTTGAATCGGTGCGTGCCTTGTTGAAACGTCGCTCCGGCATCGTCGTGCGCGAACGCCTGCCCAACCAGCACAACTGGATCCACGGGCTGCCGATGCGGGTGCGGTTCAAGAAGTCCAAGCTTTATATCAGCGTATTGCCGGTGCTGTGCATCGGGCTGTTCATCGGCTTTGTCGGCTCGCTGCTGGGTGTCGGGGGCGGCTTCATCATGGTGCCGGCCCTGGTTTATCTGTTGCGCGTTCCGGGCAATGTGGTGATTGGCACCTCGTTGCTGCAGGTGGTGGCGCTGATGTCGGCGACGACGATCCTGCATGCGGTGGAAAGCCAGAGCATCGATATCCTGCTGGCGTTCAGCCTGATGGTGGGCGGTGTGGCCGGGGCGCAGTTCGGGGCTTCGGCGGGCAAGCAATTGCGCGGCGACCAGTTGCGGGGCTTGCTTGCCCTGTTGGTGCTTGCGGTGGCGATCCGCTTTGGCGTGTCGCTGGTGCTGGCGCCCGACGATGTGTTCAGCATGATGGTCACGAGCGTCGGCAGGGGCGCGCCATGAGGCTGGCGCGATGGCTGGGCGCGCTGGTGCTGATTGGCTTGCTGGTCACACCTGTCCTGGCCGATCGCCTGCTTTCGACAATCTCGAACGACGCCATCGAGATCACGTCGAGCTTTGACGGGGAGCGGATGACGTTCTTCGGCTCGATCGCGCCCGAGGCCGGCTCGGACCAGAAGTTCGTCGAGGGGCCATTCCATGTGGTGATCGTGGTGCTGGGTCCGACAGCCGATCGCGTGACGCGGCAGATGACGCATAATTTCGGCATCTGGCTGAATACCGACCAGGTCATCTTTCCCAAGTTTCCGAGCTATTTCCATGTGCTGTCCAGCGGCAAGCTGACCGGCATCACCGATGTGGCGACGCTGACGACGCAGTTCATCCTGCCCGAGTCGCACACGCTGGTGCCCAATGCCGCAGGCTGGTGGAAAACGGCGGTGTTCGGGCACGAGCTGATCCGGCTGATGACGCGGCAGGGGCTGTTCGGGGTCAATGAGAACGCCGTCAATTTCCTGTCGGACACGACCTATTCGGCGCGGTTGACGCTGCCGAGCAATGCGCCGCCCGGCTCCTATCTCGCTTCGACCTATGTGTTCAAGGACGGCGTGATCATTGCGCGCAAATCGGAAGGGTTTGCCGTGCGCAAGATCGGCTTCGAGCGGTTCCTGGCACTGGCGGCCGTGCAGCAGCCGCTGCTTTATGGGGTCATCTGCGTGATCCTGGCGCTGTTTACCGGCTGGCTGGGCGGCGTGCTGTTCAAGCGGTAGCGGTGTGCCCGCCCTCGTGGTTCGAAGCTCGCAAGGGCTCGCACCTCACCATGAGGGCTGCGAAAAGGCAGTGTTTGCAGTAGCCCTCATGGTGAGGTGGGAGCGAAGCGAGCCTCGAACCACGAGGGCGTGCCAGGATCACCCCCGCACCAGCCGCCTGGGGCTCACCGGATAGAGCCGATCACGCCCCAGCATGGTGACTTCGATGCTGGCCCAGTGAAACAGGTCGACAAAGGCGGGCGAGAGGATGTTGATGGAGCCGGTGGACGAGCCATAGGCGGGCAGGATCAGCAGACGATTGTCGTGCACGAAACAGGGCCGGCGGCTGGCGCGGCCTTGCAGGTAGATGTGGGCGGCGGGATGCAGGTGGCCGGCGACGAGGTTGGCGGCGCCACGGCGAGGCTCATGGGTCAGCGTCAGGCCGCCGAGCTCCAGATGGGGCAGGCATCGGCCGCCCAGGGCATGCGGCTTGGGATCATGATTGCCGGACAGCCAGAGCCACTCGGCCATGTCGGTCATGCCGTCAAGCTGGGCCCGGTCGGTATCGGTCAAGGTGGTGGTGCCCTCGTCGCGATGGAAGCTATCGCCAAGGGCAACCAGGCGTTGAGCGCCGGTGGCGCGCAGATCGGCGTCGAGACGCTTGAGCGTAAGGCCGGTGTCGTATGGCGGCAGCATGTGGCCGCGCCGGGCGAACGAGCTCATCTTTTCCAGGTGCAGATCGGCGACCAGCAAGGTTTTTTGCGCGTGCCAATAAAGCGCGCCCGAGGGCAGCGGCTGAAACACATGTCCGGCAAAGCGCAAGATCGGGGTCTCCGTGATCTGCGCTTGATATAGAGGTTGGCTCAAGTTTGGCTATGGGCTCGCGTATCAACTGATCGGCAGATTCCGCAATAGCTGATTCGAGGCGGGACGCGAATCCCTTGGCCCTGATTGTTTCGGGGCCTGTCCCCTCACCCTAGCCCTCTCCCCGGAGGGGCGAAGGGATACGCCCGGTGGCCTTGGCAGCATGGTTGCACGCACTCGATCTGATCCCCTCGCCCTCCGGGGAGAGGGTTAGGGTGAGGGGCTCTTCGTTGCGGTTTAGCGGCCGGACAACGCCTCGCGCAGCAGTTCGTCGGCGGCGTCGGCCATGGCGCTTTCGCGGCCTTCGCCGAAGATGGGTTCGCGGCCGATATCGAGCAGGATGGGGACGGCGAGCGGGGAGACCCGGTCGAGCGGCTTGTGGATGATGTGGGTGCGGATGCGGCGCAGCATCTGGCCGAGGCGCTCGATATCGAGGAGACCGCGGGCGGCATCGCGGCGGGTGGCCTGGATCAGGATGTGGTCGGGCTCGTGCTGGTAGAGCACGTCGTAGATCAGGTCGCTACTCATGGTGATCTGGCGGCCGGTCTTTTCCTTGCCGGGATGGCGGCGCTCGATCAGGCCGGAGATGATGGCGCAATTGCGGAAGGTGCGCTTCATCAGGGCGGATTCGTCCAGCCAATCCTCGAGGTCATCGCCCAGCATGTCCTCGGAAAACAGCTCGTCGAGCGACAGGCGATCGGTGCGGATGAGGCCGGAAAGATCGCCCAGGCCCCAGATGGCCAGGGCATATTCGGAGGCGACGAAGGCGAGCGGGCGGGCGCGGGCGCGCTCGAGCCGGCGGGTGAGCAGCATGCCCAGGGTCTGGTGCGCCAGGCGACCCTCGAAGGGATAGCAAACCATGTAGTTCTGCGTGCCGCGCGGGAAGGTCTCGACGAGAAGGCTATCGCGGCTGGGCACGACGGAGGCGAATTGCTGCAGGCGCAGCCAGTCGCTGACTTGGTCGGGCAGTTTGTGCCAGTCCCCGGGCGTGTCCATGATGCGGCGGACACGTTCGGCCAAATAGGTCGAGAGCGGGAAGCGGCCGCCCATGTAGGAGGGGATCTTGGGATTGGCGGACTGGGCGCGGCTGACATAGGCCTCGTTGTCCTGCAGGCCCTGGAAGGCGACGATCTCGCCACCGAACATGAAGGTATCGCCGAGCACGAGGGTGCCGAAAAAGTATTCCTCCATTTCACCCAGCACCCGGCCGCCGCGGCCGATGGGGCCGGTGGTGCGGCCGTTCTTGAAGCCGCGGCCCCGCACCAGGCGGACCTTGACCATGGGTTCTTCAACGATGGTGCCGACATTGAGGCGGTATTGCTGGGCGACCTGGGGATTGGCGATGCGCCATCGGCCCTCTTCGGTCTTCCTCAAACGGGCGTAGCGTTCATAGGCGCGCAGGGCATAGCCGCCGGTGGCGACGAAATCGAGGATGCGATCGAACTGGGTGCGCGGCAGGTCCCGGTAGGGCCAGGCATGCCGGATTTCGGCATAGAGGTCGTCGGCGTAGAAGGGGGCGGCGCAGGCCATGCCCAGAATATGCTGAGCGAGGACGTCATAGCCGCCGTCGATGGGATCTTCGCTGTCCTGGTGGTTTTCGGCGACGGCTTCGAGCGCGGCCTCGCATTCGAGCACTTCGAACCGGTTGGAGGGGACCAGCAGGGCCTTGGACGGCTCGTCGAGGCGGTGATTGGCCCGCCCGATGCGCTGCAGCATGCGGGACGAGCCCTTGGGCGCGCCGACCTGGACAACGAGATCGACATCGCCCCAGTCGATGCCCAGATCGAGGGTGGAGGTGCAGACCACCGCCTTCAGCGTGCCGGCGACCATGGCGGCCTCGACCTTGCGGCGCTGCTCGACCGAGAGCGAGCCGTGGTGCAGTGCGATGGGCAGCAGGTCGTCATTGATCGCCCAGAGGCCCTGAAACAGCATTTCGGCCTGGGAGCGGGTGTTGACGAACAGCAGCGTGGTCTTGTGGTCCCTGATGGTTTCGTAAAGCGCGCGATGGGAATAATTGGCGGAATGACCGGCCCAGGGCAGGCGCTCGTCGGATGCCAGGATCGACAATGTCGGTGGGGCGCCGCCCTGCGCGTTCAGCAGGTGGGTTGGCGCCTGGGGGGCGGGTTGGCCGATCCAGTCGCGCAGCAGGTCCGGCCGGGCCACGGTGGCGCTGAGCGCGGTGATGCGCATGGACGGCGCCAGCAGCGACAGTCGGGCAATGGCGAGCGAGAGCAGGTCGCCGCGCTTGGAGGTGACCAGGGCATGGAGTTCATCGAGCACGATGCGCCGAAGCGAGTCGAACATGCGGGCGGCGTCAGGATGGCTGAGCAGCAGGGCCATCTGCTCGGGGGTGGTCAGAAGAATTTGCGGGGGCGTGATGCGTTGGCGCGCCCGGCGGCTGGCGGGGGTATCGCCGGTGCGGGTCTCGACCTTGATGGAGAGGCCCATCTCGGCGATGGGCGTGGTCAGGTTGCGCGCCACATCGACGGCAAGGGCCTTGAGGGGGGAGATGTAGAGGGTGTGCAAGCCCTCATGGCCCGGATTGTCGATCAGGTCGGTCAAGCTGGGCAGGAAGCCGGCCAGGGTCTTGCCGGCGCCGGTGGGGGCGATCAAGAGCGCCGAGGCACCGGCGTGCCAGGAGGCGAGCACGTCCAGCTGATGCGCGCGGGGCGACCAGCCCTTGCGGGCAAACCAGTCCGCGATGACGGGGGGGAGGCTCACGCTGGACGCCGGGGGCTTCTGCAAATCATCAAAGAGCCTATATGATTGGTTCAACCAGACAAAGCGCCATGGAGCTTTACCGATGAGCGAGCAGATAACGGACCGCGAGCCGAATTCGAAACTGGAGCGCGTCCTGGGCGGCAGTCCGGGCGGTGTGATCGTGCGATTGCTGCTGGTTTCGCTGGTCGTGGGGTTTTTGATGTCAATCTTCGGGTTGAACGTCGAGGGCGTGGTCCGCGGAACGATACGGCTGGTCGAGGATACGCTGCGCGACAGCACCGGGATGCTGCGCAGCCTGGGCGGCTATATCGTGACCGGGGCGGCGCTGGTGGTGCCGATCTGGCTGGTGCTGCGCCTGACGTCGCGGCGGCGCTGATGCCCCAGCATCTGGTGCTGACGCCGCAATCGGCGCTGTCGCGGCTGGTCAGCCACATCCTGCAGCTGGAGAGCACGGCAGGGCGGCGCATCGCCATTGGCATTGCCGGCGGGCCGGGCGCGGGCAAATCAACTTTGGCGGCAGAGCTGGTGACGATGCTCAACGCCGCCAAGCCGGGCAGCGCGGGGTTGGTGCCGATGGATGGATTCCATATGCGCCATGCCAAGCTGGAAGCATTGGGGACGGTGGATTTCAAGGGCGCGCCGCACACCTTCGAGGGGGCACAGTTCGTCAGTTTTTTGCACCGGCTCAAGAGCGCCGATACGGCGGTGATGGGGCCGGGCTATTCGCGCCAGATCGAGGATGTGGTAGACGATGCCTTTACGGTAGGACCCGATGTGCGGGTGCTGATCGTCGAGGGCAATTACCTGCTGCTGACCGAGGGACCATGGGCCGGGGTCAGGCCGCTGCTGGATTACGCGGTATTCATCGAGGTGCCGCGCGATACGGTCAAGGCCCGGCTGCTCAAGCGTCATGCCGAGGCGGGGCTATTCACCCAAGAGCGCAACATTGCCCATATCGAGCGGACGGACATGCCCAACCATGACCTGGTGCATACATCGCAGGACCGGGCCGATGTCGTGATCTCGCTGGCGGTGGAGGGCTGAATGGGCAATTGGCCGATTGTTTTGGCGCTCATCGCCGGATCGATCATCATCGCCGGCGCGGTGATCGCACGACCGTCCGATTTCAGGCAATGCATCGAGGTGATTTCGAGCGATATCGAGCGCGCCAATGCCACGGCGACGCTCGATCCGCGGGACGTCGAAGCGCAAGCCGCCAAAATCTGCGCCGGTCATGAAGGGAATTAGGGCGTGATCCGGGGGATGAGTTCCCGCTTGCGCGAGAATTACGCGGTGCGGCCATGACCATCCAGGACCTCGCGCGCCCGCAATATCCGTTCCAGGTTCGCCACAGCGATGTGTGGAAGATTGCCCTGCCCGCTTCGGTGGCGTTCATCACCGAGCCGATGGTGGGGCTGGTGGACATCACGGTGATCGGCCGGCTCGGCGAGGCGAGCCTTTTGGGCGGGCTGGTGCTGGGCGCCCTGGTGTTCGACGTAATTTTTTCGCTGGCCTATTTTTTGCGCATCGGCACGGCGGGGCTGACGGCCCAGGCGATCGGCAGCCGCGATCCGCGCGACGGCTTGCTGCATTTTGCGCGGGCGCTGGTGTTGGCCGTGGGCATTGGCATCGCCATGATCGCGCTGAGCGGGCCGATCCTTTGGGCGTCAAATAGCCTGTTGGCGCCGGAGCCGGACGTGGCGGCGGCGCTTGGAGACTATTTCAACTATCGCATCTGGTCGGCGCCGTTTGCGCTGATCAACTATGCGCTGCTCGGCTGGTTTTATGGCCGTGCCGCAGCGACGACCGGCATGCTGTTGCAGATGATGCTGCATGGGATCGACATAGCGGCCAGCATCTGGTTCGTGCACGGGCTGGGCTGGGGCGTGCCGGGTGCGGCGCTCGGGACGGTAGCGGGGCAGGCTATCGCCGCCGTGGTCGGGTTGGCGTTGGTGGCGCGCCATTGCGGCGGGCCGGGGGCGGCCCTAAGGCTGATCCGGCCGGGAGAACTGCTGGATGCCGCAGCACTGCGGCGCATGTTCGGGCTCAGCCGCGATCTGATGATCCGCTCGCTGGCGCTGATGGGCGCCTATGCGTGGTTTGCGGCGCAGGGCTCGCGCATGGGCGAAGTGGCCCTGGCGGCCAATGCGCTGCTGCTGAATTTGCTGATGGTCATCGCCTATTTCCTGGACGGCATTGCGCAGGCGGCCGAGCAATTGACCGGCAAGGCGGTCGGCGCCAATTGGCGGCCGGCGTTCAACCGGGCCTATGGCTTGAGCATGCTGTGGGGCCTGGTGCTATCGGGCGGGCTGGCGTTGGCCTGGTATTTCGGCGGACCGTTCGTGCTGGGGTTCATGACCACCAATGCCGCGGTGCAGCAGGAGGCGATGAATTATCTCTGGATCGCGTCGCTCTGCGCCCTGATCTTCATGCCGGCTTTCGTGTTTGACGGCATCTTGGTGGGCACGACGCTCAATGCGGTGATGCGCGACGGCATGTTGATATCGCTGGGTGTATTCCTTGTCGCTGCGCTGGCGCTGCAACCATTGTTCGGCAATGTGGGGCTGTGGGCGTCACTGCATGTTTGGTTCATCGCGCGCGGGCTGATCTATTGGTGGGGGCTGGAGCGGAAAAAGGCGGGGTTGTTTACGAGCTAGAGCCGCAAGCTCAGCACCCCCACCCTAACCCTCCCCCTGAAGGGGGAGGAGACAGATCGGTGGCTTGCGAACTGCTGTGACAGTCGCGACGTCAGTCGATTTAGAGCTGGGCCTTACCTGCCGCCCAGTCGGCGGTGCGGTTGCCGACAAGTTGGGCGATATTGGTTTTGCCCTCGGCGCGGACGGCGGCGGTCAGGCCGCGCTTGATGCGATCGAGCAGGTCGAGGCCGCCGAACACCAGCGCCGAATATAGCTGGATGGCGTTGGCGCCGGCCTGGAGCTTGGCCAAGGCGCTCTGAGGGGAGTGAATGCCGCCGACGCCGATGATGGGGCGGTCGCCGACACGCAAGCGGGTCTGGGCCAGGCGCCGGGTGGAGAGATTAAACAGGGGACGGCCGGACAGCCCGCCCGCCTCGCTGGCGTTGGGCAGGCCGGCGACGGTATCGCGCGCAATGGTGGTGTTGGAGACAATGAGGCCATCGAGGTCCGTGGCGAGGATCACGGCAGCGATGGCGTCGAGCGCCGTTTCATCCAGGTCGGGCGCGATCTTGAGAAATACCGGCACGCGGGTTTTTGCCCTGGCGCGGGCCGATAGCACTTCGCCGAGCAGGCGCCGCAGCGCCTCGTCGCCCTGCAGGTTGCGCAGGCCGGGGGTGTTGGGCGAGGAAACATTGACAGTCAGGTAATCGGCCAGTTCGGCAAAGCGGCGGACACCCAGGACATAATCGGCGACGAAGTCGTCACTGTCCTTGTTGGCGCCGATATTGACGCCGAGCGCGGCGGGCACGCGCAAGTCCTTGAGGCGCGCGAAAACGGCGTCATGGCCCTGATTGTTGAAGCCCATGCGGTTGACGACGCCGTGGGCACCCATGATGCGGAACAGGCGCGGCTTGGGGTTGCCCGATTGCGGGCGCGGCGTCACAGTGCCGATTTCGACCATGCCAAAGCCCATTTGCGCCAGGGGACGCGGCACTTCGGCGTTCTTGTCGAAGCCGGCAGCCATGCCCACGGGATTGGCCAGATCCAGCCCGCATAAGGCAGTGCGCAATTCGGGCGCATCGGGATGACTTTGTTGCGGCGCCAGGCCCAGCCGCAGAGCGGTGATGGTGGCGCCGTGGGCGGTTTCGGCATCCATCTGCAGCAAGGCCTGCTGGCTGACGCCCTGCAGCAACGGCAGGCGCAGCAGGGGGGAAAGCGGGGCCAGGATCATCGAACGGCGTCCGGCAGCGTGCAACGGCCATCGGCGGTAACGCTGAGCGGGGCTTCCCAGGCAATCGCGCTGGTGGGCAGCCCGCCGTAGTAGTGGGGAAATAACTGACCGCCCCGCGATGGCTCCCAGACCAGCTTGTCGCCCAAGTCCGCCGCGCGCACGGCCAGCAGGACGAGGTCTGACTGGCCGGCGAAATGCAGGCGCAGGGTATCGGGCAATTGGGTTGCCGTGGACAGGTGCAGATAGCCGTCGGCGGCATCGATCGGCATGCCGGCAAAAACGGTGCCGTCGCGTGCGGGAGCATAGAGGGCCAGGGTGGCGATCTTGTAGATCAGGTTGGGATCGGGCATGGCGCGGACCCTAACGGCGCGCCGACGGGCACGCAAGACGAAGCCCGAGCGTGGCTTTACAAGAAGAAACTATATTGATAATTAGGATAGTATTCCGTATGTAAGACTTCTTTCCTGTTCAGATCGACCAATCATGCTGTCACACAGAGCCATCTGGGAGGGTATCGATGCGCTGGCGCGGCGGCAGGGCCATTCCGTTTCGGCCCTGGCCAAGCTGGCGGGACTGGACGCGACGGCGTTCAACGTGTCCAAGCGGGTCAGCAAGGATGGGCGGGAGCGCTGGCCATCGACCGAAAGCATTGCCAAAGTTCTCGAGGCGACAGGCGAAAGCTTTGACAGTTTTCTCAACGGTACGGGCGCCTTCCTGCAATTGTCCGATAGTTCCATCATAGGAACCGTGCCGCTACTGGGGCTGGCGCAGGCCGGATCGGGCGGTTTTTTCGATGGGGCCGGTTTTCCCGTCGGGCAAGGCTGGGATGAGATCGCCTTGCCGACAGCGGGCGATGCAGGGATTTACGCGCTGGAAATTCACGGCGATTCGATGGAGCCGCTGTATCGGGAGGGCGACAGGGTGGTGGTCTCCCCGACCCAGCAGGTGCGACGGGGCGATCGGGTGGTGGTCAAGACGCGCGACGGCGAGGTGATGGCCAAAATCCTGGCGCGCCAAAGCATCAAGCAGATCGAGTTGCACTCGCTCAATCCGGCGTATGAACCGCGGATTCTGGATATGAGCGAGGTGGACTGGATGGCCCGGATTATCTGGGCGAGCCAATAGGATGGGGAGGATACTCATAGAGACCGCCGGTCGGCACGATGTGCCCGACTGGGCTATTATGCGTGAGGAACTGTGGCCCGGTACAGACTCCGCCGATCACCAGATCGAAGTCAACCAACTGCTCGAAGCATACTCGGACACCCTCAACCTGATCGCGCGCAACTCGAACGGTGACGCTTTGGGCTTCGCCGAAGCCGCCATTCGCCGCGATTACGTGAACGGGTGCGACACCTCTCCGGTGGGATTTCTGGAAGGAATCTACGTCAGGGCAGAGTTCCGGCGGCAGGGAATCGCCCGGCAGCTTTTGCAGCATATCGCCGAATGGACGCGGTCGCAGGGATGCACAGAATTGGCTTCCGACGCCCCCATCGGAAATATCGACAGCCAGCTCATGCATCAGGGCCTCGGCTTTGAAGAGACTCAGCGGGTGGTCTATTTTCGCAAGCTGGTCGGCTGAATCCATGCGGGGCTTGCGTTACCGGGCTCGGACCGCCAATTTCATCAGCCGCTCTTCTTCAAACAGTTCTGCGCCCAAACGTTTGTAGAAATCCTGAGCACCCAGATTCTCGCGCCAAACAGTCCAAAACATGTGAACAGCGCCGGAGGCGCGGGCAATCTCCGTTGCACGGTTCATCAACGCGCGACCGATGCCGTGGCGATGCGCATCGGGGTGGACGAAGAGGTCGGCAATGTGCAGGCACGGAGCCATATCGTCCATCCAGACGCCCCAATAGTGAACGAGATAGCCGATGGCCCGGCCATCGAGCTCAGCGAGAAGAACGGAACAAGCAGGGCTCTCTGCGAAAGCCATGGCCTCAAAACGTCCGAACTTGGCCTGGTCCACTGGTTAGGGCTCAACCTCAAGCGCGTTGAGCCAGGTCTCGAATGCGAACCAGAGTTCGGCGAGCGCCGGCAGATCGGCCCGGACAGCAGTCCTGACTAGGATGCCTGTCGGTTCGGGCCGGTCCGGTAGCACTATTCGGCCTTCAGCAGGTTTCCGGCCAGCGCGGTATCGATCAGCTTGCGGGTTTCGGCGACGCCGTAGAGCGCGATGAAGGAGCCAAAGCGGGGGCCTTGGGTTTGGCCAAGCAGGACTTCGTAGACGGCGGCAAACCAGGCACGGAGGGGATCGAAGTGGTGGGCCTTGCCCACTTCGAACACCAGGTTCTGCAGCATTTCGGCGTCGGTGGAGCCTTCGTGGGGAGCAAGCTGAGCGGCAAGGTCGGCCAAGGCGGCGCGTTCCTGGTCGGTGGGGGCGCGGTAGGTCTTGGTGGGCTTTACCTTGTCGTTGAAATAGCGCACGGCGTAGCCAGCCAGGCGGTCGATCTCGGGGTGGGTTGCGGCGGTGGCACCCTTGAGGTAGCGCGAGATGAAGCCCCATAGGACGCCGGTATCGTCGGCATTGGCGGTGGCAACGAGGTTCAGCAGCAGGGCAAAGCTCAGCGGCACGTCGGGATTCGGCACAGCGCCGAAATGGACGTGGAAGGCGGGGTTTTCGAGCTGCTCGGCGGCGGTCTGGGCGTGAAAGCTGCGAACGAAGCTGTAGTAATCGTCGACGGCGCGGGGAATGACGTCGAAATGCAGCCGCTTGGCGGTGCGCGGCTTGCTGAACATGTAAAGCCCCAGGCTCTCATTGCCGGCATAGGTCAGCCATTCGTCGATGGTCAGGCCATTGCCCCTGGACTTGGAAATCTTCTGGCCCTCGGCATCGAGGAACAGCTCGAACACATAGTGCTCGGGCGCCTTGCCGCCGAGGATTTCGCAAATCTTGTCATAGATGTGGGCATTGGTCTGGTGATCCTTGCCGAACATCTCGAAATCGACCTGGAGCGCCGCCCAGCGCATGCCGAAATCGGGCTTCCACTGCATCTTGACGTGACCGCCGGTGACGGGAACCGTCGTGTCGCGGCCATTTTCGTCGGCGAAGGTGACGGTGCCATCGAGGGCGTTGACCTCCTTCATCGGCACGTAGAGCACGCGGCCGCTGATGGGTGAGATCGGCAGGAAGGGGCTGTAGGTCGCCTGGCGCTCGGCGCCGAGCGAGGGCAGCATGACCTTCATGATGTCGTCATAGCGTTCGGCGGCGCGCAGCAGCACGGCGTCGAACTTGCCCGAGCGATAATAATCGGTGGCACTGGCGAACTCGTAGTCGAAACCGAACGTGTCGAGAAATCGGCGCAGCATGGCGTTGTTGTGATCGCCGAAGCTGGCGAACTCATTGGTCCACGGATCGGGCACGGCGCTCAGCGGCTTTTGCAGATGCGGCTCCATCGCCGTCTTGGAGGGCACGTTGTCCGGAATCTTGCGCATGCCGTCCAGATCATCGGAGAAGCACAGCAGCCGTGTCGGCACCTGATCGCGGGTCAGCAGGCGGAAGGCGGTGCGCACCATGGTGGTGCGCGCCACCTCGCCGAAGGTGCCGATATGGGGCAGGCCCGAGGGGCCGTAGCCGGTTTCGAACAGCACTTCGCGCTTGCCGGTTTTCTCGATCCGCGCCACCAGTTTCCTTGCTTCCTCAAACGGCCAGGCGCGGGCGGTTTGGGCAGCGTCGAAAAACGCAGGATCGAGCGGGGGGAGCGGAGCAGACACGGGGACAGGCCTTTCGCGGAACAGATGGGCTGGTGTTGCATTCCGGGACGCGGGCGTCAATGTTGGCGCGGCCAGGGACAGGCGCTTGCCGTTTGGGCAGATGTGCCTATGTATCGGCCGTCATTGCTAGAGGAACCGCCTGATGTCCACTGCCGCCCAAGATGCGCTGATCCAGTTGATGGTCGTTGCCGCCTCGTCCGACGACGCCATGAGCGAGCGGGAACTGCGCCGGATCGAAACGCTGGTGGGCCGGTTGCCCGCCTTCGAGGGCTTCGACAAGGGGCGGATCACCGCGGTTGCCAATGCCTGCATCGACACGCTCAACGGCTCGCACGGGCTGGACCAATTGGTGGACGACGCCATCGCCGCCCTGCCCGTCAAGATGCAGGACACCGCCTATGCCCTGGTGGTGGAGATCACCGCGGTCGACCTGCAACTGACGCAGGAGGAATTGCGGTTTTTGGAACTGGTACGCGACAAGATGGAGCTGGACCGGCTGGTGACGGCGGCCATCGAGACTGCCGCCCGGGCCCGGCACCGGCGGATGCCGCGCTAGAGATTCACCGGCTCAATAAAACCCGACGGGAAACCAGCGCAGATAGAGCTCATCGAGCGAGCCTTCGGCATTGAGCTTGACCAGGGCCCAATCGATCGCCTGGCGGACGGCATCGTGGCCAGCGGGGACCGCGATCGACAGTCCTTCGCCAAACAGATCGGGCCGAAAATAGGGCTCGCTGGCAAAGCCGCAGCAGCTGAGATTTTCATTCAGCCAGAACGAGGCCCGCATGGCATCGCCGAAAAATGCGGCGGCGGCGCTGGCCTGCACGGCGGCGAGCGCTTCGGCCTCGCTGGGAAAACCGGCAATGGTCACCTGCGGCAGGTAGCGCTTGAGAAAATCCTCGTGCCGGGAGCCGGCGCGGACCGCAACGATCTTGCCGTCGAGGGTCGCGGGGGAAAAGCCGGCAATGTCGCCGGCACGGGTGACGAAGCGTCCCGGCAGCGCCAGGTAGATGGCCGAAAAATCGAACTTGGCAGCAGTGGCGGGCGACATTTCGAGCCCCGCGATCATGGCATCGCCCTGGTTATCGACCAAGGCATTGGACACCTGGTCCCAGGGCCAGGCCTGGACGGTACAGGCGACATTGACCTCGGCGCAGACGCGGCGCGCCAGATCGATATTGAAGCCGATCAACTCGCCTCCCGCATCACGAAAGTTGAACGGCGGAAAATCGACCGTGGTGAGAAAACGGATGGCCGGCACGGGAGCCAGGTTGGGCAAGATCTCGCGCGCGCTCGGATCGACATGATTGGGCATGGGCTGGGCGAAGGCAGGCAAGGCGCCGGCGATAAACACGATCAGCACGATGATCAAACGCATGGGCCGCACGCCATTGCCGCAAGTGAAAACAGAGGTGTTATGGCCCAGTTCGCTGGTCATGGCGAGGGGCGAGCTATAGCCAAGCCCCGAACCACGCGGTCGCGGTACCGGGCTAGATTTGATCCAGCCCGTACAACAAATCCGCGATCAGATCATCGGCATCCTCCAGCCCGATCGAGAGGCGCAGCAGGCCGGGGGTGACGCCGGTTTGCAGCCGGACCTCCTCGCTCAGGCGCTGATGGGTAGTGGTGCGCGGATGAGTGATGATGGATTTGGCATCGCCCAGATTATTGGAAATCAGGATCACCGCCAGAGCGTCCGACAGCTTGAAGGCGGCGTCCTGGCCACCCTTGACGTCAATGGCCAACAGGGTCGAGCCCGCCGTCATCTGGCGCCGGGCCAGATCATATTGCGGATGCGAGTGGTGATGGGGATAGATGACGCGGTTGATCTTGGGATGATCGGCCAGGACCTCGGCAATTTTCGCCGCGCTCTCGGTCATTTGCCGTACGCGCAGCGGCAAGGTTTCGAGCCCCTTGAGCAGCACCCAGGCATTAAAGGCGCTCAACGTCGCGCCGGTGTGGCGCAACAGCGTATGCACGTCGCCGGTGATCAGTTCCTTGCTGCCCAGCACGACGCCGCCGAGCACCCTGCCCTGCCCGTCGATATGCTTGGTGGCCGAATAGGTGACGAGATCGGCACCCAGCTGCAGCGGCTTTTGGTAGAGCGGGGTCGCAAAGACGTTGTCGACGATCAGCTTGGCGCCATGGGCGTGCGCGATATCCGCCACGGCGGCGATATCGACCAGTTCCAGGGTCGGATTGGTCGGGGTTTCGATGAACACGATCTTGGTGTTTGGCTGCATGGCGCGGGCAAAATTTTGCGGGTCGCGGCCATCGACCAGGGTCGAGGCGACGCCCCAGCGCGGCATGAAATCCTCGACCACGAAACGGCAACCGCCAAACAGGGCTTGGGCGGCCACGATGTGATCGCCGGCGCGCACCTGGCTCATCACGGCATTGGTGACGGCGGCCATGCCGCTGGCGAAAGCGCGGGCGGCTTCGGCCCCTTCGAGCAGCGCCATGCGCTCCTGGAAAATATCCACGGTAGGATTGGCGAAGCGCGAATAATTGTGCGCCCCGGGCAGCTCGTTGTTGAACAGCCGTTCGGCGTGGTTGGAGCTGGGATAGCTATAGCCGGAGGTCAGAAACAACGCCTCGGACGTCTCGTTAAACTGCGTCCGCTTGTCGCCACCATGGACGAGAAGGGTTGCGGGCGCGCGCCGGGCTGGGTCGTTGAGGGGATTGTCGGCCTTGGACATGGACTGCCTTCAAACAAAAAACCGGCCCGCAAAGATGCGGCCGGTTACAACGGTCTCTTAGCAAGTTATTTTTTCGAAACCGCGGCTGCGGTTTCTGAGTGGCTGCAACCAGACCGGCCAAATCACCACTGGTGGAGATGTAATTCCATTTGCCGCTTGGCGTCAATTGCACGGATTGATAGGGGAAAGCATCGGCATGCGAGACAGATCGCCATGAATACGCAACAGGCCTGGCCGCAGGGCATTTTCCCGGCTCGGCTGATCGAGCAATTGCACCGGCAAGGGGCTATCGCAACGACGCGCGCGTTCGAGCCGGACCAGGTGCAGCCGGCGAGCCTGGACTTGCGACTCGGCGATACGGCATTTCGGGTGCGTTCCAGCTTTTTGCCCGGCCCCGGCCATTCGGTGGCGGAGCGCATCGATGCGCTCAAGCTGCATCAGATTGACCTCACGGGCGGGGCCGTGCTGGAGCGCGGCTGCGTGTACCTGGTGCCGTTGCAGGAGAGCCTGGCCCTGCCCGACCTGGTCAGCGCCTCGGCCAATCCCAAGAGCTCGACCGGGCGGCTGGACGTCTTCACCCGCGTCATCGGCGACCGGGCGCGCGGGTTCGACCAGATGCCGGCCGGCTATCACGGGCCGCTTTACCTCGAGGTCAGCCCGCGCACCTTCCCCATTCTGGTGCGCACCGGATCGCGGCTGAGCCAGATGCGGTTCCGCTCGGGCGATACCAGATTGAGCGTGGTCGAACACCAGGCGCTGCATGCTTCGGACACGCTGGTATTCGGCAACAATCGGCCGGTTGAGGACGGGGTGGCGCTGTCGATCGACCTCAAGGGGGCCGAGCGCAACGGGCTGATCGGGTTCCGGTCCAAGCGGCATTCATCGGTTGTGGATGTCGACAAGAAGGCGGCGCTCGACGTGCTCGACTTCTGGGAGCCGCTGACCAATCGGGGCAGCGACGAGCTGATCCTTGACCCCGACGAATTCTACATCCTGGTCAGCGACGAGGCGGTGCATGTACCGCCCACCCACGCCGCCGAAATGGTGCCGTTCGATCCGCTGGTGGGGGAATTTCGCGTGCATTATGCCGGGTTTTTCGATCCGGGGTTCGGGCACTCGCCGGCCGGCGGCACCGGCAGCCGCGCCGTGCTGGAAGTGCGCAGCCGCGAAGTGCCGTTCCTGCTCGGCCATGGCCAGACCATCGGCCGGCTGATCTACGAAAAACTGGCCGAACCGCCGGACCGGCTTTACGGGTCGGCGCTGGGCTCGAACTACCAGGCGCAAACGCTCAAGCTGTCCAAGCACTTCCGGCCCTACGCGCCGTAATGGGTGGCAGAGGCGATGCTTGACGCATCGGCGCTTTTAACGCATCAAGGGCCGGTCGCGGGTGTAGCTCAATGGCAGAGCAGAAGCTTCCCAAGCTTACGACGACGGTTCGATCCCGTTCACCCGCTCCAAAAAAATCACGTAAATGATTGATTTTACACATCATTTTGTCGGTAACGCCGGCGAAGGTGTTGCCGGCCTCGACTAGGTCGGCTGCCGCAGTCAGCTCGTCGAGGCTGAGCTGGTGCCGGCCATCTCGAATAACCGTATCCGCTAGGCTAACGTCGTCTTGCCCATGAGGAAAGGCACTCGATCAGAATTCGTCAGATTCGCCGCGTTAAATCTACTCGTCGCCCTCAAAATAACGACGGCAGCGTCAGCGTTCATCGTCATCAGTCGTCGCGATCAAGGTCGCGTACCGGCAGTTTGCTGCAGAGGGGCATCGGCGAGTGCTGACAGGTTTGAGGATCCCGTGCAGAAGCATGCTACGCGCAATTGGGCGGCGGTGATCGAGAGGGCGTTGACCACCGCCTCGGGAGAACGCGTCGCCGCTTCCAGGATGCCGGCCGCCTGGCCGACGATGTCGGAGCCAAGCCGGATAGCCTTGGCCACGTCCAGGCCGTCGCGAATGCCGCCGGAGCCGATGATGAACGCTTCCGGACAGGCCGCGCGTACGGTTCGGATTGCCTCCGCCGTCGGAATGCCCCAGTCAACAAAGGCGCGGGCGATAGCTGCCTGTTCCGGAGAGCGAGCACGCTCGGCCTCGACCGCCGCCCAACTGGTGCCCCCTGCCCCGGCGACGTCGATCGCGGACACGCCGACATCGAGCAGGCGCCGGGCAATGCGGCAGGAAATTCCGGTGCCGACTTCCTTGATCACCACTGGCGCTCCCAGATTGAGAGTTAAATTCTCGATCTTGGCCAATAGCCCGGCCCAGTTGCGATCTCCCTCGGGCTGGACTGCTTCCTGTAGTGGATTGAGGTGAATGATAAGTGCATCGGCGCCGATCATCTCCACGGCGCGTCGCGCCTCGTCAACACCGAAGCCCAAGTTGAGCTGGGCGGCACCAAAATTGCCGAGCAGAGGGATGTCGGGCGCGTAGCGGCGCAACTCGGCACCCAGCCCGGACAGTTCCTGGGACTCGATGGCGATGCGCTGCGAGCCGACTGCGAGGGCAACGCCCAGTTCCTGGCAGGCGATAGCGAGATTGCGATTGATGTCTGCAGCACGGGCCGGACCGCCCGTCATGGAACTGACCAGCAGCGGCGCGTTAATCCGTTTGCCAAGAAACACCGTACTGAGGTCGATATCGTCCATATCGAGCTCGGGGAGGGCTACATGTTCGAAAGCTATCCGGTCGAAACCGGTTTGCGCCCTGGAACGGCCGTGACCGCCAAGAACCACGTCCAGATGTTCGTTTTTGCGATCCTGCAGCAAATCACTGTCCTCGTGGGCCAGCCATATGGTGGCCGCACTTCACACTAGCACCGAGTGGCACGCTGACGAGCCATCAAGCAAAACTTCGCCACTGTTACGGTGTGGACTGTCTTCCGGTTCACTGTTTATGGTTAGACGACACGGGACCCTGACCGATGACATTGTCTACTGCCTCATTCGACTTGGGAAATTCTAAGCCCGGTGTCGCTGCCAACGCCGCTGCGGTTCGTAACGCTGTGGAGCAGCACCTCGAGCGGCTCGTTGCGACGCTTCCCGGCGTGCCTCCCAACCTGCAGCGTGCCGTTCGCCATGCCTTGTTGGGCCAGAGCAAGCGGGTGCGCCCGGTGTTGCTGTTCCTGGTCGCCGAACCGGGACCGGGGGAACATCGCGCCGCGCTTGATGCAGGGTGTGCTGTTGAAATGGTTCACACGGCTTCGCTGATCCTGGACGACCTACCCTGCATGGACGATGCGCAATTGCGCCGACAGCAGCCGGCCACTCATATCGCCTTCGGGCAATCGACCGCGATCTTGTCGGCCATCGCACTGCTCAGCCGTGCTTTCGGCATCATTGCCGAGCTCGAGGATGTCCCTGAAGCGACACGCGTGCGGCTGACGAGCATCTTGTCCAATGCCGTGGGGTGGGAAGGTCTGGTGGCGGGCCAGGAACTCGATGTCAATGGCCGTGAAGGTTTGGTGGGCGTTAGCGAGATCGAAGAGCTCAACTGGCTCAAGACTGGTATCCTGTTCGTCGCGGCAGCCGAGATGGGCGCCGTTTTGCGCGGCTTGGAAGACGAGCGCATCGAGGCGATCCGGCGCTTTGCCCGCCACTTCGGCGTGGCGTTCCAGACCGCCGATGACCTGCTCGACCGCAGCGCCTCGGCTGCCGACATCGGCAAGGACGTGCAAAAGGACGGCGACAAGGTGACCCTGATAACGCTTTTCGGTACCAGCAAGGCGCAATTGAGCTACGAGGAACACCTGGCGAAGGCCGAGCAAGCGCTGGTCGACAGTCGCGTCGATGCCGCCCCAATCCGCGAACTGATGCAGCGTCTGTTCGAAACGCGAAGGGCCCAGGAGCAATGAGCGAACCGGCGTTATCGCTGCATGTTGCGGACCTGCATGTCAGCTATGGCCGCCGCGAGGTCCTGCGTGGTCTCGATCTCAGCGTCGCCAAAGGCGAAATCTTCGGCCTCCTGGGCCCCAATGGGGCCGGCAAAACCACCTTGATCCAAACGATTTGCGGTCGCATCCGACCGCGGAGTGGCAGCATCTGGATCATTGGGCAGCCAGTCAGCCGGCTGGCGCTGCGCCATATCGGGCTGGCACCGCAGGAAATCGCGCTTTACCCGCATCTGACGGTGCGGGAAAATCTCGAAGTGTTCGGGCGCCTGTCGGGCCTGCGTCGAATGCAAACCGCGACGGCTATCGACTGGGCGAGCGAGGCGGCTGATATCGGTTCGCGGCTGGGTGATCGCGTTGAAATCCTCTCCGGCGGCTGGAAGCGGCGCGTCAATATCGCAGCCGCGATATTGCATCGGCCAGACCTGTTGATTCTCGATGAGCCGACGGTGGGCGTCGATGTGGAAGCGCGAAATGGCTTGCATCAGGTCATCCAGCAGCTCAGCCATGCGGGCATGGGGGTGCTGTTGGCCACGCACGATCTCGACCAGGCCGAATTGCTCTGTGGCCGAGTCGGTTTCCTGCGGGATGGGGTCATCGCGCCGCAGGGCAGCCCGCGCGCCTTGATTGCCGAAGCGTTTGGCGGTGAGCGCGAGATTATCATCGAACTGCGCCAACTACCGACGCCGGCGCAGACCAAAACGTTGCAGCGCGCCGGCTTTTTGGGCACGAGCAACAATCTGAGCTGGTCCATGATGGGCCAGGGATCGGACCGCTCGGCGACCGAACTTTCGGGGGCGCTGGAGCGGGTTGGACTCGGTATTCGCGAAATACGGCTTCGTGAACCCGGGCTCGACAGCCTTTTTCTTCTGTTATCGCGCGGCGCTTCGCTCACGTTGCAAGACCATGCAGCATGATCTGGGCTTTGGTACGGGTGATGTCCCTGGGCCTGCTGCGCGACCGCGGGGCGTTGGCTATGGCATTTGTGCTGCCGCCGACCATCTTCGTCATCTTTGCCGCGATCTTTGCCGGCGCGAGCGGCGACGAAATGCGCCCGCAGGTGGCGATAGCCGTTTCGGAGCCGTCCCAACTGGCCGGACGACTAGAAGCAGCGTTGCGCGCCGAACCATCCTTACGCATCCTCCCCAAGACCGTGGACAGCGAAGAAGAAGCGGCCAAGCTTGTCGATAGAGGCGAAGCGGATGTGGGGCTGGTGCTCAAAGCAGACCTGGGCGACGTCGCTTCGGCGCCGGTGCTGATCCTCATGGATCCTGCCAAGCTGATCGCCGGTGACATCGTGTCGGGTCAGGTGCAACGCCTGATCGGGCTGCAAATGCCGGATCTCGCCTTGTCCCAAACAGCGCCGGAAATCGACTCGATTGTCGGGGGTTTCACGCCTGAACAATCGGCCCGCCTTGCGAGTGCGATCGAGCAGTTGGCGGCGAACGGGCAAGAGCAAGAGACGCAGGCGAGCCTTGTAGAAGCGCGCACAATCGGACCGGAAAGAAGTTCGGGTGCCACCGTCAGCTATTACGCGGGCGCGGTGGCGATTTTGTTTCTGTTGTTCTCGGCGATGCAAAGCGCAGCGACGTTGATCGAAGAGCGCAAATCGGGGATCGTTGATCGCATCGCGGTCGGCCCGGCCGGAACCGATGTCGTCGTGATCGGTAAATTCCTGTTCTTGACGGGACAGGGCGTGGTGCAGGTCGCTCTCATTTTTGTGGTGGCCGCCATCGTCTATGGTGTGGATCTGATGCCCCATCTCGGTCTTTGGTTGCTGGCCACGCTGGCGGCCTCCATGGCGGCTGCGGGCCTCGGGCTGGCCGTTGCGGCGATTTGCACGACCAAGCAGCAGGCCCACACCATGGCCACCTTCGTCGTGCTCGTGTGCTCGGCGGTCGGCGGATCGATGGTGCCGCGCTTCATGATGCCGCCATGGTTGCAGGATATGGGCTGGTACACACCCAATGCCTGGGCCATCGAAGCCTATCATGGTGTGCTCTGGCGTGGTGAGACCCTGCCCGACCTGGTGCCTGAACTCACGGGGCTTGGAGCGGCGGCTTTAGCGAGTGTCGGTGTTGCACTGGTTGTTTCGAGGCTGCGGCTGCGACTCTGATGGAGCGCGAAATGGCGGCATGGACGAGCGATAAGCATTTGAGCCGGAGCGACACCGCCACCGGGTTGCTGCTGGCCGCGTTGGTGGTCGGCGCCTGGCTAGCCGTGCATGTCGGCGCCATTTTCCTGATCGACTGGACTAGCCCCGGTCTCTGGCTACTCGCGCCAGTGCTCATTGTTATTCAATGCTGGCTCAGCGTTGGCCTCTTCATTGTCGCTCATGACGCCATGCATGGTTCGCTGATGCCGCAGGTTCCGGCGCTGAACCAGGCCATCGGGCGCTTTTGCGTTTTCATCTATGCCGGCTTTTCCTATGACAAGCTCTACGAAAACCACCACGCCCATCACCGCAATGCGGGCACCGATAGCGACCCCGATTTCGACGTCGACCATTCCTCGAGCTTCTGGCCCTGGTACCTCAAATTCTTCCGCCATTATTTCGGCTGGCGGGAGTTCGGCATTCTCACCATAGCGGTCGTGATCTACCTCGTCATTTTGCGGGAGCGGTTCCCGACCATGCTCGTGTTCTGGGCGCTACCAGCCATACTGTCTTCGCTGCAGCTGTTTTATTTCGGGACCTATCGTCCGCACCGGATCGACGACGAGCCGTTCACCGATCGCCACCGCGCCCGCAGCAACAACTTTTCGCCCCTTGTATCGTTGTTGACCTGCTTCCACTTTGGTTATCATCACGAGCATCATGACGCTCCCTGGGTGCCCTGGTGGAAACTGCCGGCCCATCGCCACTCCGCCATACAGTCTGAAATGAGCTGAGACGAATGATCCAAGGTACGCTCCATTATCTGGTTCCCGCCCTGCTGGTCACGGGTACTGTCTTGTTCATGGAGTGGTTCGCCGCCTGGTCGCATGAACACATCATGCATGGCTGGGGGTGGGGGTGGCACAAGTCGCACCACGAGCCGCATGACGAGGGCCTGGAGGAAAACGACCTCTATGCAGCAGTATTTGCGGTTTTTGCCGTCTTTTTGTTTTGGGTGGGCGCGACCTGGTTCTGGCCGATATGGTGGATCGCGGTCGGCATTTCGATTTACGGCGTGCTGTATTTCTTTTTTCACGACGGGCTCGTGCACCAGCGCTGGCCATTCAAATACATTCCCCGCAAGGGGTATTTCAAACGCGTCTATCAGGCGCATCGCCTGCATCACGCGGTGGAAGGGCGCGATGGCTGTGTGTCGTTCGGTTTCGTTTATGCCGAACCCGTCGACAAACTGGTCAAGAAACTGCACGACAACAAGAGCGGATTCGACCAGGGCGCACTCGCGCAAGACGAGCAGCGGCCCGCTGATCAGGGGCGCTGATAAAGTCCGGTTCGGAGGACATCGCGCCTATCAAAGCGAGTGATGCCCACATCTGCCAAGGCCAGCCCGAGGAGCGCAAGCTTTTCCGCCTTGGTGGTCGAGACCCGAGCGTTCCACGCCCATGGCCCCCCAGCGCGCAGCTTGCTGCCGATGGCGCGATAAACGCGTCGCGCCGCGCCGACGGCCCAGGCAGAGCGTGGCGGCAGCGCCGTCATGCCGGCATAGGCGGATGCATAGTAGCGCTCCGCCAGATCCAGCAGTTCCAGAGCCGCGGCGTGCAGTTGGGGCCATTGCGAGCGATCATCCGGCCTGATCTCGACAACGCGGTGCCGCGCCAGGATTTCGGCGGGTAGGTAGACCCGGCCCATCCGGGCATCGTCGATGACATCGCGGGCGATATTGGTGAGCTGAAAGGCCAGGCCGAGATCGGAAGCACGGTCCAGCACCCTTTGGTCGCGCACTCCCATGATGATGGCCATCATGACACCGACGACACCGGCCACGTGATAGCAATAGTCGAGCGTCTCGTTGATGGTTTCGTAGCGGCGATCGACGACATCCATGTAAAAGCCGGCCAGCAGTTCCTGGGGATGGCGGGCCGGCAGCTCATGACGCTCGACCACCCGGCGCAGCGCCTCGAACACCGGATCCTCGGTATGCTCACCAGAAAGCGCCGCGGCCGTTTGCGCGCGCAACTGATCAAGGCGCCCCAGCTGGCCAGCGCGAAAATCGGCCTCCTGGGCAAATCCCAGGGTCTGGCCGTCCACGACGTCGTCGCAATGGCGACACCAGGCATAGAGCATGACCGCATCGTCGCGGGTCTTACGGTCGAACAGCCGCGCGGCGGCGGCAAAGCTCTGGGAGCCTTGGGCAATAGCCGACTCGCTGTTGGCGACTACCGCATCGCTCATGCCCGCGCATCCGCGATCATGAGCCCCGCGGTGGCCTTGGCCGAACCGATGACGCCCGGAATGCCCGCGCCGGGATGGGTGCCTGCTCCCACGATATAGAGGTTGGGGATTTTGTCATCGCGATTGTGCGGCCGGAACCAGGCACTCTGGGTCAGCACCGGCTCGATGGAGAATGCCGAGCCAAGATGGGCATTGAGTTCGTCGCGGAAATCAAACGGCGTGAAATGCCGCACGGTCGCGAGATCATCGAGCAGGCCGGGAACATAGTTGTCATTCAGATATTTGAGGATGCGGTCGCGATATTTAGGGCCTTCGACTTCCCAATCGATCTTGGCCGTGCCGAGATGGGGGACCGGGGAGAGAACGTAGTAAGCGCTCGATCCGGGCGGAGCGAGGCTATCGTCGGTGACCGAGGGGGCGTGCAGATAAAGCGAGAAATCATCGGCCAGGCCATCGACGCTGAAGATTTCGGAGATGAGTTCGCGATAACGGGGCCCGAACAGCACCATGTGGTGCTTGAGCTCGGGATGAGTGGTCTTGAGCCCGAAATAGATCACGAAGAGTGACATCGAAAAGCGCTTGGCCTCGAGCGCCTTGGCATTCCCGATGCCACGCGCCGTGCCGCGCATCATGTGCTTGTAGGTATGGACCACGTCGGCATTGGAGGCGATCTGGTCGAACCGATGACGGCTGCCATCCTTGAGTACCACCGCCTTGGCACGATCGTTGTCGATATCGATGCGGTCGATCTCGGCATTGAGGCGGAGCGTGCCGCCCAAATCCTGAAAGAGGCTCACCATGCCGGCAATCAGCGCACCGGTGCCCCCCTTGGCAAACCACACGCCCCCCTTGCGTTCAAGTGCATGGATCAGCGCGTAGATCGATGAGGTCTGGAAGGGATTGCCGCCCACCAGCAGCGAATGGAAGCTGAAGGCCTGGCGCAGTTGATCGTCCTTGATGAACTGGCTGACCTTGGAATAGACGCTGCGGTGGCTTTCAAGGCGCATCAGTTGCGGGGCGGCCTTTATCATCGACCAGAAATTGAGAAAGGGTACGGTGCCGAGCTTCTGGTAGCCTTCACGATAAAGGTCTTCCGAATAGTGCAGGAAGCGCTGGTAGCCATCGACGTCCGCAGGTGACTTGAGAGCGATCTGGCGGTCGATCTCGGCCTGATCGTCCGCATAGTCAAACCGATAGCCGTCCTCCCAGCAGAGCTGGTAGAAAGGGGTCACCGGCAGCAGCGTCACATAGTCCGCCATGCGCCGGCCCGACAATGCCCACAGTTGCTCGAGGCAATCGGGATCGGTGATAACCGTGGGGCCCGCATCGAAGGTGAAGCCATCGTCGGTGTAGACATAGGCGCGGCCACCCGGCTTGTCGCGCTTTTCGAACAGCGTGGTGGTCAAGCCCGCGCTTTGCAGCCTGATGGCAAGGGCAAGCCCCCCGAAACCGGCGCCGATCACTGCCGCTGTTTTTTCGATGCCGGTCACGGCCTCTCCGCTTTCAACAAGGGCGCCTCTCGCAGGCATGCGAGGGCGCGGTGAATGGGCACGGGAGGCTTCCCGACAAGGATGCGAACGATGTCGCTGGCAGTAGTACGTCCGGCATAGAACCGCTCGATCACTTCGCGCGGCAATTTATAAAATCGCTGCAGCACCAGATGCCGCCGATCGGGACGCGCCGCGCGAAACAGCATGCGGTTGAGCAGGCGATAAAAGCTCTGCTCCCGGTGTCGGTTCCTGGCATGCTGGCGGATCCGGGGCGCCAGCGCCGCGCTGCCGATCGGCCAGTGCATGCCGATGAGGTTGGCAAGGCGCACCGCTTCGGGAAGGCTGTAACCGGTAGTGGGATGAAACAGCCCGGCGCGCATTCCGGCCTGGGGGATATCGACCGGCTTGTCGGCCCAGAAACGATCGAAATCATGCGCCAGCGCGATTGGCAGGACGCCATTCTCCTGCCGCACGATCTTGCGGATCGACCAACCCTGCGCCTCGGCATACTGCGCGATGTCGGCTGCCAGCGCCTGCAGGTCCAGTGCCTCTCCTTCCGAATAGCGCGTGTCCTCGATCAGCACCCGCGTGCGCGAAAACGGCAGGAGGTAAACGAAGCGGTAGCCGTCTCGCTGATCGACCGAGGCGTCCATGATGACGGGGTTGGAAAGGCCATGAGGCGCATCCAGCTCGACCTCGAGCCCGACGAACTTCTGATAACCGAGAGCCATAGCGTCGTTGGCCTCGTATCCGCGGCAGTCGATGACGCAATCGGCAGCAAACTCGGAACCGTCGGGCAACACGACGCGGTCTGCAAAGACGGACCGGACACGCGTTCCGGTTCTGATCTCGACATTGGGAAGCCTGTCAATGGCTGCCGCGACCGAAGCGCTGGTCAGCGAAGCGTAACCGGATTGCAGATCACGGCGAAGGCGCTGGAAACGAACCGATTGTCCCTGCCAACGATGGGCGATCAGCAGCCCAAGCCAATTGAAATCGGCGAGCTCCACATCGTGATCGTGGAACGACCATGTGTGCTCGCCAAAGGGGTTGTCCGTCCCTTCCAGCATGACGATGCGCGGCCCCGTGCCTTGATGCGACAGCCGCTGAGCGATAAGGGCGCTGGCGAGCCCTGCTCCAACCAGAACAAGCGTGCAATCTTCGCCGCGCGGCAAAATCATCTCCCGAACCGGAAAGAGGTGTCTTGAGTGTTCATGCCGCAAATCGCGCCTGCGCCGCAATCGTTGTAGATGTAAAGTGGCAGCGTGAAACTTCCGCGCGTCAGGGCCATTGTGAACAACGCATGGTTTGGCAGGTGTGGTTTATCCTGGTGTCGGATCGAGGGCCATTTATTGCGCATAGCATTCTTTAGCCCACCTCTGCAGGGTCATCTAGCGCCCGCAGCTGGATTGGCAGCGGCGTTGAGCCGACTGGGGCACGAGTGCTTCCTCGTTCACCACCCGCAAACTTCGCCGGATCCAGGCTTTCGCTCCCTGCCTGTCGATGCCGCGCAATGTGGCTGGACGCCTGCGGGCTTCGCCAAGCATACGCGATCCCCCGGCCTGCCCTTTGGCCTGCTGCGCCTGGTGGCGGACATGACCGAAATGACCAATTCGCTTTGCCGGACCGCGCCTGACCTGCTGCGCGAGCATGGCATTGAAGCAATCGTCACGGACCAGCTCGAGCCTGCCGGCGCATTGGTGGCCGACCATCTCGGCCTGCCCTATGTGTCGCTGGCAGCGGCCCATCCCATCAATCGTGAGCCCCTCATTCCCTTGGGGGTGTTGCCGTGGCCTTATGAGGACAGCCCCAAAGCGATCGAGCGCAATCGCGTCGGCACCTGGATTGCCGACAAATTGACTGCGCGTCACGATCGGGCCGTGAGCGAATGGTCGGTGCGTTGGGGCTTGCCTTCGCGCAGCAAGGTCGTCGATTGCCTGTCGCCGATCGCCGACATCTGTCAGTTGGTGCCCGGTTTCGACTTTCCCCGGCGCGAACTGCCCCCGAGTTTTCATTATGTCGGCCCGCTGCGCGCCCCGGGGGAGCGGGAGCAGACATCTGCGCGGGATGGCGACCCAAGACCACTGGTGTTTGCAACGCTGGGGACGCTGCAAGGCCACCGGGTAGGCTTGTTTCGGCGTATTGCAAAGGCATGCCGGCAGGCTGGGGTCCGATTGGTTGTCTCTCATGCCAATTGCCTGACGGACAAGCAGGCGGCGACTATCGACGCCCATCTCGTCCTGCCTTGGGTGGATCAAGGCGAATTGCTGTCGAAGGCTGATGCGGTCATTACCAATGGCGGGCTCAATACCGTACTCGAGGCGCTGTCAGCGGGGCTCCCCATCCTTTGCCTGCCTATCGCCTTCGAACAACCCGGCATCGGGGCTCGCCTCGAACGCTCAGGAGCGGGCAAGGTGGTATCACCGAAATCAAGTTCCAGGCAAATTGCCATGGGCTTGCAGGAGATTCTGCACTCCAAGTCATATCGCCAGCATGCACAGCAACTGGCCGGCGAACTAAGAACTTCCGGAGGCTGCAGCGCTGCTGCCCAGATTGTTGACCAAGCTTTGGCCAGAGCAAGCACGAATAGTTTGCCATAACATTCTGACGAAACAGATCGAGTACCTGTATCAACCGTCGCCTGGGTGGCAGCCTGAATTTCACCGGTGCCCAACACGAGGACACCGAGAGAGTAGTGCTCCTAAAGGTGGATTACTTGAAGCCGATACAGCGCACGCACGACCGCGAACCGTGGAGCATATCGAGGCGCTAGGAACAGTGCCAATACTGCGCTACACGTGACACATACTGCGCTACATAAGACTTCCAACCTTCTCTTAAGTACCTGATTTATCTAATCTATTGACTTAACTTCGATTCCCTTCACCCGCTCCAACCAGTTCTGAACAATGGGACGAGTGTTCGCAGGAGCGATTGCCCGGGCGCGGCAGGAACGGATACGAGACATCGCCAGCTTGTGCTTAGTTGCCGAACCGTCAACCGTGCCGTTAGAGACCTGCCACACAACCTGCCGCAACATTGTCCACGCTCACGCACGCGCTCAGCTCCCGAGTTGTCAACGGCTCCGGTCATCCCAGGCGTTCCAACGACCATGACCGGCAAAGCGCGGTCGTCAGCCGGCCGAGCAGCGCAACAGAAATATTATCCAGCCGCCAGGAGACCAAAGGCAGACCCATAGACAACCCTGTTCCTGCCTTCCGCTTTTGCGGCCAACAAGGCTTCATCGGCGCGATGCAAGAGCGGCATGATGCTGTCATCGCCGGCGATGCGTTCAGAAATGCCGATGCTCACGGTCACCGGCACGCGCTCGCCAACCACCTGGATGTCGAGCGCCGATATTGCCTGGCACAGGCGTTCGGCCACTTCGATGGATGCGGCACGCGTCGTTCCGGGTAGCAGCACGCCAAATTCTTCTCCACCAAGACGCCCAAGCAGGTCGGTCGAGCGCAAACCTGCCTTGACCGTGTGTACCAGGGCCCGCAGGACCCGATCTCCGACATCGTGGCCGAAGCGGTCGTTTATGGCCTTGAAATGATCGGCATCCAGCATCAGGCAACCTAGCGGCGCGTTGGCTCTGGCCGCCAATTTAATTTCACGCGATGCCATTCCCTCGAAAGTCTTGCGCCGCAGCGCCCCCGTCAGCCCGTCCAGGGACGCGGACATCCTCAAAGTCATTTGCTCGACGACCAGCGCCGCCAAATCTTTCATCAATCCGAGCTCGCGCAGGTCCGCGGTCCGGGGCGTTGTGTCTATGGCGCAGACAGCCCCGACCGGTACGCCCTGCGGGGTGACGATCGGAAATCCGGCATAGAACCGGATGTTGGGGTCACCGGTCACCAAAGGGTTGTTGCAAAAGCGTTGGTCCAATGTCGCATCAGGGACAACGAAGGCCTCGCTGCCCAACATGGTGTGTGCACAAAACGAGGCACTGCGCGGGGTCTCCGAAACGCTCAGTCCGATCCTTGACTTGAACCATTGGCGGTGCTCGTCGACCAAGGTCACTGCGGCAATCGGCACCTGGAGCGCTGCTGCCACAATCCGGGAGATCCGATCAAAACTTTCCTCCGCGGCGGTATCCAGCAATTCGTACTGGTTGAGCACGGCGAGACGTTGAGCTTCGCTTCCAGAATATTGTGACATCGCTCGGCTCTCCTTGGAATGGCTGCTGGAGAGCAAACCTAGTGCCGAAGGTTTAAGAATGCGCTTGCGCCATTTCACAAAGGTTCTGCAAACGGGGCCGCAGGGCGCTCAGCCGATCGCGTAGCCGCCGTCGACCAAAAGAGTGGTGCCGGTGACGAAGCTGGCCAAGGGGGGAACAGCTAGAGCACGGCGCTGGCACCTTCGGGGTGTGCCCCAGCGGTCAAGCGGGGTGCGCGCCAGGATCGGGTTGGCGCTTTGCAGATGCACTCGCGATATCAACGGCTTCCTTGAGCATATTGAGCGAATTCGATCATACCTCGTCGTGCGAGTTCTCGATTCACCCAATTCATGCGTGGAAACCGGAGCAAAATCCCTTCAAAACGGCGTCATATGATTGTCATAGGATAGCGATAGATATCGCTCATATGAGCGATAGTATTCACTCAGGCGACAGGATTAGCCGTGTTCAACAGCGCCGAAGACCGTCAGGCCAAGATCATCGCGCTGCTGCGTGACGAGAATTTTCTCGACCTGCGCATGTTGACGGATCGCTTCGGCATGTCGGTGGCGACGGCGCGGCGCGACCTCGTCGATCTCGAAGAGGCTGGTGTGTTGCGCAGGACCCATGGCGGTGCTGTCAGCCTCAATCAGGTCGCTCAAGATAAACCCAATGCCGCCCGTCTGGTCTGGAACCGGGCTCAGAAGGCGGCCATCGCGGCGACGGTGGCCGGCATGATCGCTGATGGTGACACGGTGCTTCTTGATGCCGGAACGACCGCGCTCGAAGTCGCCAAGAAGATTGCCGGCCGCAAAAGCCTGACAGTGATCTCCAATGGCCTGGATATTCTGGCCGAGCTCGCGCGTAGCGAAATGCCGAACGTCTATGCGATCGGCGGAGAATTTACCGAGACGAACCGCTCCTTCCGCGGCCCGCTCGCCGAGCAAGCCATCAGACAGTTCAACGTCGACAAGCTCGTTCTCAACGCCGCATCCATCGATGTGGACCGTGGCTTGATCTGTACGTCAACGCCGGTGAACGCGAGCGTGGCCCGCACGATGATCGAGGTTTCGAGCCGCGTGATCGTCGCGGCCGACCATTCCAAATTCACCAAATCGAGCCTCTCGGTGACGACCAGAATCGAGGATGTCGGTGTGATCGTCACCGACGTCGGCGCCCGGAGCATAATCGAAACGGCGCCCGAAAAACTGCGGAGGAAGTTCGCCATCGCGAACTAGGACTCGACGTCCCCGCATCCCCAAACCGACCACCCGAGCACGGAGGACCCAATGCTCAAGACTACTCGTAGAAGCTTTCTCGTCGGGGTAAGCGCCGCAGCGGTGCTGGCTTCCACCGCCAATATCGGCCTCGCCTTCGGTCAGGACCGTCGCGAACTTCGCATCGGCGTCAATGGCCTGCCCAACTCGCTCGAGCCGGTCAACGCCATCAGCAATACCGGGCCACGTATCGTCAACCAGGTTTTCGATACGCTCATCGTGCGCGATTGGTTCGAAAACGGCGCTCCAGGCAACGGCATCGAATTGGTGCCGGCCTTGGCTGAGAGCTGGGAACGTCTTGATGACAAGTCGGTCCGGTTCGTCCTGCGCCAAGGCGTGATGTTCCATCATGGCGTCGAACTGACGGCCGACGATGTGGCCTACACGTTCTCCTCCGAACGCCTCTGGGGTCCAGACGCCGCCAAGACGATTCCGCTGGGCCAGTCCTATTCGCTCGATTTCGACGAACCGGTGGTTGAAGACAAGTATATTGTCGTCATCCGCACCAAGACCCCCAGCCCACTCATCGAACGCTATGCTGCGTCATGGATGAGCCGTGTCGTTCCCGCCGCTCTTTACAAGGAGCAGGGTGCGGTCGAGTTCGGCAACAAGCCTGTCGGCACGGGTCCCTACAAGTTCGTCGAGTTCATTGCGGGCGATCACGTGGTGCTCGAAGCCAATGACGATTATTGGGGCGACAAGCCAACTGCTGCCCGCATCACCTACCAGATGGTTGCCGAGCCCGCGACCCGTGTCGCCGGCCTCATCAGTGGCGAGTACGACATCGTCACGACACTGACGCCGGACGACGTCGCGCTGATCAACAGCTATCCCGATCTCGAAGCCCGCGGAACAGTGGTAGAAAACTTCCATATGTTCACGTTCAATATGAACCAGACAATCTTCCAAGAAAAAACCCTTCGCCGCGCTCTTGCCCTTTCGGTCAACCGCGACCTTATCAACGAGGCCCTTTGGCAAAACCTCGCTTCGATCCCGCATGGCTTCAACTTTCCCCATTACGGTGAAACCTTCGACCCGAACCGTCGCCCGTTCGAATACAACGTCGAGGAGGCCAAGCGGCTGGTTCAGCAAAGCGGCTACGATGGCTCGCCCATCACCTACCGCACCATGGGTAACTATTACGCAAACGCCATCCCCGCTCTGCTGATGATGATCGAGATGTGGAAGGAGATCGGGGTCACCGTCGTTCCGGAAATCTACGCGCCCGGCACCTCGGTTCCCGACGAAGAAAGCTGGATGCGTAACTGGTCCAACGGCCAGTGGACCACCGACGCCTACGCAACCATGATCCCCGAATTCGGGCCCAATGGTCAGGTTCAGAAGCGTTGGGGCTGGAAGGCTCCGGCCGAGTTCAACGAGCTTGCCACAAAGGTCGTGCAGATCCAGGACGGCCCGGAACGCTTTGACGCATTCAATCGCATGCGCGACATTTTTGAAGCAGAAGCGCCTGCCGTCATCTTGTACCAGCCCTACGACATCTACGGTGCTCGGAAGGACGTCAACTGGAAGGTTATCACCTTCGAGATGATGGAATTCCGGAACAATCTTACCTTCAGCTAAGCCCATCGTAGCCAGGGGCGTCGCGCTTGATGTGCGCCGCCCAAGGAGTTCTCTCAGGTGTCAAAACTTCTGACCGTCCGCGACTTGGTCGTCCAGGTGCCGGCACGAGGCCTCAAAATCCTCGACGGCGTCAGTTTCACCCTCGACGCCGGCCAAACTCTTGGGCTCGTCGGCGAGTCGGGCTGCGGCAAGAGCATGACTTGCTACGCGATCGCAAAAGCTTTGCCGCGCGGCATCGCTCAGACCGCTGGAACGGTGACGCTTGCCGCCGAGGCAATCGGCGCGACCGGCAAGACCGCGCCAAAGATCGCCATGATCTTTCAGGACCCCACCAGCAGCCTCAACCCGGTTCACACAATCGGCTACTATCTCGAGACTGCTCTGCAACGGCATCAGGGCCTGAAAGGGACCGATGCCAGACTCGAGGCCATTCGGCTGTTGGAGCGTGTCGGGATTGATCGGGCGAAAACTCGCCTGCGAGCTTTCCCGCATCAATTTTCAGGCGGTATGAACCAGCGTGTCATGATCGCTCATGCGCTCGCCGCCAAGCCCCAATTGCTGATCGCCGACGAGCCCACGACGGCTCTCGACGTGACGACACAAGCTCAAATCCTTTGTCTGTTGGAGGAACTGCGCTCCGAGACAGGCATGGCGCTCCTGATCGTGTCGCATGATTTGGGGATCATTGCCCGTCTCGCTGACCGTGCGGCGGTCATGTATTGCGGCAAAATCGTCGAGACGGCGCCTGTCGCAGAGCTGCTCGAACAGGCCGCGCACCCGTATTCTCGCGCGCTTATCGACTGCATGCCGAGCATCGACCCCGATGACATCGAGCCGCCACGTCCAATACCAGGCTCGGTTCCGCTGCTCGATAACCTACCCGACGGATGCTACTTCCACCCGCGCTGTTCGCGCGCGACGGAAGCCTGCACCAGTCGGTTCCCCGAGGCGGCAAGCGTTCGCCCGCTCCACCAGGCCGCCTGCTACCATCCGGTGCTTGCATGACGGTCCACCTCCTGCAAGCCCGAAACCTGACCAAACGCTTCCGTCTGAAGTCAGGCTTATTCGCAAAGACGGCCAGCCACACGGCGGTCGACGCCGTCGACCTCGACCTGGCGCCGCGCCAACGCATTGGCATTGTAGGGGAATCGGGCAGCGGCAAATCGACGTTGGGTCGCCTTTTGCTCGGGTTGACCAAACCTTCGGAAGGTGAAGTCAGTTTCGAGGCGAAAGCGCACGCCGATCGCAGTCACAAGGATTGGAAGCGGTTCCGCATGCGGACGTCGCTGGTACAGCAGAACCCACTTTCGGCCCTTAATCCACAAATGAGCATCGGCGAACAAGTCGCCGAGGCGGTTATTGTGCATCGGGTCGCGGACCGCCGCGGCGCTCTTGAGCGCGCCGCCTCGATGCTTGATCGCGTGGGACTTTCCAGTGCCATGATGGAGCGATTTCCGCATCAGCTGTCGGGTGGGCAGCGTCAACGCGTCGTGATCGCTCGCGCCTTGATCTTGCACCCCAAGTTTGTCGTGTTCGACGAGGCGGTTTCGGCATTGGACGTGTCGGTCCAGGCCCAGGTCGCTTCGATCCTGCGGGATCTCTGGCACGAGCTGGAGCTTGGCTACGTCTTCATCACGCACGATCTTCGTATCGTTCGACATCTTGTCGATCGCATCGCGGTCATGTATTTGGGCCGTATCGTCGAGACGGGTGATATCAAGTCCGTCTATTCCGGCCCCAGACACCCTTACACCAAGGCATTGCTGGCCTCGGTGCCGACCATGGACCCGCGGGTCCGAAACGTTGCACCCCCTCTGCAGGGTGAACTCGATATCCACCAGCTGTCTCGCGGCTGTGCCTTCCGCTCGCGCTGCCCGCTGGCGATTGAGCGCTGTGCAACGGAAGTTCCTCTCCTTCGGAAGATGGACCGTCAGTTCGCAGCTTGCCATCGCGCAGAAGAACTGCCCCGGCCGGCCATTGCGCGGATGGAGATGGCGCTATGATGTCGTTTGTGCTGGCTCGTCTGTTGCGGGCAGTTGTGGTGCTGCTTTTGACGGTCACCTTCGTGTTCATTATCCTGCGTGTCAGTGGGGACCCTGCGGAATCCATGCTGGGCGATGCGGCGACGCCTGATGCGATCGCGGCGTTCCGGATCAACTGGGGTCTCGACAAATCGATACCCGAACAATTCGCTGTCTATGTGAGCAATGCCGTCCAGGGCAATTTCGGGAAGTCTGCTGCCGATGGCCGTGACGTGTTCGCAGTGATTGCGGAACGCGTTCCCAAGACGCTCATGCTAACGGTGCCGGCTTTTATCCTCAGCCTGCTCATAGGCATCCCTACCGGTATTCTGGCCGCAGTACGCCGCGGCAAAACTCTAGACAAGGCCGTCATCACCGGTGCCGTGCTCGGGTACAGCGTACCCAGTTTTTTGCTGGGGCTCGGCCTAATCTTTACGTTCGCGGTCTGGCTTCGCGTTCTGCCGAGTTCGGGTAGTTCCACCTGGCAGCACGCGGTCCTGCCGGTGGCGACGTTCGGACTCTTCAACGCAGCAGCTATCGCACGGTTCGCCCGATCTACGCTGATCGAGGTTCTGGAGCAGCCCTACATCGTTGCCGCTCGGGCCGATGGGCTGCCAGGCTGGGACGTCATTGTCCGGCATGCTCTTCCAAACGCGGCGATTCCAATGGTGACGATGCTGGGTTTTATTGCCGCCGGTCTGCTGGGTGGCTCGGTGTTGATCGAGACCGTCTTCGCCTGGCCAGGCCTGGGCAGCGGTTTCGTGCGGGCTACGAGCCTGGGCGACCTGAACGTCGTGCAGGCGATGATCCTGCTCTTCACGGTCTTCATGGTTGCGGTCAACCTGGCCGTCGACATTCTCTACGCGGTCCTCAATCCAAAAATCAGGCTGCAAAGCAATGACGCAAATTAGCGGGGCTGCCCTTCTGAAGTCACCTGCGAGAAAGTTCGGCCAGAAGGTGCCGTTCAGCATCTTGTTGTGCGGTTTGTGGATCGCCGCGGCGGTGATCGTGGCCTTCGGCGCGCAGTGGATTGCACCCTACGACTACACGCAGCAATCCCCTCTGACACGGTTTGCCCTGCCGGGCGTGGTGCCGGGACATCTGCTGGGCACCGACTATGTCGGTCGGGATACGTTGAGCAATTTGCTGATCGCCACGCAGACAACGCTGATGATCGCATTCACCGGCTCGCTCATCTGTGCGCTCATCGGCACGGCCCTCGGATTTGCGGCTGCCCATTTCAGTGGTTGGATCGACAATCTTATCATGGGCTTTGCCGACGCCATGGCATCGGTGCCTTTCATCATTATTGCCATGGGCGTCCTGGCCTTCTTCGGATCGAGCCCACTGCTTTTTATCTTCCTCGTCGGCATTGCGTCCTGGGAGCGCTACGCCCGCCTCACCCGAGGGCTCGTCCTGAGTGCCAATCGCGAGGGCTATGCCGAAGCGGCCAGGATCGTCGGTGTGCCTTCGATGCGCATCTACCTGCGCCACGTCCTGCCCAATATCGCGGGACCCCTGATCGTCCAGCTCACCGTCAACTTCCCGGAAATCATCCTGTTGGAAAGCGGTCTGAGCTTCCTGGGCCTGGGCATCCAGCCGCCCGCAACCAGCCTCGGGCTCATGGTTTCGGACGGCAGGAACTACCTGGCTATCGCCTGGTGGCTGGCTGCCTTCCCCGGCGTGATCATCGTTCTTACCACCCTGTCCATCAGCTTGCTTGGCGATTATCTGCGCGACCGGCTCGATGCACGGCTTCGCTAACCACAGGAACCACAATGAACCCCCTACGTATGACACCAGCCGACATGCGGCTCGGCGGCCATCGCGGCCATAGTGCCGGCGCGCCGGAAAATACCCTCGCCGCTTTCCGCAAGGCGTTCGAGTTCGCCGGAAAAGACGTGACCTGTGAAACCGACCTGGGGATCACCGCGGATGGCGAACTGATCCTCATGCACGACAAGACCGTGGATCGCACGACGAACGGCCTTGGCATTGCACAGGACATGACCTATTCCGAGATCGCTAAACTCGACGCCGGACGCTGGTTTGGCGCAGAATTTGCCGGGGAACAAGTTCCCTTGCTGCGCGATGCCCTCAAGCTGGCTCAGGAGCTCGGCATCATCTACCAGCTCGAGCTCAAGATCTACGATCGCAACGATGTATTTTTCCCAAAGCTGCGTGCCCTTATCGACGAACTGGGCTGCGCCGACCGGCTGCAATTTTCGTCTTTCGACTACGTTCAGCTCAAGGCCGTCAAGAAAGCCATTCCCGAAGTTCCGACCGTCGGGCTCATGCATTCGCGCCTGATTGATCCGGCAGCTCTGGCTCTACAGGCGGATCTGGATGCTATGAACATCGAAATCTACCACTTCGAAAGCGGCGAGGCGCGGCAACTGCACGAAGAAGGGTTGGCAGCGTTTTGCTACCTGCCGGCCCGATACCACGAAAAGCTGATGCAATACGGCGTCGACGTCGAGTCCAAAATCGTTCAATGGGTTCGTGATGGCCAATTGGACCAACTGCTTGGCGACGACGTCGCTCAGGTGGCGCGGCTCAAGAAAGCAGCCAATGTCTGATCAGCATGCAACCATATCAGCACTATCCCCGATCGCGACGGTCGTCGAAAGGATCGCCCGCGAGGCGGGCAATCTTGCCATGACCCACTTCCGTTCGCTGGCAACCCTGCCGGTTGAAATCAAGGGACACCTCGACCTGGTGACCAGGGCAGACAGGGAGGTCGAAGACTTCCTGATCACCCACCTTCGTAGCGCCTTTCCGGCGGATGGCATCTATGGCGAAGAAAGCGGCGAACTTTCAGGGACTTCCGGCCGCATTTGGGTTATCGACCCTATTGACGGGACATTCAACTTTGTGCGCGGCGGGCAGAACTGGGCGATCTCAATCGGGTTGTTCGAGAATCGTCGACCCTCCTTCGGCGTTATTCATGCGCCGGCTCGAGACCTGACGCTTGTTGGGGGCCAAGCTGTGCCAACGCAGCTCAACGGAGAGCCGATCAAGCCGCTGCCGGCGTTGAATATGTTGCAGGCGTCTACTGGATTTAGCTTTCACCCGTCTGCCTCGACAGCGGACCGCCTAGAGGTCATCCGCTTCATTTCCGACGATCTGCGGGCCAGTTTCCGACTCTGCGGCGCGGCGACCCTATCGCTGATTGAAGTTGCGATGGGCGAGACGGATGGCTACGTGTCACTCGGGGATTCAACTTGGGACGTCATGGCAGCGTTGCCGATCCTGAAGAACCTTGGTGTCTCCAGCACCATCGATTGGGACAAGATCGACCTTGCCGCCAAGTTGCGCTTTGCCTGCGGCAGCGAGGACTTCCTTAAAAGGGTTCGTCCACTGATCGAGCGCGTCTCGCTCGCGGCCTGATGCGGCTCACTCCGTGCCATCGAGGGAACCCCCGTTGCCGCCCACCCACAGTGGTGTCACAGGTGTCCGTCCTGTCAAAGACGCCGGATTTGAGGACCTGATCCTTGCGCTCGGGATCGAGCCCGGACACCGCCCCCTTGTAGTCGTGTCAGCTGTGGCCATCGCCTGCGCAGTTTCGCCTCAAGTTTGGTCGCAGGTAGGCGGGCCCTACCTTGACGGTTGCCGGTCGTGGTTAGATGGCGCCTGTGTGGAAGAGCTCGGCCAGCCTTTCGAAAAGAGCTGGCGCTGCTGCGATGACGCGATTTCCTTTGCGCAGCCCGTCATCGGCAAAGAAGTCGTTGCAACGGCCACCGGCTTCGGCGACGAGCACCAGCCCAGCGGTGACGTCCCAGGCATTAAGGTGAGCTTCGAAAAAGCCGTCGAGCGTGCCCTCGGCCACTTGCGCCAGCGCCACGGCGGCCGAGCCGTTGCGGCGATACTCAGCGCCGGTGCCCAGCAGGGACAGCACGTGGGCAGCATGGCGTTCGGGGCGGACACGCGAGGAATATTCAAGCACGACAGTCGACTGCGCCAAAGGCCGCTCAGCAACGCGGAGTGGGACACCATTGCGGCGGGCGCCATGGCCACGCCGAGCGCTATAGAGCGCTTGCTGCGACGGCTGGTAGATGGCGCCAAGCTGGGCCCAGCCAGCGACGACGAGGCCAATCGAGACGCACCAATCCGGTCGGCCAGCGACGAAATTGGAGGTTCCGTCGATCGGATCGATGGCCCAGATGGCGCCGCTGATGCCCTTTATGTCGGTGCCTTCTTCGCCCAGCATGCCATCGGCGGGGAAGGCCGCCGCCAGTCGTCCAACGATCAGCTGCTCGACGGCGACATCGGCCGTGCTGACGAAGTCTTGTGCACCCTTGAGCGAGACGCCGAGCGCGGCGCGGTCCGCCAGGAGCCGCGCCGCGAGTTGCCCGGCTTCCAGGGCGATTGCCTCGGCGGCTAGCAGCCGTTGTGCCAGGCCCACCGAATCGATCGACACGTTTCCTCCTGTCGAATGAACGAAAGACGCCGCTAGCGTGTGAAAACGCCGCCGGGGCCGATATGCATGTTGGTGAGTGTGCGGTCCTGCGACGACAACCGCCAGTTCAGCATCTGCTGCGCACACTCGAGCAGCACATCGCGATAGGCGGGGTCTGCCGCCAGGTCGCGCATTTCATGGGGATCCGCCTCGATATCGAACAGCAGCGGTGGCAGCGCCGCGAAATGCACGTATTTCCAGCGCGCGTCGCGGATGACGGCATAGCAGCACTGGTCCGAGCCGAGGCCCAGAGCGTGCTCGGGGCGCTGGGTGCGCACCTCGCGGAAATCGTGCTCGAAAAACACGGCATGGCGCCAGTCGACAGGTGTCTCGTTGCGCAGGAACGGCGCCAGCGAGTGGCCGTCGCAGGTGCGCGGGACCGGCGCTCCGATTGCCTCAAGGATCGTCGGCATCACGTCAATGGCTTCGCTGAAGGCGTCGATCCGCCGGCCGCGGGCCATGCCGGGACGGGGGTCGCGGATGACGAGGGGCAGGTGAAAGGCCGGATCGAAATAGGTTTCCTTGCCCCAAACATAGTGCTCGCCCAGCGTCTCGCCGTGGTCCGAAGTGACCACGATCAAGGTGCGGTCGTATTGTCCGGTGCGCTTGAGGTGCGCGACGATGCGGCCGACCTGGTCATCGACCTCGCGCACCAACCCATAATAAGTGGCGCGCATCTGGCGGATTTCGAGGTCATCGGCGGCGATCACATCAAGCGGGTTGAGCTCGTCGGTCGCACCGGGTAGACGCTGGCTATCGATCGCGAAACGCAACAGCGGTGCTGCTGCGCCTGCAGTTCGGGCGTCTCGGCGCGCACCGGCATGTCGACATCGGCAGGATGGACCACGGCGTTATATGGCTCGGGCGCGATCAGCGGCGGGTGCGGGCGAAAGAACACCAGATGGGCGAACCATGGCTTGTCCTGCCGCACCAGAAGCCATTTAAGGAAGTGGTCGACAAGGAAAGTGGTTTCGTCATCCTCGGCCGGAAACTCGGACGGGATGAAGCGGAAACCGCGATCGGCGGGTTTTTCAAATCCGCGCTTGGGACGGAACACGTCGGCGCGGCCGTTCGGCAGCTCGTAGCCCTTGGCGATGAGATCGGCGATCCAGGGTCCAAAATCCTCGGGCAGATGCAATGGCGTAACGAAGCCGGGCATAACACCATCGTCATAGGCGGTGAGCGCCGGATCGTTGGGGTGTTTCAGGCGCGGGTCTGGGGTGGTGTCGGTATAGCCGAACATGGCGGGGTCATAGCCGGCCTTGCGCGCCTCGAGCGCGAGGTTGGTATGGCGTGCATCGAGCGGCGTACCGTTGCGTCCCGAGCGGTGGTTCATCAGATAGAGACCCGTCAGCAGGCTGGTCCGCGCGGGGCCGCAGGCTGTGCACTGGCCGAAATGGCGACTGAACAGCGCGCCGTCTGCGGCCAGTGCGTCCATGTTGGGCGTCTGCGCATTGGGGTGGCCAAGGACCGACAGACAGTCGCCGCGCCATTGATCGGCGCAGATTAGCAGCACGTTCATCCGCTCGTGCCGGTTCGGCGTGCTCGTCATGTCATCCCCCATCGGTGCTCTCGTCGAGCGTGTCATAACCTGTGTATCTGCCCGCTTTATGACAGTTTGTGACGCTTAGATGAATTTTTATGCACCCCGTTTACCCCCTTTCGGTCAACATGCAACATTCCTCAACATAAACCAACATTGGCTGAAACCTCAGCAAAGGGGCTGTCATGGGCGCGTTGCGCTTGTCCGGCATCGGGCGAAGCTTTGGCGATTTCGCTGCCGTCAGCGACCTCAGCCTTGACGTCGCCGATGGCGAGTTCGTCACCTTGCTCGGCCCGTCCGGCTGCGGCAAGACCACGACGCTGCGCATGGTCGCCGGCTTCATTTCCCCGGACCGTGGCGAGATCGCCTTTGATGGCGAGCGCATCAATGCGGTGCCGCCCCATCGGCGCGACACCGGCATGGTGTTCCAGTCCTACGCGCTGTTTCCGCATATGATCGTTGCCGACAATGTCGGCTTTGGGCTGCGGATGCGCGGCATGCCGGCGGAGCCGCGCCGCGAGCGCATCGCCGAGTCCCTGGCGATGGTCAATCTCGTTGGCCTCGAGCGGCGACGGCCGGGCGAATTGTCGGGCGGGCAGCAGCAGCGCGTGGCGTTGGCGCGCGCCATCGCGATCCGGCCGCAGATTCTGCTGTTCGACGAACCGCTTTCCAACCTTGACGCCCGGCTGCGCGAAAAAGTCCGGCTCGAAATCCGCGAACTGCAGCGCCGGCTCGGCATCACCACGCTCTACGTGACGCATGACCAGGCCGAGGCGCTGGCAATGTCGGACCGCATCGTGGTGATGGATGCCGGCCGCATCGAGCAGGTCGGCACGCCCGACGAGATCTACCGCTCGCCAGCGACGCGCTTCGTCGCAGATTTTGTTGGCGCGGCCAATATTGTCGATGGCCACAGCCTGGGTGAAGGGGTTTTCAAGACCAAGGTGGGGACGCTGCGAACGCTTGACCGCAACGTTCCCGCCGGCAAGCCGGTAACGCTCATCTGGCGCGCCGAAGATATGCAACGGGCCGGTGCCGGCACACCCGACATCCATGACGCCCGCGTCAGCGGCGTTGTCTATCACGGCGGCTTTGTCGAGGTGATCGTGGAAGTTGCGGGCGAACTGTTGCGCGCACAATTGCCGAGCGACACGCCGCCCCGGGTCGGCGACCGCATCGGCTTCGTCGTGCCGGCCGAGCGGGTGCGCCTAGTGGGTGGATCATGAACACCAGCCGCCTGCAGATCGCCCTCATGGTCCTGCCCGGGGCAGGATTTATTTTCCTATTCCTCGCCGCGGCAATGGTGATGACGGTGCTGCAGAGCGTCGGCATCTACCGCGTCGTCGGCCCGTCGCAGTTCACGCTCGCATTCTGGCAGGGGCTGTTTGACAAATCGTTCTTCGATTCATTCCTGTTCTCGCTCAAGGTCGGGCTCGGCAGCGCCATGGGCACGTTGCTGCTTTCCTATCCGCTTGCCTTGTTTCTGCGCCGCAAGCGTTTCGGCGCTTCGGTGATCGGCGCTATCGTCAAGGTGCCACTGTTCGTGCCGGCGCTGGTGGCAGCCTTCCTCATCCTCAACATGCTGGCCTTCCATGGCTTGCTCAACAGCGGCCTGCTCGCCCTCGGCATCATCGACACGCCATTGCGGCTGCTCAACGACAAGTTTGGCTGGAACGTCCTCATCATCCAGGTCTGGAAGAACCTGCCGTTCCAATTGGTGATTCTTGCCTCGGTGCTGCAGACCATCCGCTCGGACATCGAGGATGCGGCGCGCAATCTCGGCGCCAGCCCGTTGCAGGTGGTGCTGCACATCATCCTGCCGCTCTCGATCCCTGGCATTCTCATCGCCGTGGCGTTGGTCTTCATCCTGAGCTTCGGCGACTACGCAATTACCAGCATAGCGGGGCCGATCAACCCGCCCTCGCTGCCGGTGCTGATGTATACCCGCGCCTTCACCCGGCACGATTGGGACAGTGCGGCCTGTATCGGGCTGGTAATCGTGTTCACATCGCTACTGTTTGTCGCCCTCTATGCCTGGATGGCGCGGCTGCTGCAGGGGGCCGGACAATGAGCGCGCTCGCGGCACCTGTCGCAGTGGCGCCAGCCGTGGTCAAGCGCCGGCGGCTCAAGGCCTGGCAGTTCCTGACGCTGCTGGTCATCGCCCTTCTGATCGCCTGGACCGTAATTCCGCTGTTCATGGTGGTGATGTGGTCGCTGGTCAATCCTGACGATCCGTGGTCGCCCCCTGCGGTGCTACCACCCAGCCTGTCGTTGGCGCAGTGGCACTACGTCTTTGAATATTCCAACATCGTCAACTCGGTCATCACCAGCTTCACACTGGCGCCGGTGGTGACGCTGCTTTCCTTTGTGCTGTCGCTGCCTACCGCCTACGCGCTGGGCCGGCTCGACTTCCTAGGCAAGGAGGTGCTGCGCGTACTCATCCTCTTGCCCATCGTTCTGCCCGGCATGGTGATCGCGATGTTCCTCAGCCGCGCGTTCTTCGCGGTGGGGTTGGGGCAGACCTTTATCGGCCTGGCGCTGGGCCACACCCTGCTCAGCATGCCTTACATGCTGCGCATCCTGACCACCGCCTTCGAATCCATCCCGCAGGACGTGATCGATGCGGCGCGCAATCTGGGCGCCGGGCGCTTGGCCCTGGTCACGTCCATCCTCATCCCCATGGTGCTGCCGGGGCTCGTCGCCGGCGCCATCTTCACCTTCATCAATAGTCTCGAAGAGTTCAGCCTCACCTTCGTCATCGGCACGCCGACGTTCCAGACCATCCCGACCATCCTCTACGACTATCTCGGCTACCATTTCGTGCGCACCAATGCGGCGGTGGTGTCGATCATACTGCTGGTGCCCAGCCTGCTGCTGCTCTTTGCGACCGAACGCTTTCTCAAGGCGGAGTACCTCTCCTCCGCCTTCGGGAAATTCTGAGTGCCGCGTAAGCCAATCCATTCAAAACTGTACGGGAGAAATAGGATGAAATTCCTGCAGACCATGCTGGTCTCGGCCTTGGCGCTGCTTGCGCCGCTGACCGCAACCGGCTCCGCCCATGCCGCCGACGCCGTGCTGAGCAAGACCTGGGACCAGATCGTCGCCGATGCCAAGAGCGAAGGCGAGCTGACGTTCTACGCCTGGTGGGGTGAAGAGTTCTGGCGCGACGCCGCCAAGGACTTCGAAGCCAAGTACGGCATCAAGGTCAATGTCATCATCGGCGACAACACCGCCACAGTCGGCAAGATCGTCGCCGAAACCCCCAACGCCACCGGCACCATCGATGCCACGCTGGTGGGCGGCGTCAGCTTGAAGCTGCTGTTGGATGCCAACTCGCTGCTCGGCCCGATCGCCCCGGTCATCCCCGATACCGACAAGCTCGATGCCAAGCTGTCGGTCGTCCATGAAGGCTATGCCACCGGCGGCTATCTGGTGCCGGTCTACCGCAATCAGGTCGGCTTCCTCTACGACCCGGAAAAGCTCGCAACTCCACCGCAGACCTGGGCAGAGTTTACCGCCTGGCTCGACGCCAATCCGGGCCAGTTCGCCTTCAACGACCCGTCCAAGGGTGGCTCGGGCCAGGCCTTCGTGCAGGCCGCACTGGTCAATACCCTGGGCGGCGACCAAATCGCCTATGACGGCGCCACTGAAGTCGACCCGGCCCTGACCGCCACCTGGACCAAGGCCTGGGACTGGTTCAATCTCAATGAAGACAAGTTCCTCATCACCGGCTCCAACAGCGACTCGGCCGACCGCGTGAACCAGGGGGAAGTCACCATGGCCGCGCAATGGGATGACGATACCGCCATCGCACTGGCCAAGGGCACGCTGTTCAAGCGCGCCAAGCTCTACATTCCCGCGTTCGGCCTGCCCGGCGGTGGCGACAGCCTCGGCATCCCGGCCAATGCGCCGCACAAGGACGCGGCACTGCTGTTCGTTGCCTACCTTATCCAGCCCGAAGTGCAGGTGCAGCTCAACAAGACCATCGGCAGCTATCTGGCGCGCACCGACGTGAGCGGCGAGTCGGCGATCCTGCCAGAAACCGAGCGGCAGCAGAATGGCCGTCCATGGCTCCCGGGCGTGTATAAAAGCCTCTACATTGAGCAGTTCGTTTCCCAAGTGCTACAGAAGTAGATCTTGATCCGGGCGCGGTCTAAACCGACCGCGCCCAACTTTGATAGAAAGCCTGCGATGAGATCAGTTTCGTGCGCCCGTCCGGCTTGGAGCCGGTGCCGATGGTAGCCGAGCGGCGGCGCGAGGCCATCCTGGCGCTGGCGCAGGCAGGCAGCGAACTGCGGGTCGACGAGATGGCGCGGCGCTTCAGCGTCTCGCGCGAAACCATGCGGCGCGATCTCGACCTGCTGCAGTTGCAGGGCCTTCTGCGCCGTGTGCATGGCGGTGCCCTTCCAGCGCAGACCGGCGCCGAGGCGGGTTTTCGCCAACGGCTCGTCGCCAATGCCGAAGCCAAGCAGAAGATCGCCGGATTGGCGACACCCCTGTTCAACCGGGATGATACCTCTTTATCGACACCGGCACGACGACGCTGATGCTGGCCGCGGCGCTCGCCTCGGCCAACCGGCTCACCGTCATCACCAACAGCGTCGGCGTGGCCAAGCTGATAGGTGACTCCAATGTCGACCACCGCGTCTATATGGTCGGCGGCGCGTATCGTGCCGATACAGAACAGATGCTGGGTTCGGCGAGCATTGCCCATGTGGAGCAATATCGAGCCGACCACGCCGTGTTCAGCTGTGGCGCGCTGGATGGCGACGGCACGCTGATGGATTTCGATCTGGAAGAGGCGATGTTCGCCAAGGCGATCATCGCCCAGGCGCGCAGCGCCACGCTGATTATCGACAGCTCCAAGTTCGACCGCATCGCGATCGCCAAGATTTGCGATCTCGCCCCGATCACACGCCTGGTCACCGACCGGTCGCCGCCGCTGCATTATGTGGAACTTTTCCGCGCCAATAATGTGGAACTGCTGGTGGCCGACGACACGCCATAGCCGTCGGCCATTTCGCCTGATGCTCCACACACATTCGAGCCCATGTTGGCATTGCTACGCTCACGCGTTTCTAGGGATGCGCTTCGGGTGCTGTCGACATTTGGCGGATATGACGTATCTCGACCGGCGATCCGTCGCTGCGTCGGGGTGGTCAACGACAATGGCTTATCGGCAGTTCGGCAGATTTCCCTCGTCCGGCGCCTTCACGATGCAGTCTCGATAGCGCTGCATTCCTTCCTCCGCTCCGTTTTTCAGCTGATCGAATAGCCGCCATCAACCACTAAAGTGGTGCCGGTGACGAAGCTGGCGAGGGGGGAACAGAGATAGAGCACGGCGCTGGCGACTTCGGCGGGGATGCCCCAGCGGTTGAGCGGCGTGCGCGCCAGGATCGGGTTGGCGCGGGCGGGATCAGCGCGGAGGGGTTCGGTCAGGGGAGTGGCGATCCAGCCGGGGGCGACGGCGTTGACGCGGATTGCGTCCGGCGCATAGGCGATGGCCAGCGACTTGGTGAGTTGGGAAATACCGCCTTTGCTCGCGGCATAGCCGGGCACGAGGCCGCCGCCGAAAATCGACAGCATGGACGCCAGATTGACGATGGCCCCCGCGCCCGAGCGGGACAGCAGCGGACGCGCCGCCGCGCAGCAGCGCATGGTGCCGCTCAGGTTCACATCGATGACCTGATCGAAGACTGCGGGATCCAGTTCGTCACCGCGGCGGATGATGCCGGCGCAATTGACCAGTACATCGAGGCCCGGCAGGCCGGCGATCAGGGCGTTGACGGCGACACCGTCGCGGACGTCAAGCAGCTTGAAGCTGGCCGTGGCAAAATCCGGCTCGCCCAGGAGAATGTCGATTTCGCTTTGCGCAATGCCGGCGGCGGTGACTGTCGCGCCGCCGCGCAAAAAGGCGCGCGATACGGCTGCGCCGATGCCCGAAGTGCCGCCGGTGACGAGCACGCGTTTGCCAGCGAACCAGCCGGAAGGCCATTCCGAGTTATCGGGCAAGGTGCCTTGCTGATCCATCAGCGCACGAACTGGTCGACAAAGGCGCCGCCCAGGCCGATTTTTTCATAATGGGCGCGGCACATGTCGATCTTGGTGAACACGTCTTCATAGCCGACATGCCGGTTTTGCTCGTCCAGATAGACCATGGAGCCGGTAATGTTGAAAAAGGTGATCATCTCGGGGCAATCGTCCGGCACCATCAGGGTATGCACCTCGCCGGGGGGTTCGAACACGTAGGAGCCGGTTTCGGCAACCCAGTCGTGTTCCTTGTAAAACCAGCGGCCCTTGATGACGTAGCCATGCACCGGATTGGGATGCAGATGGCGCGACAGCACGCCGGCGCGGCGTACGCGCAGCAGGTTGCACCACTGCCCGGCCAAAGTATTCAGCATCAGCGGGCGAAACCACACGCCTTCGGCCTGGGGCACCCAGACGCGCTCGTCATCGGGCATGGCCGGCACCGCAATTTCGGCCGGGGCCAGCGGGTGGGCCGAACCGGCCATGTTCTGGTACATGCAGCAACTCCTCTTGTTGATGCTATTATGTTTGGCCAGCGGCAAGGCGCAATAGCGCTGTTGCTGTTGTCGCATCGACGGCCGATGCCCAATCCGTAATCTAAATCCGGGGCGGCACAAAGCTTGTGCATAGAGTGCGATGGGGCGCTTGCAAGGCCTGGGCGAATTTGTCAGACATATGTCATCTGACACGCTGGGGCGTGACATGAGCGTCGCCGTCGGTCGGCAGTTTGCCGAACGAGGGCGGAGGGTGGACTGCAACATGGAGGGAGTTGAATGAACGCCTTGTGGAAGATAGCCGGCGCGTTGGCGCTGGTGGCCGGGTTGGTGATTCCGGCGGTGGCGCAGACGACGATCGTCGCGCCGGGCCAGAACACCGCTGGCACCTATATGGATTACATGAAGACGGTTTATGCCCGCGCCACCTATGCCGAAGTGCTGCAAGTGCCGCTGACCAGCTTCGATAAGGATTTCACGCTGACCGCGCTGGGCGCCGAAAGCTGGAGCCAGTCCGAGGATGGGTTGACCTGGACGTTCAAGCTGCGGCCGGGCCTGGTGTGGAGCGACGGCGAGCCGTTGACGTCGGAGGACTATGTGTTCGCGCTGCAGCGCGCGGCGACCGATGGCTATGACTTCAACTGGTACTGGGATTTTGCCGGCGGCATCAAGAACTGGAAGGACGTGACCGAAGGCAAGGCCGGCGTATCCACCCTGGGCCTCAAGGCCGTCGACGATCTGACCATCGAGGTTACCACGGCAGCGCCCAAGCCCTATCTGCCCAGCGTGGTCAGCCTATGGTACCCGGTGCCCAAGCACCAGTACGACACGTTCGGCGACGATTGGGCGACCAATATCGACACCGTTGTTTCCTCGGGTCCATTCCTTCTGGACAGCTGGGAAAAATCCAACAACTCGGTCGTTCTGGTCAAGAACCCGACCTATACCGGGCCATGGCAATCGGAGGTCGATCGCATCGAGGTCGATCCGACGCTGGGCGCTCCCGAGGTCGGGCTGCCAGCCTTCCTTGCCGGGGATGCCGATTATTCCTTTCTCAATACCGGACAGGTGCCGGTAGCGAGCCAGCGCTATCCCGATGGCATCCGCAAGAATGCGGTGTTTGCGGTGTCCTATATCTCGTTCGACCTGAGTTCGGCGCCATTCGACAATTTGGATGTACGCAAGGCGCTGTATTATGCGGTCAACCGCGATGAGCTGACCTCGACCGTGCTCAAGGATATCGCCATTCCCGCCGGCTCGATCCTGGCGCCCGGCTATCCCGGCTACAATGCCGAGATAGCTGCCGAAGCCGTGTTCGATCCCGAAAAAGCCAAGCAGTTCATGGCAGATGCGGGTTATCCCAATGGCGAAGGCTTTCCGGAAATCGAAATCTGGTATCGCGAGGAAGGCGGCTATAACAGCGCCATCGTGCCGCCGATGGCACAGTATCTGCAGGCGCAGTTCAAGGACATCCTGGGCATCACCATGAATATCCGCGTGCTGCCGACGCAGGACTGGATGGATGGGCTGTTGACCAAGAAGAACAACATCTTCATCGCGCCCTATGAATATGACTATCTCGACCCGTCCAACTTCTTCGGCATTTTCTACAATGGTGGCCGGCATGACCATCACGTGGCCGCTTACGACAAGCTGGTGGCCGAAGCCGACAGCAATCCGGTGTGGGAAGAGCGCCTCAAGCTGTATGCCCAGGCCGAACAGGTGCTGATCGACAATGCCTCGATCGTGCCGCTGGTGCATCCGATCACCATCGCGGTGCTGAGCGACCAATTGGGCGGGGAGGCATCGACCCCCAATACGCTGGGTTTTACCCCGCTCGACCGGCTGGGCCACTACTTCTTCACCCATCTGACCAAGCAATAGACCACAACCAAGCGCTTCCCGGAGGTTTTCGGGAAGCGCGTCCATTGCGGCTCGAGAACTTCTGATGAAGCTTGTCGAAATCAGCGAACTGACGGTCAGCTTCAGCCAGCATGGCGGTGACGTAGCGGCCGTCCGCGGGGTCAGCTTTCATATCGACGCCGGCGAAAGCCTCGGGATCGTGGGCGAGTCAGGCTCCGGCAAATCGGTAACCTGCATGGCGCTGCTGCGCCTTTTGGGCGGCAATGCCAATATCCGCGCCAAATCGATGATCCTGGATGGCGTCAACGTGCTGGACGCCGATGCCGAGAGCCTCGCGCAAGTGCGCGGCCGATCCGCCGCGATGATTTTCCAGGATCCGATGACGGCGTTCGATCCGGTGTTCACCATCGGCCACCAGATCGTGGAAACCATCCGGGCGCATCGCCAGACCGGCAAGCGCGCCGCCTGGACCGAGGCCGAGCAGTTGCTGGTGCGGGTGGAAATCAAGAATGCGGCGGACGTGCTGAATTATTATCCGCACCAGTTATCTGGGGGCATGCTGCAGCGGGCGATGATCGCCATGGCGCTGTCGTGCCGGCCCAAGGTGCTGATCGCCGACGAGCCGACCACGGCGCTGGACGTGACGATCCAGGCGCAAATCCTGCAATTGATCAAAACCGTGCAGGCCGAGTTCGGCATGGCGTTGATCATGATCACCCACGATCTGGGCGTCATCGCCGAAACGGTCGATCGGGTGCTGGTGATGTATGGCGGCCAGGTTATGGAAGAAGGGCTGGTGCAGGACATTTTCGATGCGCCCCGGCATGCCTATACGCAATCGCTGCTGGCGAGCCTCAAGGCGGGGGCCAGCAAGCCGGAGGGTGTGACAGCGACGAGTGCCGAGGTGCCGGCGCTAGAATTGCGCGGGCTGTCCAAAACTTATCGCGTGCATCAGGGGCGTGGCCTGTCGCGCAAGTTTGCCGATTTTCGTGCGGTGCGTAGGCTCGATTTGGTGTTGCCACGCAACAGCATTGTGGGGCTGGTGGGCGAATCGGGGTCGGGCAAGACCACAACAGGCATGATGGCGCTGCGGCTGACCGAGCCTAGCGGCGGGCAAATCTTGATGGATGGCAGCGATATTTCCAAGTTGGCGCCGGCAGCGCTCAAGGGCTTCCGCCGGCGCCTGCAAGTGGTGTTCCAGGACAGCTATTCGGCGCTCGATCCGATGATGACGCTGGCGCAAATCGTGGCCGAGCCGCTGCACATCCACGGCATTGGTTCGGGGCGGCGGCAAGTCGAGACGGCGCTGGACTGGCTGGAAAAAGTTGGGCTGCACCGCAGTTTCGGGCAGCGGTATCCGCATGAGCTTTCGGGCGGGCAACGGCAGCGCGTGGCGATCGCGCGGGCGCTGATCCTGGGTCCGTCGGTGCTGATCGCCGATGAGCCGACCTCGGCGCTCGATGTGACGGTCAAGGCACAGATCATCGGGCTGCTGAAGGATTTGCAGCGCGAAATGGGGCTGTCGATCCTGTTCATCAGCCACGATCTGGGGACGGTGCGCACGCTGACCGACAGCGTCGTGGTGATGTATCGCGGGCGCGTGGTCGAGCAGGCCCCGACGGCGCGGATTTTCGCCGACCCGCAGCATCCCTATACGCGCGCCTTGCTCGACGCGATCCCGGCGAGCAATCCGCGCGACAAGCGGGAGCGCACGTTTCTGACGGCGGCCGAAATCGAGGCGGCGACGCCGCGCTATACGGTGATCCAGACCGGGGCCGCGCCCAATCTCGAGCCGCAACTGGTCAGCATCGCACCCCATCACCTGGTTGAAGCGGTGGTCACAACATGAGGGAGACCGCGCCATGATGATGTATATCCTGCGCCGGCTGGTCTCGATCGCGGTGACCTTCGTTGCCGTATCGATCCTGGTCTTTTTGATGATGCACGCTATTCCCGGCGGTCCGTTCGACGGCAACGACATGCCGCTGTCAGCGGCGACGCGGGCCAAGCTGATGGCACGGCTCGGGCTCGACCAGCCGCTGCATGTGCAATATCTCAACTATATGTGGGGTGTGCTGCATTTCGACTTCGGGGTGCCCTATCAAAGCCCGGGCGAGACAATATTGGGGTTATTGTCACGCGCCTGGATTCCCAGCCTGGTGCTGGGCGGCGCCGGCGTTTTGATCGGGGCGCCGCTGGGCATACTGCTCGGCATGGCGGCGGCGCTGAACCGCAATACCTGGATCGACTACCTGGCCTCGACGTTTGCCACGCTGGGGCTGACCATTCCGGTATTCGTCATTTCGCTGCTGCTGATCCTGGTGTTTGCGGTGTGGCTCAATTGGCTGCCGGCCAGCGGCTGGGGCAAGCCCGAGCGCTGGATCCTGCCCATCATCGCCTATGCCGCCATTCCGCTGGCCACGTATGCGCGCTACACCCGCTCGGCCATGCTGGATACGCTGAACCGGCCGTTCGTAACCGTGTTGCGCGCCAAGGGCTTAAGCGAACGCCGGATCATCTTTGAGCATGTGCTGCGCAATTCGGCGATCCCGCTGATCACGGTGTTCCTGCCCATGTTCATCGGCACCGCCACCGGCTCGATCTTCGTGGAAGCCATGTTTCGCATTCCCGGGCTTGGCGCTTATTTCGTGTCCAGCATCGAGACGCGCGATTATCCACTGGAAATGGCGCTGATGCTGATGATCACCATGATGTATTGCCTGGCCTACCTGGCATCCGACATCGCCTATGCGCTGCTCAATCCGCGTATTCGCAGCGGGGGCATGCCATGAGCGCAGAAACCCTGGTGCCGCAAAGCGTTGCCCCACGATACCGGCAGCGCAATCCCTTGTATTTCGCCTGGCGGCGATTTCTGGGCAACAAGGCGGCGGTGGTGAGCGGGGGCGTCCTGCTGGTGCTCATCCTGATGGCGATCCTGGCGCCGTTGATCACGCCGATCGCGCCTGAAGCGCAGGCTTTTTTGACGGAGGCGCTGGCGTTTCCATCGGCGGCGCACTGGTTCGGCATCGACGATCTGGGGCGCGATTTTTATAGCCGCATCGTTTATGGCGCGCGGGTGTCGCTGACCATCGGGTTTTTCGCCGCCGCGTTCAGCGTTTTGATCGGCATTCCGCTGGGGGCGCTGGCGGGATATTATGGCGGCAAGCTGGATTGGCTGATCATGCGCATCATCGAGTTGTTCTCGGTGGTGCCGCCGCTGCTGGCCGCCATGCTGCTGGCGACGCTGACGCGGGGCGGGTTCTTCACCATCGTTTTAATTGCGGCGCTGTTCGGCTGGGTCAATGTGTGCCTTTTGGTGCGGGCGCAGGTTAAGTCGTTCCGGGAAAAGGAGTTTGTGCGCGCGGCACAGGCGCTCGGGGCCTCGCCCTGGTACATTATCCGGCGCCATCTCATCCCCAATTCGATCTCGCCGATCATCATCGGCTTCGTGCTCGCGATCCCCCTGGCGATGATGCTGGAGGCGAGCCTGAGCTTTCTGGGAATCGGGGTGCCGCCGCCGACGCCGAGCTGGGGGCAGATGATCAATATCGGGCTCGATTTCATGTTCTTTTACTGGCACATGGCGGTTTTTCCGACCGCGGCGCTGGCCATTACCGTGCTCGCCACCACGCTGTTCGGGGACGGCTTGCGCGATGCCCTCGATCCGACCTTGAAAGGGCGTTGAAGTGTCTGAAAACCTGGCCCGGCAATTCCTCATTGCCGAGGATGTCGTCTTTCTCAACCATGGCTCGTTCGGGGCCTGTCCACGGCCGGTGTTTGCCGCCTATCAGGACTGGCAGCGCGAACTGGAGCGCCAACCCGTTGAATTTCTTGGACGAAAACTGACCCAGTACATGGCCGGCCCGCGGGTGGTACTGGCGGCGGAACTGGGAACGAGCGCGGACAATATCGTGGGGCTGACCAATGCCACGGCCGGGCTCAACATCGTGGCGCAATCGCTCGAGCTGAAACCGGGCGATCAGATCCTGACCACCGACCACGAATATTCGGCGCTGGAAAAGACCTGGGCCTATGTGTGCCGCAAGACTGGCGCAGAGGTGGTTAGTGTTAGCGTTCCGTTACCCCTGACTACAGCAAAGGCCTTCACCGAGACGCTGGTCGCGGGCATGACGGAGCGTACCAAGGTGTTGTTCCTTAGTCATATTACCTCGCCGACAGCATTGCTGTTTCCGATCGAGGCCGCGATTGCCGAAGCGCGCAAACGGGGCATCTGGAGTGTTATAGACGGGGCGCATACGCCGGGGCATATCAAACTCGACCTAGAGGCCATCGGGGCGGACTTCTATGCCGGCAATTGCCACAAATGGATGATGGCGCCCAAGGGGTCGGCGTTTCTTTATGCGCGGCCAGAACTGCAGGGGCTGCTCAATCCCTTGGTGATTTCGCATGGCTGGACGGCGCAATCCAAAGAGCCGGGCGCGGTGGGCGCGTTCGGCAATTCCCCGTTCATCGACGAAATCGAAATGCAGGGCACGCGCGATCCGGCGGCGTGGCTGGCGGTGGGTGCGGCGCTGGACTATCGGCGGGAGAACGACTGGTGGGATGTGTCCGCCCATTGCCAGGCGCTGGCGCAGGATACGGCGCGACGGCTGGCGGCGATCACCGGCCTTGCGGCGCTGAGCAGCCCGGAATTCTGTGCCCCGCAAATGGTCGCCATGCCGATCCCGGACTGCGATGTGGATTGGCTCAAGATTGCGCTGATCGAGCAATATAGTATCGAAATCCCGGTGTTCCGCTGGCAGGATCGCTGCATCGTGCGGGTATCGGTGCAGGGGTATAATTCCAAGGGGCAGATGGATGTGTTGATCGACGCGCTGAGCAACCTTCTGGAACTCCACGAAAGCGCCGCCCGCCTGGCTTAGTTCCGGGCTGACAGGCCGGCAGAACTATGATGAATGTGCCGGCGTCGGCATGGTGCCGATTTGAGGAGAACCAGGCCGTTGAACCGGGGTGCAGCGCTCAGCTATCTCGTCTCTCTGGAAACCCGTACGCGCGGCGTTGCGGTGCTCGACGCGCTGGCGGCGATGATCGAAAGCGCCGGGCTGACCATCGGCGACCGCTTGCCGCCCGAAGTGTCGCTGGCCGCCACGCTGGGCGTCGGCCGCTCGACCATGCGCGAGGCGCTGAACCGCTGGGAGGGGCTGGGCATCATCAAGCGCCGGCAGGGTGACGGCACCTATCTGACGGCGCGGGTGCAGACCTCGCGCGGGCTGGTGCCAACCATGGTGCGGCTGGAGGGCGAGGCGCTGCTGCGGCTGATGGAAGTGCGTCGGACGCTGGAAAACGACGTGGTGCGCAAGGCGGCGATCGCGGCAACGCCAGGCCAGCGCGCCAAAATCGGCCGGCTGTGCACGGTGCTGCTGATCGAGGTGGATGCCGGCCGGGCGTGGCGCAAGGCGGACCATGCTTTTCACGGCGCGATCTACGACGCCTCGGGCAATCCCATGTATGGGCAGATCCTGGCCAATCTCGACCATGCGCTGGAGCGCGGCGGGGATTCACCATTCGGCGCCGACGCGTTCGGGCTGGCCTCGTTTCCGCTGCACCGCACGCTGGCCGACGCATTGGTGGCGAGGAATGTCGATGGAGCGGTGGCGGCGATCAATGCGATACTGGATAGCGTCGAAAATGAAGTGAAGGCGATCGTGGCGGGTGGAGTGGTTTAGGAGGTGTTTGTCGGCTTGCCTGGGGAGGAGCGGAGGTATCGGGGCTGGGAGAACCCCCACCTTGATCCTCCCCCTGGAAGGGGGAGGTGTTGACTGGGGCGTTTTGCCAAGGGGCTTGATGGCGGTTCCCCGGAAGGGGCTGATGAATGGCTGGCACGATCCTGGCGGGGTCACAGGGCGGCTCCTCCCCCTACCAGGGGGAGGTTGGGCTGGGCTAGCGGCCGCCTTCGATCTTGCGGTGGCGCTGGTTGATGCCGCCGGTGCCGTAGGGGTAATCGGACATTTGCGGCTTGCTGACTTCGCTCAATCTGGCGATTTCCTCGGGGGTCAGCACGAGGCTGGCGGCGGCCAGGTTGTCGGCGAGCTGGTCGCGCGTGCGGACGCCCAGGATCACCGAGGTGACGGCCGGCTGGGCGGCGAGCCAGGCCAGGGAAATCTGGGCCGAGCTGATACCGCGGGCCTTGGCGATATCGGCGACTGCCTCGATCACCTGCCAGGTGCGCTCCTGGGCATTGCGGGGACCGTAGGATTCCGAGCCGCGATTGGGGTTTTCGCCCAGGCGTGTCGCGCCGGTCGGTGTTTCGTCGCGCTTATATTTGCCGCTCAGCCAGCCCCCGCCCAAAGGCGACCAGGGCAGCAGGCCGATGCCGGCGTCCTGGGCGGCGGGGATGACCTCATGCTCGATGTCGCGCACGAGCAGGTTATATTGGGGCTGCAGCGTGACCGGCGCGGTATAGCCATTGGCCTTGGCCATCCAGACGGCCTTGGTCAGTTGCCAGCCCAGGAAATTGGAAAAGCCGTAATAGGCAATCTTGCCGTTGCGTACGCTATCATCGAGAAAGCGCAGAGTTTCCTCGAGCGGGGTCAGCGCATCCCAGGCGTGCATCTGGTAAAGATCGATCTGCTCGACCTGCAGGCGGCGCAGCGAATCGTCGAGCGCCCGGCCGAGATGGCGGCGCGACAGGCCGATATCGTTAGGGCCCTTGCCCATGGGGAAGCGGCCCTTGGTGGCGATGACCACCTGCTGGGCCTCCGCCTTGTGCGCCTTGAGCCAGCGGCCGACGATCTCCTCGGAGGTGCCGGCGCTATAGACATCGGCGGTGTCAAAGAAATTGCCGCCGGCGGCGACATAGTCGTCCATCATCTGGCCGGAGGTGGCCTCGTCGGATTCGGCGCCGAAGGTCATGGTGCCTAGGCAATAGGGGGTCACGATCGCGCCGCTGGGGCCGAGTTTGCGGTATTCCATAATGTGGTTCCTTTGAGGATGTTTTGAAATGGGGTCGCCAATGCCGCGTCGCTGCATCCAGGAAGTGGATCAGATTATTGACGCTAAGACGGCTTCTTGTCGGGCCGGGCGAGAAATGCGGTACGTACGGCAATAGTGCACCTGGAGGGAATGCGAAGCAAGAGGCTGGGCCTTATCATCAGGCGTGCGGCCAACCCCTCACCCTGACATTTCTGCTGAACGCAGAAATGTCTGTCCCTCTCCCTCAAGGGGCGAGGGTTGGCTACGAGTTCAACCTCTCTGTCGAGTTCTCCTTCTATCCTGGTGTGAGCAGGTGGCGCGCAGCGGCGAACGAGAAGGCTAGGCGCCGACAGCCGAGCGCAGGGCGTTGCGGTATTGCAGGGGGGCGAGGGCGTATTTGCGTCGGAATGCCTTGGCAAGATAGTTGGCGTTGGCAAAGCCGGTGGCGCGAGCAATGGCGACGATGCTCATGTCGGTGGCGAGCAGCAGGCGCTCGACCCGTTCGAGCCGGCGCTCCAAAACGAAGGCGGATGGGGACGTGGCCAGGGCGGCGGAAAACTGGCGCACGAAATGGGCGCGGCTCATTTGCGCGACCCCGGCCATGCGTGCGACATTGAGCGGGCCGGCGAGGTTGGCATCGACATAGGCCGTGGCCCGGGCGATGGCGGCGGGCAGCGCCGGCCGCGGTTCGGCCCCGGTGCTGAAGACGCCATCGTGCAGGGCGACAATGGCGCTGTAGGCGGCGCCGGAGGCCTGGCCCGGCAGGATGGCGGGCTGGTCGATCAGCGCCAGACATGCGGCGGCCAGACGGTCGATCACCCCCTGGGACAGGGTGAGGACCGGGCCGGCCACGTCGATCACCGCGCGGGCGATGCGCAAGGCCTCGCGACCGTTGAGCACGATCCAGAAATATTCCCAACTCTGGCCGCGTTCGAGCCAGTAACGATGGGCATGGGGCAGGCTGAGCAGCATGGTCTGGCCCGGCGTCAGGCGATGTTGCACCCCGGCGAAGTCCAGGCGCCCCTGCCCCGCGACCGTGTGTTGCAGCACGAGGAACGGCGCCGTGCCCCGCTGCAAGCCATCCCAGGAATAGACCTCGTTGACGCGCTGCTCGTAGCCGGCGCTGATGGCCATGGCGTGCAGCGGCACATCGCTTTTCGGCAAGCGCAGGACACTCAGCTTGTGGCCATAGGCGATCAGATCATGAAGCACAAAATTACCCGCCTGCGCATAAGTTTTCTCTACACCGGTTTGCCGGGCACGGCTAGACAGGAGGCAAGAGCAAGCCTGCAAGGGAGTTTCAATTGGCCTTCAAAGTTACCATTATCGGCGCCGGCTCGGTCGGCTTCACCAAGACCCTGATTTCGGACCTGCTCAAGGTTCCCGAATTTGCCGATTGCGAGTTCGCGCTGACCGATTTGAACCAGCACAATCTGGACATGGTGCACCAGATCATCGCCAAGATCGTCGAGGTCAACAAGCTGCCCGCCAAGGTCACGGCGACGACAGACCGGCGCGCCGCAATCACTGGCGCGCGCTATGTGATGAGTTGCGTGCGCGTGGGCGGGCTGGAGGCGTTTTCGTCCGATATTTCGGTGCCGCTGAAATATGGCGTCGATCAATGCGTTGGCGATACGCTGTGCGCGGGCGGCATTCTGTACGGGCAGCGCAATATTCCGGTGATCCTCGAATTCTGCAAGGACATTCGCGAAGTGGCCGAGCCGGGCGCGATATTCCTCAACTATGCCAATCCCATGGCGATGAACACCTGGGCGGCCAATGCCTATGGCGGGGTGCAGACCATCGGGCTGTGCCATGGCGTGCAGCACGGCGCGCATCAGATTGCGCAAGTGCTGGGCGTGGCCGACAGCGAGCTGGACTATGTCTGCTCGGGCATCAATCACCAGACCTGGTATATCGATATCCGCGCCAAGGGGCGCAAAATCGAAAAGAACGAGCTGATCGCGGCCTTCGAGGCGCATCCGGTGTATTCCAAGCAGGAGAAAGTGCGCATCGACGTGCTCAAGCGCTTCGGGGTCTATTCGACCGAGAGCAACGGGCATTTGAGCGAATACCTGCCGTGGTATCGCAAGCGGCCCGAGGACATCGAAAAGTGGATCGACATGAGCGACTGGATCCATGGCGAGACCGGGGGCTATTTGCGCTATTCGACCGAGCGCCGCAACTGGTTCGAGACCGATTTCCCGATGTTCCTCGAACAGGCAGCCAAGCCGCTGGACCAGCACAAGCGCACGTCCGAGCATGCCTCCTACATCATCGAGGCGATGGAAACGGGACGGGTCTATCGCGGGCATTTCAACGTGCGCAACAATGGCATCATCACCAATCTGCCGGAAGATGCGATCATCGAAAGTCCGGGCTTCGTCGACCGGTTCGGGCTCAACATGGTGGAAGGCATCACCCTGCCGCTGGCCTGCGCCGCAACCTGCTCGGCCTCGATCTCGGTGCAGCGCATGAGCGTGGAAGCCGCGATGACCGGGGATATCGACATGCTCAAGCTGGCCGTTTTGCACGATCCGCTGGTTGGCGCGATCTGCACACCGGACGAGGTCTGGCAGATGGTGGACGAGCTGGTGGTGACGCAGGCGCAATGGCTGCCGCAATATGCGGACGCGGTTCCAGCGGCGCAAGAGCGGCTGGCCAAGGGCACGGTGGCGACCAAGGACTGGGAGGGGGCGGCGCGCAAGCGCGTACGTTCGGTGGAAGAGCTGCGCGAGGTGGTGGGCGGGCATCACTGATAGACAAAAGGCCATTAGGAGCTTATGGTACGCAAAGGTAGTACCTTTGGATAACGAGGCTCCTGATGGCCGTCTCTGTCAAACTCGACGATGATATGAAGGACCGCATCCAGTCGCTTGCCGAGAGCAAGCGACGTTCGGCGCATTGGATCATGCGCGAGGCAATCCAGGAATATGTAAGCCGGGAAGAGGCGAGGCGGAGCTTTATTGCAGATGCCGAGGAGTCTTGGCGGCATTTCCAAGAAACCGGATTGCACGTTACAGGCGAAGAGATGGACGCTTGGCTTTCAAGCTGGGGCACCGATGAAGAATTGGATGCTCCGGAATGCCACACCTAAAATATTCGGCCGAAGCTCTTGCAGCAGTACGGCGGTTTCACAGTTTTCTCGCGCCGAAGAATCCTAGGGCGGCCAAACGTGCGGGCGAGACCATTCGAGATCATTTGCGCTTGTTACGCCTGACACCCGATATTGGACGGCCAATAGAAGACACGTCGCTTCGTGAACTCATCATACCATACTCGGACGGCGGCTATATCGCGCTGTACCAGCACGACATAGCGGCCGATACGGTGTTCGTTCTGGCAATCCGCCACCAAAAAGAAGCGGGCTATTGAACGCCTTGGGAGGGGCCATGGGGCAATCGCATTTCGTTATCGTCGGCGGGGGGACTGCGGGGTGGATCGCGGCGTTCGTCATTCAGGACGAGGCACGGCGCAAGGGGCTGGATGCCAGGATTTCGGTGGTGGAATCGTCCAGGATTCCGACTGTCGGGGTGGGCGAGGCGACGACGGCGGCGTTTCGCGTGTTGCTCAAGCATTTCAAGATCGACGAGTTCGAGTTTTTTCGCAAGACCGATGCCAGCTTCAAGCTGGGCATTCGCCATGAGGACTGGCGGCGCAAGGGTTATACCTATTACGGGCCGATCGATGATCCGCATCAGGTGGTGACGCCGCCGCCGGGTGCGCCGGCGGACTATCTCAATGTCTATGCGGTGGCGGCGGGGCGGGCGGTGCAGGAGATGCATCTGTTCCAACCGTTGCTGGAGGGGAAGAAGGCGCCTTATGCGCGCAAGGCCGACGGGTCGCTGATCCCGCTGGGCCCGTTTCACCACGCTTATCATTTCGACCAGGCACTGGTGGGCAAGTTTTTCGCGAGCAAATCCCAAGGCGTCGACATCGTCGATGCGACGGTGGCGGGGGTGGAGCGCGATGGGGAGAGCGGGCTGATCACGGCGCTGATCCTGGACGACAACCAGCGCCTAGAGGGTGATTTCTTCATCGATGCGACGGGGTTTCGCAAGCAGATCATCGTCAAGGAACTGCAGGCGCCATGGATTTCCTATGCGCACGAATTGCCGGTCAACCGGGCGCTGCCGTTCTGGATCGACATCAAGCCGGGGGCGGAGCTGGCCAATTACACAAGGGCCTGGGCGCAGAGCGCGGGCTGGATGTGGCAGATCCCGACGCGGACGCGCTATGGCTGCGGCTATGTGTATTCGGATGAATTTTCGACACCCGAAGAGGCCAAGCGCGAGGTCGAGCGCGTGCTGGGGCACGAGATCGAGGTTCGATCCGATATCAAGTTCCAGATCGGGCGGCTGGAGAATGCCTGGATCGGTAATTGTATCGCGGTGGGGCTGAGTTCGAGTTTTCTCGAGCCGCTGGAGTCCACATCGATCCACGGCACGATCGTGCAGATGATGCTGTTCGCGCAGAACTATCTCAAGGCGCCAGCGGAAATGACGGACAAGGATCGGGCCGACTACAATGCGCGGGTCGGGCGGCAGGTGGATGATTTCCGCACGTTCGTGAACACCCATTATTGCGTGGAGCGGGACGACACGCCGTTCTGGCGCGAGGTCAAGGCGAGCCGCATTCACCCCGAGACCCGGGAACGGTTGACTCGCTGGCAGAGCCGGATGCCGCGGCATGAGGATTTTCCGAGCTACCTGGGCGGGTTGCCGCATATCGAGACGCAGTTGCACTATCCGGTGCTGAGCGGGCTGGGGCTGCTCAACCAAGACGTGGCGCGGCGGGAGATGGACCGCGATCCCAAGCTCAGGCGCTTTGCGCAGGAGACGTTCAACGCGCTGGTGAAGGAATATCGCGCGGCGGCGGTCCAGGCGCTGGGGCATGCGGAATTTTTGGCTGCCGTGCAGGAGATGGCGTGAGCGATCTGATGCCGTTCGTCCTGGCGGTGCTGGCGCTGCTCGCGGTGCCGGGGCCGACCAATACGCTGATGGCGGCGGCCGGCGCCAGCCGGGGGGTGTTGGGATCGCTGCCATTGCTTGCGGGTGAGCTGGGTGGCTATTTCATCGCGATCACAGTCTGGACGGAGATCGTCGGGGCGGCGGCGAACACTCAGCCGCTGGTGCCGGCGGTGGCCAAGTTCGTCGCGGCGGCGTTTTTGCTGTGGTCGGCGTGGAAATTGTGGCGTGCGGCGGGATCTGCGGATGGGGTGCAGCGGGGGATTACGCTGGGGCGGGTGTTTGCGACGACGCTGATCAATCCCAAGGGACTGGTGTTTGCGTTTGCGATTTTTCCGACGGTGGGGTTTGTCGGGAGGCTGTCGTATCTGGGGGTGTTTGCCGGGTTGGTGGTGGTCACGGCGATCGGGTGGATGACGTTGGGGATGGTGGCGGCGCGATCGTCGCGGGGGGTGTTGACATCGGCGCGGGTGGAGCGGGTGACGGCGGTGGCGCTGGCAGCGTTTGCGGCGGGGTTGGTGGTGCAGACGGTGCAGGGATTGCTGGGGCATTGAGTGCCCGACCTCGTGGTTCGAGGCTCGCGAAGGGCTCGCACCTCACCATGAGGTCTCCGAGAGTGAAGCTCGCGTAGCAGCCTAATCTACAGTAGCCCTCATGGTGAGGTGCGCCGCTTGGCGCCTCGAACCACGAGGGCGTGGCACGATGCTACCAAAAACCAATCGGCCCCGGTGCTTGCGCATCGGGGCCGTTTTGCAGACAGGCAGGGCTAATCCACGGTCGCTCAAGCGACTTTTTGCTTAAGGGGGCTGCGGGCCCATTCGGGGAGCCAGGTGCCGTGGGCGGAGGTGAGGTCGTCGACGAGGTTCCAGATCTGTTCGAGATCCAGCTCGGCAGCGGTGTGGGGGTCCATCATGGCGGCGTGGTAGATGTGCTCGCGGTTTTGGGTCATCAGGGCCGCGACGGTGAGTTCCTGCACGTTGATATTGGTGCGGATCAGCGCCGTCAGCTGCGGCGGCAGATCGCCGATGAACGTGGGCTGCAGGCCGCTGTCGTCGACGAGGCAGGGCACTTCGACGGCGGCATTGTGGGGCAGATTGGTGATGACGCCGTTGTTACGCACATTGCCGTAGATCACCGAAGGCTCGCCGGTCCAGACCGAGTTGACGATGGAGGAGGCGTATTCCTTGGACTGCTTGACCTCGATGCGGTCGGCATTGCGGTAGTCCTCGGAGGTCTTTTTCCACTTGGCGATCTGCTCGACGCAGCGCTTGGGATATTCATCGAGCGGAATGCCGAATTTCTCGATCAGGTCCTCGCGGCCTTCCTTGATGAAATAGGGCGTGTATTCGGCGAAGTGCTCGGAGCTTTCGGTGACGAAATAGCCCAGCCGGGTCAGCATTTCGTAGCGCACCTTATTGGGGCAGCGCGGGTTCCAGGTGGGCTTGGGCGCGCGGCCTTCGCGGTAGGCGCGGACCAGGTCGGGATAGAGATCGCGATAGGAGCCGTCGGCCTGGCGATGCTCGAACTTGAGGTAGAAGGCCATATGGTTGATGCCGGCCGAGCGATAGCGGATTTCCTCGTAGGGAATATCGAGATCGTTGGCCAGTTCCATGGCGGTGCCCTGCACCGAATGGCAGAGGCCGACCTGCTTGATGGTGGGGTATTTTTCGGCAATGGCCCAGGTGTTGATGGCCATGGGGTTGACGTATTGCAGCATGACCGCGTCAGGGGCGACCTGCAGCATGTCCTCGCAGATGCTCCAGAGATGGGGCACGGTGCGCAGACCCCTCATGATGCCGCCGACGCCCAGCGTATCGGCGATGGTCTGGCGCAGGTTGTACTTTTTCGGCACGTCGAAATCGACGACGGTGGAGGGCTCGTAGCCGCCGATCTGGAAGCAGACAACCACGAAATTGGTGCCGTCCAGCGCCTGGCGCTGGTTGGAATAGGTCTCGACGGCCGCCGAGACGCCCAGAGTGGCGATCAGCTTTTTGGCAATGACTTCGCTTTCTTCCAGGCGGGTGGGATTGATGTCCATCAGGCGGATGGTGGCGCCGGCCAAAGCGGGGCGCTGCAGAATGTCGCCGACGATATTCTTCATGAACACGGCGGAACCAGCGCCGATAAAGGTGATCTTGGGGTTTGCCATAAAATGCTCCTAGGCAGCTATTTCGAAGGCGGCCCGAACGAGCCGCCGGGTGTAATCGGTTTGCGGATTGGTCAGGACATCGGCGACCGGGCCCTGCTCCACGATCTTGCCGTTTTGCATGACCATGACCCGGTGGCAGAGAGCGCGCACGACCTTGAGATCGTGGCTGATGAACAGGTAGCTCAGCCCCTTGTCGTCCTGCAGCTTGCGCAGCAGGTCGATGATCTGGGCCTGAACGCTGAGGTCGAGCGCCGAAGTCGGCTCGTCGAGGAGAATAAATTCTGGCTCCAGCGCAATGGCGCGGGCGATGGCGATGCGCTGGCGCTGGCCGCCGGAAAATTCATGGGGAAAGCGATTGAGGATGGTGTCAGGCATGCCGGCGTCCTGCAAGGCCTGGCGCACCCTGTCGCCGCGTTCGGCACGGTTGGTGCCGATATTGTTGACGATCAGCCCTTCCTCGATGATCTGGCGGATCGACATGCGCGGATTGAGGCTGGAAAACGGGTCCTGAAAGACGATCTGCATGCGGCTGCGCAGGGGGCGCATGGCCTGGCGGTCCTTGGTGTCGATACGCTCGCCATCAAAGAAAATCTGCCCGCCCTGGTTGTTGATGAGCCGGATCAGCGCCTGCCCGAAAGTGGTCTTGCCCGAACCGCTTTCGCCCACGATGCCCAGGGTTTCGTGGCGCTGCAGCTTGATGTCGAGATCGTCCACGGCGCGCAGTTCGAAATAATCGGGCTTGAAGAAGCCGCCGCGCTTGAGGGTGAAGGCCACCTTGACGTTCTTGCCCTCGAGCACCGTCTCGCGCATATCGCCCAGGGGATTGGCCGTGCCCTTGGGCTCGGAGGCCAAAAGGTGCTTGGTATAGGCGTGGGTTGGATTGGCGAACAGGGCTTCGGTCGCATTATGCTCCTGCACGGCCCCGTTCTGCATCACATAGACATAGTCGGAAAACTGGCGGACGACGGTCAGGTCATGGGTGATCAGGATCACCGCCATGCCGTACTTGTCCTTGAGGTCCTTGATCAGGTTGAGAATCTGGGCCTGCACGGTCACGTCGAGCGCAGTGGTCGGCTCGTCGGCGATCAACACGTCGGGACGATTGGCCAGGGCCATGGCGATCATGACGCGCTGGCGCTGGCCGCCCGACAGCTGATGGGGATATTGCAAAAGCCGGGCGCCGGGATCGGGGATCTGGACTTCCTCAAGCAGGTCGCGCGCCTTCTCCATCGCCTGGCGGCGGTTCATCCTGTTGTGGAGGTGGATTACCTCGCAGAGCTGCTGGCCGATAGTATAGACCGGGTTGAGCGAGCTCATCGGCTCCTGGAAGATCATGGCGATGTCGTTGCCGCGCAGCTTGCGCATGTCGCGATCGCTCATGGAAACGATGTTCTTGCCGGAAAGGGTGATCCGGGTCTGCGGGGCAATGGTGGCGCGCTTGGTCAAGAGCTTCATGAGGGTGCGGGCGGTCACCGACTTGCCCGAGCCGCTTTCGCCGACCAGGGCGATGGTTTCGCCCTTGTGCAACTGGAACGAGACGTCCTTGACGGCGTGGACGATGCCGCCTTCGACCTTGAAGTCGACGGCGATATTGCGGGCGTCAAGGATCAGTTCGCGGCCATGGCTGCCAAGGTCGTGGCGGTCATTGGAGATGGGGGTGTCAGTCTGGCTCATGATACGCCCCATTCAATACGGATCGACGGCGTCGCGCAGGCCGTCACCCAGCGCGTTGAAGGCAAAGACGGTGATCAAGACGAACACCACCGGCGACAGGATCCAGGGATAGGAGCCGATCACCGAGAAGGTGCCGGTATCCTGCAGCATCAGGCCCCAGGAAATCAGCGGCGGCTTGACGGCAAAGCCGAGGAACCCAAGGAAGCTTTCGAGCAGCACGACGCTGGGAATGGCCAGCGAGATCGCCACGATAATGTGGCTGAGCACGTTGGGCAGGATGTGGCGGGTGATGATGCGTGCGTCGCTCGATCCCACCGCGATGGCGGCGCGCACATATTCGATGCGAGCCAGCGACAGGGTCTTGGAGCGCACTTCGCGGCTGAGCTGCGCCCAGCCCAGCACGGCCATGACCGCGATGACGAAGGTGAGGAACACATTGGAGGGCGCCGTCACCGGGATCAGCGAGGTCAGCGCCAGGTAGAGCGGCAATTGGGGGAAGGCCAGCACGAACTCGACGAAGCGCTGCACCCAATTGTCCACCCGTCCGCCCAAATACCCCGAAGTGATGCCCACTAGCGTGCCGACAATGGTGGTCAGCGTGACGACGGCAAGCGCGATCATGAGGGAAATGCGCGAGCCGACAATGCCGCGCGACAGGATATCGCGGCCGAACTTGTCAGTGCCGAGCAGTTGGATCGGCCGCCCATCGGTGGCGCCGAAGAAATGGATGTTGGAGGGGATCAGCCAGAGCACTTTGTAGGGATAGCCGGACACGAAGAACCCGGTCGGGGTGGGATTGGTCTTGTCGGCGCCGGTCAGCGGCTGGAAGGTGATGGGGTCGAACTCGCCGCTGTCGCCAATGGGATAGACATGGGGAATGAGGCTGAAGGCACCAGTGGGGTCTTCGAAGGCGATGACATCGGGCGGCGCGAACGGCAGGTTGGCTTGCTTGGGGTCCATCGGCGCGAAGAAATCGGCGAAGATGGAGACGACCAGCAGCAGGCTGACCAGGATCAGCCCCAGCATGCCCATGGGCGAGCGCTTGAAACGGCGCCAGACCAGCGTGGCATAGCTTTCACTGCCGTGGGAAAACCGGTTCTGCACCGGATTGACGGCTTCCGCGGCCGGGGTGGGCATAGCCGCGCCGGCATCGGTGGGCAGGGGAATGGAGGCGGTGGTATGGGGTTCGTGGGTCATCAGGCGTCGCCTCCGAGCCGGATGCGCGGATCGATGGCGACCAGCAGGATATCGGAGATGATGTTGCCCACGATCAGGGTGGCGGCGAGCACCAGCATGAAGGTCGCGGTAACGAAAACGTCACCCACGGCCATGGAGCCGACAATCGCCGGACCGACGGTGGCAAGACCGAAGACGATGGCCACCTCGATCTCGCCGCTCAGCATATAGGGCAGCACGACGCCCTGATAGGCGACGAGCGGATGCAGGGCATTGGGAACGGCGTGCTTCATGATCACCGCAGCTTCGGGCAGGCCCTTGGCGCGGGCGGTCTCGATATATTGGGCATTGAGCACGTCGAGCAGATTGGCGCGCATGACGCGCATGTTGTAGGCGAGGCCGCCAAAGGTGGCGATGAAGATCACCGGCCAGATATGGGTCAACAGATTGACGAACTTGTCCCAGCTCCAGGGCGCGCCGCCGTAGCGGGCGGAAAAGAACATGCCCACTTCGCTGACATTGAGCCGGAACACCAGCAGGTAGAGGATGATGATGGCCAGCAAAAACCGCGGAATGGTCATGCCCAGAAAGGACACGACGCCCAGGGCGGTATCGACCCAGCTGTATTGTCTGGTGGCCGCAATGATGCCGAGGCCAATGCCCAGAACCGAAGCCAGGATGTGGCAGACCAGCGCCAGGGCGATGGTGGCGGGAAGCCGCTCGGATATAACGTTGCCGACAGGCTTGTTGTAGTAGAGCGAATGGCCGAAATCGAAGCGGGTCAGGATGCCGCCCATCCAGTTGAAATACTGGGTGACCAGGGGTTCATCCAGACCATTGGCCTTGCGATAGGCCTCGGCCTGCACTTCGGCCTGTTCGGGGGTCGCGCCGCCCTGGTTAATGGCCATGGAGCGGATGTAGTCGCTGTAGTCGCCCGGGGGCGCCTGGATGATGGCGAAGGTGACGACGCTGAGCAGCAGCAGCAATGGAATGGCGCCCAGGATGCGCGTCGTTAGAAATCGGAGCATCGCGCCGGCCTTTTCAGTTTGATCGGTGGGCAGGGAGCAACCCCCCCTGCCCGTTGTCGTGGCGGTCAGCGGTTTATTCGCTGATCGGACCGGCGGAACCCGGAGCACCCGGAAGCGTCTGCGGGAACAGCTCATAGGCCTGCTGGCTGTCCTTGGGCACGAAGACGCGCTCACGGATGATGTTGTCCTCGGCCCAGTTGAACATGAAGACCGGGGCGCCCGCCGGGATATTGGCAAAACGCTTGTTGACGATCAGCGCGCCGGGATACTGGGTCAGGCCGACCGAGTAGACGTTTTCGGTGAAGGTGCGCTGGTATTTCTTCATCAGTTCGGCGCGTTCGGCAGGATCCGCGGAGACGATGAACGCGTTGACGTCATCGACCAGATCCTGCTCGAACGGGAGCAGATCGACCGTGCCATCGGTACCCGCCTTGTGGAAGGTATGGGTGCGCGGACCGGTGGGCGCGAGCGCCGTGGTGCTCTGGACAACGGCGACCATTTCGGCCCCCTGCCGCTCGACGTGCCAATCGAACTGGCCGGACTGGGCCATGTCGTCGCGCGCCGTGCCGGCCTGGAAGTTGGCGATGACACGGATGCCAAGGGGCTCCATCTGGGCGATCACGCCTTCGGCAAGGTTGGTATCGGTGCCGTAGTCGGTATTGGCCAGGAGGGTGATTTCCACATCGGCGCCATTGGCGGTGCCGGCGGGGAAGTTGCGGATGCCGTTGCCATCGGTGTCGGTCAGGCCAATGCCGTCGAGCAGCGCGTTCGCGGCGGCGACGTCATAGCCGTAATAGACCGTCGAGGCCTTGTCATAGAAGGTGGTGCCGGCATAAAGGCCGCCGGGATAGATGGCAGTGAACGGACCCCGCACCAGGCTGTCGCCCAGGCGCTGCCGATCGATCGCCATCGAGACCGCCTTGCGGAAGTCGAGCTGACGATTGAGTTCGCGCACGGCCTGGCCGCGCGCATCGGGTTCACCCCAGCCATTGCCCGACAGGTTCATCCGCAGGGCATAACCGATGGTGCGGGCACCAAACTGCAGGCGAGCCGGAGCGGTGGGTTCGGCGGAGCGCTTGAGCGCCTCGACATAGCTTTCGGCCTGTTCGAGGTTGGAGAAGTCGCCCGAACCGGCCACGGCCTGCACGTCGCGATCGGCCCAGGTGCTGAGGCGATATTCCAGCTCGTCGAGATAAGGCAGCTGATTGCCGTTCTCGTCGGTCTTCCAGTAATAGGGATTGCGGCGCATGACGATGATGTCGTCGGGACGGTATTCCACCGGCACCCAGGCGCCCATTACCGGCATGTTCATGTATTCGGGCGGAAAGGCGTTCTTGTACTGATCGTAGGTATTGGCGGTGTTGTATTTGGGATGCTGGGGCTTCAGCAGGTGGCTTGGCCCGGGGCAGAAGGAGTCGTAGGCCATCGCGTACAGATATTGCGTGGGCCGGACTTCCTTGAAGGTCCATTTGATGGTGTAGGGATCGAGCGCTTCAAGCGTGGTGCCGACGCCAAAGCGTTCGGGCGTCCCGGTGCCGGAGGGAACGGCGCTGACATTGGGATCCTGGACGTTGTCGTTCCAATAGAACATCACGTCATCGGCGTCGAAGGGGTCGCCGTCAGACCATTTGGCGCCTTCGATCAGGTGCATGGTCAGTTCGTGGCCGTCTTCGGACCATTCCCAGCTCTTGGCCAGGTTCGGCAGGGGCTCGAGTTCGTCGGCCTTGACCTCGAACAGGGGGCCGGTGCGCGTCAGGCATTCGGAAAGCCCGATATCGATGCCGCCCCAGCCCTGGGACTGGCCGCCGATATAGTTCCAGCCTTCGGGCCGGCCACCGATGACGTGACGCATCACGTCGCCATAGACACCGATCCCGTCGGGCATGTTGGCAGTCTTGAACACCAGGGGTTCCTTGGGCAGGCGCTCGGCGACCGGGGGAAGTTTCCCGTCGGCGACGAACTTGTCCATCCATTCGGGCTGGTGGTATTCGGGCAGCGCCTTGTATTCCTGGATGTCGGAAACGCCCACGAATACCGGCTCGCTTTGCGCGGCGAATTCGGGGGGATCGGGCAGTTCGGCAGTACCCGCCGTCTGGGCATGCGTGGCAATCAACGAAACGCCCAGCAGCAATCCGGCCCCGCCAAGGGCAATTGCATGTTTTCTCATCATTCCTCCCATAGCAACGGAACGAGATTGATCATCGCGCCGAATAGATGTTTCGGCCTTGGGTCCGTGCTTGTGATAAAATCCTTACGCCTTGCCAGCGGGTAAACAATCCGGTTTGTTAGAGACTTCTTCCGGGATTCAAAGATATGGACAAGTTGCGTGGATGAGTTGAACGCTGCCGGGGATCTGGTGCGGATCGGACGCGGCCGGCCCCCCCGCCCGACCCCGCGACCGGACCGCAAATTTTATGCCTCCGGTCGCGCCTTTGGCCGGTTCGGGGTGCGCTCGTTTCCGCCCCAGGTGATGCCCGAACCCCACAGCCATGGCCATATCGAATTCAACTGGCTGACTGCGGGCACCATGGACTACGTCATCGACGGGCGACCGATAACGATCGGCGCCGACCGGCTGGTGGCGTTCTGGGCTGGCATTCCCCACCAGACCCTGGCTCTCAGTGCAGCAACGGCGGGCAGCCGGCAGGTCAATATCTACCTGCCGGTGGACGCTTTTCTCGACATGCCGCAACTGGGCTTGCTCACCGAGACATTGATGGGCGGGGGCGTGGTGCAATTGCCTGCCGGCGCGATCGGCATCGACACACTGGATCGCTGGCATGGCGATTATCGCAGCGGCAATTCGCTGCGCACCGATATCGTCCGCGTCGAAATCGGGGCCATGTTCCGGCGCGCCGCGCTGACCGGGTGGGACCTGCTGCTGCCGGCCTGGGTGGAACATTCGAGCGCGCGCACCCGCACCGCCTCGCCGGTGCGCTATGTGGTGCGCATGATGCGCCATATCGTGGAGAACCTGAGCGAACCGCTGACGGCCCAGTCGATCGCCGACGTGGTGGGGCTGCACCCCAACTATGCCACCAACCTGTTTGCCAAGGTCATGCATATCCCGATCCAGAAGTTCGTCGTGCGCATGCGGCTGATCCGGGCGCGCTCGCTCCTGTTCGAGGGCAACCTGTCGATTTCCAACATCGCGTTTCAATCGGGGTTCAGCTCGCTGACGCAGTTCTATGAGCACTTCCGCAATGCCTATGGGATTACGCCAAGCGAGATGCGGCAGGATGTGATCGACCGGTAGGGCTTGCTCCACTTCTCCCTCGGTGGAGAGGTCGCCCCTCTTGGGTCGGATGAGGGGGCCTTTTCCGGGTTCAGCGTTTGGGAAAGGCCCCTCACCCGTCGCTGCGCGCCGACCTCTTCCCCAAAGGGAGAGGTGAAGTGCCCCTACAACCGCAACGCCCGGCCGCCGGCATCGAACAGATGCACCAAGGCTGGGTCCAGGGCGACATGCACCTGGGCGTGCAGTTGCAGGTCGGTGGCGCCGTCGAGCTTGACGGTCAAGGTTTCCCCGGTCGGCAACAGGACGTGGATCAGGGCGTATTCGCCGAACTGCTCGATGACTTCGACCGTGCCGGTGAAGTGGGCGCCGGCCGCGTCGGACAGGGCCAGATGCTCGGGGCGTACGCCCAGGCTCGCCGCGTTGGCGGCCTGGGGGTTGGCGGTGGTTATGGCTTTGCCGCCGGGCAAGGCCAGAACACTGCCCCGGGGCGTCACGGCGACGAAATTCATGGTGTGATTGGCGATGAAGCCGGCAACGAAGGTGTTGACCGGGTGGCGGTAGAGGTCGAGCGGCGTGCCGACCTGCTCGATGCGGCCGGCATTGAGCACGACGATACGGTCGGCCAGGGTCATCGCCTCGACCTGGTCATGGGTGACGTAGATCATGGTGGCATCGAGCGTATCGTGCAGCCGGGCAATCTCGACGCGGGTCTGGCCGCGCAGCGCCGCGTCGAGATTGGAGAGCGGCTCATCGAACAGGAACACCTTGGGCTGGCGCACGATGGCCCGGCCGATGGCGACGCGCTGGCGCTGGCCGCCCGACAGCGCCTTGGGCATGCGATCGAGATAGGGCTCGATCTGCAGGATGCGCGCCGCCTCGCGTACGCGCTGGTCGACTTCACCCTTGGGCGTCCTGGCGAGTTTGAGGCCGAAAGCCATGTTGTCGTAAACGCTCATATGGGGATAGAGCGCGTAGGACTGGAACACCATGGAAATGCCGCGCTGGGGCGAAGGCACATCGTTGACCACCTTGCCGCCGATGCGCACCTCACCGCCGGTGATGTGTTCGAGCCCGGCGATCATGCGCAACAAGGTCGACTTGCCGCAGCCAGAGGGCCCGACAAAGACCACGAACTCGCCCGACTTGATGGTCAGATCGACGCCGTGCAGCACCGGGACATTGCCGTAGGATTTGTGCACGCCGGTCAGTTCAACATCGCTCATCGTGGTCTCCTTCGCCTTCGTCTTTTGCCGGCCTGGTTGCAAGCCGTGCTATCCGCTCTTTCGTCCCCTCGCCCCTTTGGGGAGAGGGTTAGGGTGAGGGGTGAGATACTGGGACATCGCTCTTGCTCCGGCATCGTACCCCTCACCCGGCGCTGCGCGCCGACCTCTCCCCAGAGGGGCGAGGTGATCCTGCGATAGGCCTTCACACCGGATGAGGGGGCCTAGGCTACCTCAACCATCAGCGTAGCGATCTGGAATGGCCGTAATTCCAGCACGACGGTATTGTTCACCACCGAGACCTTCCCCTCGTCGCCCTCCTCCATCAGGTTGACCAGCCTGGCGGATTTGATCGGCAGGCCGAAGGTGATGGTCGCGGTGGCTCGGGTGTTGGCGGTCTCGAAAATTCGCAGCACCAGGGCGTCGGATTTTTCGGCTTTCTTGACCGTTTCGATGGTGACGTTGGCTGCGTCCACCGTGGCGAGGGCAAAGCTTGCATCGGGGGCGCCGGTGGCGGGCTTGGGCTGCAGGGAGCCCAACACGGCAATGGGATTGTTGAAGCGCTCGGCCGCCCGATGTACCTCTGCCAAATCGGCCACGCCGTCATGGATAAAGAGGCCATAGCGCAGGCGATGTTCGCCAATATCGGCATCGGGGCTGGGGAAAGTGGGGCCACGCAGCAGGGTCAGCCGCACGGTCTGCTCCAGCGCGTCATAGGCATATTTGCAGTCATTGATCAGGGCAGCGCCGAAATCGTTTTCGCTCATATCCACCCAGCGGTGCATGGAGGCTTCAAAACGCGCCTTGTCCCAGGAGGTATTGCGGTGCGTCGGGCGCTTGACATGGCCGAACTGGATTTCCGAGCGAATTTCGGAAGTGTTGAGATCAAGGGGGAAGCCGGCCTTGAGCACGGTGGCGCGCTCCTGCCAATCGGCGAAGGTATCGAACTCGATCTGCCGGGCGCCCGCCTCCAGCGAAACCACCTGCACGATGCGTGACAGGTTATAGGTTCGCTCGATGCGGATGGCGGCGCGGTGCGGGCCGGTTTCGACCACAATGATGCTGGCCTTGGCGTCCGCCAGCGGCCAGGACTGTTCCTCGAAATAGCGATCAATGTCCCAGGCGTCCCACTCCATGGGCTTGTCTTCATAGGCTATGAGGCGATTGGCCGTCTGTCCGGGGGCGATGACCTCGCGGTTGCGCGTCTTGTCGAGGATGGAGGTGATTTCCCCGGCCTTGTCGAATTGGATGCGCAGCTGGGCATTTTCCAGGTGATCCTTACCCACCGACAGGCTCGACCTGGTCGAGGCGACGCCGCTGACCAGTTCGACGCCGGTCCAGCCGAGCGGGGCCAGCGCGGTGACCGGGGCCGCATAGGTGGTTTCGCCGCCGGCGCCAACCAGGGCCTGCAAGGGCTGCGTCACCCCGCCCTGGGCGAGGCCGGCGCCTTCGAGGGCCCGGTCGCTGCCCAGGCTCACCAAGGCGTTGGGGCGGGCCTGGCTGATGAAGTTGAACAGCCGCGTGCCGCCGCTGCCGCCCGGAATGGCGGCGGCTGCCGCGTGCCAGGGGCCATTGGCGGAAGCGAGCGTCGAGAACATTTCGCCATATTCATTGTCGCTGTCGACATAGACCTCGGGGATCGAGGTGCCCGGCAGGATATCGTGGAACTGGTTAATGAGGACGGTTTCCCAGAAGGCTTCGAGCTGGGCATGGGGATAGCTGGCCCCGCTTTGGGCCAGGGCCAGGGCGGCCAGAAGTTCGAGTTCGCGCAGGACGCGTTCGGACTTGCGGTTATTGGCCTTGTTCCTGGCCACCGAGGTCAGGGTGCCGCGGTGATATTGCAGGTAAAGCTCACCGTTCCATTCGGGGAAGCGGGCCGGATCGGCAGTCATGGCCCGGCCCAGGCGATCAAGGAACGGGGCAATGCCTTCGAGCTTGAGCCGGGGGGCGCCGGGAATGCCGCGCTCGAGGCGCGTGCCGCGCTCGATCATGGCGCGGGTGGGGCCGCCGCCGCCATCGCCAAAGCCATAGCAAAGCAGCACTTCGTCATAGGCGGCCTTGGGCTCGTAGCGTTTCCAGGCACCCAGCACTTCGCTGACCGATAGGTCGGAATTGTAGGTGGTGAAGATTTCCTCGCTTTCGAAGCGCTGCGCGGTGATCAGTTGCGCCTTGGTTTTGGTGCCATCGATGCCGCGCCAGAAGAAGGTGTCGTAGGGGTGCCGGTCAGTGTCGTTCCAGCTCAGCTTGGAGGTGACGAAATAGTCCAGCCCGGAGCGGGCCATGACCTGGGGCAGGTTGGCCGAATAGCCGAACGTATCGGGCAACCACACCGTCTTGGGGGTGACGCCGAACTCCTCGATGTGGAAGCGGCGGCCGCGCATGATCTGGCGTACCAGCGACTCGCCCGACACGATGTTCACATCGGGCTCGACCCACATGGCACCTTCGATTTCGAACTGGCCGGACTTGACCTTGTCCTTCACCCGGGCCCAGGTTTCGGGGTAATCGGTCTTGAGGAAATTGAACAGGACCGACTGGTTGTACATGAAGACGAACTGGGGATATTCGCTCATCAGCTCGATGACGGTGGCAAAGCTGCGGCCGGTCTTGTCGCGGGTATGCAGGACGCGCCAGAGCCAGCCGACATCGAGATGGGTATGGCCCACCGCCGAAATCAGCGGCTGCACTTGCGTATCCTTGAGCTGGTAAATCCTGGCGGCGATCCGTTCGGCCGCGCCCAGCGAAGCCTCGAAGGCCGCAGTATGAGCCCCGCGCCGATCCAGCGCGCGCAGCGCGTCGTTGACCAGGCGCAGGATAGCATGGCGGCGCGGATCGGTCTGGTGCAGGCGGATGGCCACTTCGAGCGGGGTCTGCAGGTCATAATAGAGCTTTTCGGCGCGCTCGTTGCGCACGAAGAACTCGGTGGCAAAGCCCACCAGCGGACGTTCGAAAAAGGTGAAGGCATTGACGTGCACGACCCGTTTGGCACCGGCCCTGGCATTGCGCATCACCACCAGTTCGGTATGGTTGCCATCGAGCGCCTGGGCGGTCGAGCCATCGATATAGGCCAGGCATTGGGGATCGGTGGAGCCGGGGCGCTGCTGCCATTGCGAGCTGACGCGCAGCACGAAGGTCTTGCCGGCTGCCTCCCTGGGCACGGTGATTTCGGCGGCAAACCAGGTATTGTCCTGCTTGCGGGCCCAGACGGTGCGATCGTCGAAGGGCTTCCAGGCGTGCCAATCGGCCTTGAGCGCGTCGGCGGCGCCCAGCCCCTGTTCGAGGAAACGCCAGGCGAACGGGGTGTCCAGCGGGGTCACGATCTTGGCATGCAGGTCGGCGCAGAGCCGCAGCAGTTTCCCCTCGGTCTTGAGATCGTCGTCCAGCAAACCGAGCTTGGCCGACAGGGGATTGGAATAGGTCATCCTTTAACTCCGACACCGGCGAACCCTGTGTTCATGTTGCGCCGTAACAAGAAATAAACGCCGACCGCCGGCGCTGCGTAGATAATGGAATAGGCCGCGAGAAACCCATACTGGATCGCCCCGTTCTGGCCAAAGGCAGCATAGAGCCCCACCGACATGGGAAAACCCTGTTCGGTGCGCGAAAAGATCAGCGGCAGCAGGAACTCGTTCCAGGCGCCGGTAAATGTGAAGAACCAGACCACGGCAATGCCGGCGCGCGACAGCGGCAGGACGATGCGGGTAACGATATGCCAGAGGCTGGCGCCCTCGACGTAAGCCGCCTCCTCCATCTCGACCGGCACGGTATCGAAGAAGTTTTTCAGCAGCAGCAGGGTGAAGGGCAGGTTGAGAATGGTCAGGGCCAGCACGACGCCGTAATTGTTGAGCAGGCCCATGGATTGGGACACGAAGTACATCGGCACCAGGACGCCGATGGAGGGCAGCATGCGCATGATCACCAGCGCCCACAGGAAGGCATTGCGGCCGGGGATTTTGAGCCGCGACAGGGGATAGGCGGCGGCGATGCCGACGATCACGGTCAGGGTGGCGGTGCCGGCGGCGATATAGATCGAATTGAGGAATTGGCGGCCGGTATTGCCGCTCATCGCCTGGGCAAAATTGCCCAAGGTGACGCCTTGCGGCACGGCCAGGCGGCCGGTCGCCGCCGGATCGAACGCATTGAGGATGAGCCAGGCAAAGGGGCTGATCCAGATCAGCGCCATGAACGATAGCGCCAGCGCCATGGCGCGGGAATGGCCTTCATTTTCCATTATTTCGGCTCCCGCAAGAGGCGGAGATAAATCAGCGACAGGGCACCCACGATCAGCAGCATGGCCACCGAAATGGCGCTGCCATAGCCCAGCTTACCGGTGCCGAAACTCTGCTTGTACATGAAGATGGCCAGCGTCTCGCTCTGGCGCCCCGGGCCACCGCCGGTCAGCGCATAGATCAGCGGGAAATAGGTGAAGGTCCAGATGGTGATGAACAGCATGTTGGTGGCGATATGCGGGCGGATGATCGGCAGGATGACCAGCCAGATGCGCTGGAACGGCGTCGCGCCATCGACCTTGGCGGCCTCGACGACCTCGCGGGACACGGAGTCCAGCGCCGCCGAGAACAGCAGGTAGCTCCAGGCGGTGCCTTTCCAGATATTGGCGATGGTCACGACAGGCAGGGCGAATTCGCTGATGAAATTGACCGGCTTGAAGCCGAGCGGGGTGATGATCAGGTTGTTGATCAGCCCGGTCTGGGCGGTGGTCGCCGACCACAGGAACGCCGCCACGATATCGGGCAGCAGCCAGCCCAGCATGATGGCGACCTCGATGAAGCTGCGCAGGTTCGATTTGGTGGTGCGCAACGTCGCCGCTAACAGAAACCCCAGCACGCTCTGGCCGACAATGGCGGAAAAGAACGTGAAAACCACCGTGGTCCAGAGCGCGTCGAGGAAGCCCTTGCGGGTCCAGAGGCGCACATAGTTCTCGAAGCCGACCCAGTTCCAGTCGATTGACTTGCGGCCGACCAGTTCCAGGTCGGTGAACGAGAAGCTGAAGGCCCAGGCGGTGAAATAGATCAGTGCGGCGAGCAGCAGGAAGGCGGGCAGCATGCCGATGACCAGCAGCCAGAGATTGGAGGCCAGCCAGGGATTGATCTGGTTTTTCATGGTTGCTGGCACGATCCTGCAAATAATAGTCGGTGTCATTCCGGCGCAGGCCGGAACCCATCCTGAGATGGTGTCGGGTTTCGCCATCTCGGGATGGGTTCCGGCCTACGCCGGGTGACACCGCGGCTAAACAAACATGTCTAGACACCCGTACCGGCGGCGTCCGGGTTGGTTCGGAGCGCCGCCGTGCCGGGAGGGCCTCTGCTTACTCGTAGGTCATGACCGCGTCTTCGCCGAACTCGTCGACCAGGGCGTCATGATATTCCTTGACCACGTCCTCGACGCTGCCACCGTCGAGAATGTCGGCGGTCGCCTGCTGTACCAGGGCCGAAACGGTCTGGTAGCCGGGGACGGTGTCGCGGCCGGTGGTGGTGGCGGCAAGGGCCGTCGCCTTGGCGAGGTAGGCGTCGGCGGTATATTCGGGGGATTCCGAAATATCGGTGCGCACGCCCATGCGGTGATTGGCGATGGTCCAGGCCTCGAAATTGGCCTTGTCGAAGATGGTTTCGACCAGCTTGAACGCCAGATCCTTATCGGCTGCCTTTTCGTTGACGCCGACGGCCCAGCCGCCCGAGATATTGGTGGTGGCATTGGTGCCGGGATCCCCCGAGCCCGGCCACGGCGTCCAGCCGACCAGCGCGTCGCGTTCCTCACGGCTGGGGACATTGGCGCCGGTGCAATCCCACAGGCAGGCATCTTCCCATGAGCCGGAGGCAAGGATGCCGATGGTGTCGTTGGCCATGGCTTCACGCACCGAAGCGGAGATATCGGTGGCGTAGTTCAGGTCGGGCGCGGTCAACTCCTTGCCGACATAGACGTCGTGATAAAGCTGCAGCGTCTTGCGGATGGCCGGGCTGTCACCGATCCACTTGCCGCTGGTGCGGTCGCGCAAGCGGTTGCGATCGCCCTCGGGCACGTCGGCGCCGAGCAGGGCCATATAGAAGCCCTGCATGGTGGTGGCTTCACCCTGCTTGGTGCCGGCGGGGAGCTGGAAGGCATATTCGACGCCCGCGTCCTTGAGCTTTTGCGCGGCATCGAGCACTTCGGCCCAGCTCTTGGGCTCCCATGGCAGGGCAATGCCGGCCTTTTCGAAATTGGCCTTGTTGTACCACAGCATGCGCACGTCGGTATCGGTGGGCAGGGAATAGACCTTGCCGTCATAGGAGCCGACTTCGATCAGGCCCTTGAGATAATACTGGTACTGGTCCCAGCCGGCCGCGAGTTCGTCCAGCGGATGCAGGTAGCCGGACGAGGCGAGCTCGCTCACCATGAAGCTATCCATCAGCACCACATCGGCAGCGGTGCCGGCCGACAGGTCCAGCGCCACGCGCTGGTCATAGCCCTGGTCGGGCAGCTTGACGGCGGTGACCGTTTCGCCGGTGTCTTGTTCGAACGTGGCAATGGCCGGCTCCACCAGGCCCGACAGCCAGGTGGCGTACATAAAGGTGATTTCGGCATGTGCCGGCATAGCCGAAGCCGCGGCCATGGCGACAGCGGCGACGGTCGCCATCAGGTTGCGTTTGAGCATGAACTCCTCCTCAGGTGCTCGCACCGCGACATTGCGCGGCCCTTGCGCCGAACCCTCCCCCGGCGCCAGCAAAGCTAATCATGTTAATTGCAACGTTGCAATGGTGCTGAACAAAACCTGCGCCTTGTGATGGCATTCTGACTTTTTTCGTGTTATTTTTCCGTAACTTAATGCCTGTTTGATCTGTGAACATCGGGGCATGAGGGACGTGCCTCAGGCTGCATCGTTGCAAAATCTTCGTTGTTTTGAATCGGTCGTCCAAGGTGTAAAAGATCGCGGCAGACAATCGGACGGGTTATGGCCGGCACAATCAAATCCAGCGGACAGGGCACGACGCCAAGCGGGCAGCGTGCGACGCTGCGCACGATTTCCGAGCTCACCGGGCTTAGCCAGTCGACGGTATCGCTGTCGTTGCGCGGGGGCACCGCGCTCAAGGAAGAAACGCGCCGCAAGGTGGCGGAAGCCGCCGAAGCAGTGGGCTATGTGCCCGACCGGGCGGGGGTGCGGCTGCGCACCGGCAAAACCAATGTGGTGGCGCTGGTGCTCGACGGAGGCGACGATTCCATCGATTTCGCGCGCCAGATGATCCAGGGGATCGGCAACGCCATCAGGGGTTCGCGCTACCATCTGACGGTGATCCCCGAATTCGTGCGCACCCAGTCGGTCGATACCGTGCGCTACATCCTGGACAATCGCACCGCCGACGGCGTGATCATCACTCATACCGCGCCGCGCGACCGGCGCGTGCAATTGCTGATGGATGCGGGGTTTCCCTTTGTCAGCCATGGCCGCACCGAATTTTTCACCCAGCACGCCTATCACGATTTCCATTCGGAAGTTTTTGCCAGCCTGGCGGCCGAGCGGCTGGCGGCCAAGGGCTGCAGGCACCTGCTGCTGCTGGTGGGAGACGACAGCACCACCAACCACCACAATATCGTCACGGCCTTCCAGCGGGCCACGGCGCGCCTTGGCGTGATCGGCACGGTATTGGACAGCGCGGTCGCGCGCGGCCGGCCCGACGACATCCGCCAACTGGGTCAGGACATCGCGCGCCAGACCGACCGTCCGGACGGCATCGTGTGCGACAGCGAAATGCGGGCCATTGCGCTGATCGGTGGCTTGCAGGACGGCGGACTGATGCTGGGCCGCGACATCGAGATGATCTTCAAGCAGACCTCCGACATCCTGCCCACGCTGTTTCCCAAGCTCGACAGTATCGTGGAAGACGTGTTCACCGCCGGGGAAGAACTGACGCGCCTGCTGGTGCGGCGGATCAACGGGGAGGCACCCGAAATGCTGCAGACGCTGTTCGAGCCGACGCCGCGCTGGCGTAGCTAAGACAGTTGTGCCGCCGGATTCCCCAGCACGTGAATGGCGCTATTGCGCCGCCTTGGCAGCTTCGACGACAGGGAACACCTGTGGTTTGGGCACGGCCGGATTGGTGCGGCTGACCCGATGCTCCGTCTTGGCCCAATAAAACGGGCGATCGATCAACTGGTACAGCGCGCGCAAGGTCGCCATGCCCGCCAATAGCCAATATAGCGGCAAGGCCAGTTGGGCCAGCAGCAGGCGATAGCGGCGCTGCCGGCACAAGCCGGCGATCGTCACCGCCAGGGCGGTGGCGTAGCCCAGCATGAGCATGGCGATGTGCAGGGTCAGCCAAGCCGCGCCCGCGCCGGCGAATAGGGGAATACCGAGCGCCAACTGCCCCAGCATCAGCGCCAGCAAGGCAGCGTGCAGCAGAGGCGAGACGATCATGCTGAGCACGGTGACCTCGAACACCAGCATCGGAACCAATCCCATTTGCCGCAGCAGCAGGCGGGGATTGCGGTTATGGACGATGAAGGTCTGCATCCAACCCTTCATCCAGCGGGTGCGCTGGCCCATCCAGACGCGCAATTTTATCGGGGCATCTTCCCGTGTGCGGGAGGCCAGCACGGCCGTGCGATGGCGCAGGCGCGCCAGCCGCATGCCGATATCGGCATCCTCGGTCACGTTGAAGGCGTCCCAGCCACCAAGGTCACGCAGGGCTTGGATGCGAAAGTGGTTGGAGGTGCCGCCCAGGGGCAATGGCAAGCGCCAGGCCGCCAGAGCCGGCAATTGAATGCCGAACAGGCCAGCATATTCGCCGGCGAACAGGCTGGTCAGCCAATTTTCGCCGCCATTCTCGATCACCAGTTCGGCCTGCAGGCAGTGTATGTCCGGCGCATCGCGGAAGGCCAGCGCCGCGCGCCAGAGCTGATCGGGATCGGGGATGTCTTCGGCGTCGAACACCACGACGTGATCGCCACGGCACAGAGGCAGTGCATAGTCGAGCGCCTTGGGCTTGGTGCGCGGGGCCGCATCGGGCACGGCGACGAGGGAAAAGCGGGGATCTTGCGGCCATTGACCGGCCGCCTCCAGGGTGGCCTGCGAGCGGTCCTCCACGACGAACTTGATGTCGAGTTTTTCGGGCGGATAATCGAGAGCGCACATGGCGGCGTGAAGCTGGGGCACCATATGGGCCTCGTCCCGCAGCGGGATCAGCACGGAATAGACCGGCAGTTCGGCATCGTCGGGGCGCAGCGGTGCCGGTTTTGGCGGCGTTCGCCGCAGCCAGCGCCATACCGCCGCCATGCGCAGGGCAGCGGGCGCCACCAGAGCCAGCACGGTCAGCGGCAGGAGCCAGAGCTGGCCGGCGAACGGCTCCAGCAGCACCAGGACGAACAGCAGGATCAAGCCCGCGACGAAGCTGATGCGTGCCGGCCGCGTCAGCTCCAACTGGGCAGTGGCGAAGGGCCAGCGCCGCGCCAGCGACTGGCGCGAGCCATCGATCAGGGCGGTGGCGCTGGCGCGGACCAGATAATCGCGCAGCGCATTTTCGGGCACGAAGCAGAGGCGGTGGTGCAGTTGCGGTCGCTGGCGCAGGCGGGCCGCGAGCGCCAGGATTTCGAGATAATTGGGCGCCGAGAACAAGACGTCGCGATCGAGCAGACGCATGGCAAGCACGCGAGCATTGGCGAGCTCTTCCAGCCGAACGGGAGCGGCCTGGCCGGTCAGGCCGCGCGGCACCACCTCATAAAACGCGAAGCCGGCCCAAGCGGCTGCGCGTTCCATCACTATTGCCTGGCCCAAACCCAAGGTGGCGGCGCAATAATGAAGCGGATCAACTTCGCGCTCCAAGGCCGCTTCGAGAATCTGCCTGGCGCCCAATCCGGTGGTGCCGCTCACGGCGACGATCAGGTCGAGCGCGTCGGACACCGCTAGCGTCCCGTACCGGAATTTGCCCAAGGCGGAATGGTCATGCGCGCTGCTCGCGCATGGTGCGACGGTGGAAAGACGATCACTGGCGCTGCCCCGCCATTGGATTGGAGGGCATATTGTACGTTCACGTACAAGTGCGCAAGTGCCTGTCAGAACGGATTTATCCAATAAGGATCGCCACCGGCGCTCCCGTTTTCAGGTCCTCAGGTCAGTGCTTGGCGTCGAATTGATGGGGGTTGAAGTGGTAGGCGGTCGAGCAGAATTCGCAGACGACTTCGATCTGGCCATCGACGGCCATTTCCGCGCGATCTTCAGCGCCGAAGCTGGTGGCAAGCATGGCCTCGATACGATCGGGCGAGCAGGTGCAGCGCTCGACCAGCGCCGCGGGGGTGAACACCCGGACGCCCGTTTCGTGATAGAGGCGGAACAACAGCCGCTCGGACGACAGGTCGGGATCGGCGAGTTCGAGATCTTCCAGGGTTGCCACCAAGGTCTTGGCTTCGGTCCAGCCATCGGGCTCGACGAAATCGGGATCGACGGCGTGCGGATTGGAAAAATCGCCATCGCCGGGCAGGTCGGCCATCACTGCCTGACCGTGCTCGGGCAGATGCTGGATCAGCAGGCCCCCGGCGCGCCAATGGGGGCGGTGATCGCCCTTTTGCTGGAATTCGGCGACCGCCAGCCGGACCATGGTGGGGATCTGTTCGGACTGCATGAAATAGGTATGGGCGACGTCCTCGAGCGATTCCCCCTCGAGCGCGACGATGCCCTGGTAGCGCTCCATATCGGCGCCCTGATCGATGGTCATGGCCAGATGGCCATGGCCCAGCAGCTCACCGGGGGCGGTGCGCCCTGACTCGGCGGCCTTGACCAGAGCGTCGTGGTCAAACCGCGCATAGCCGCGCAGCCCGTCGGGCGCATCGAAATCGACGACGATCAGGTTGACGGGGCCATCGGTATGGGTCTGCATGATGAAGCGGCCGTCGAACTTCAATGACGTGCCGATCAGGGCGGCGAGCACCACGGCTTCGCCCAGGAGGCGAGCGACGGGGGTGGGGTAATTGTGGCGGCTCAGAATAGTATCCAAAGCGGTGCCCAGCCGCACCGAGCGGCCACGGGTATCGAGTTTATCGAGCGTGAACGGCACCACAGTATCGTCGCCGGCCTCGGGGCGGTCGAGGCCAAGGGAATTCATCACAGTGTCAGGCATGGCGGTCGCGTCCGTCGTCATGATTTCGGTTTCTTTTGGCAGGCCGAGCCGCTCAGCGTCGATCCAATCCTCGCCAGCAATCCCGTGCAAGCGGGAACCCAGAACAGGGTCCCGCCGGCGAGGGGATAACGGCGCGGGAGAACAAAAAACGGTTAAAGCCGGCAGTCCGTTCTCAATTGGTCTCGATGCCGAAGGCCCAGCACAAAATGGCCTTTTGGGCGTGAAGGCGGTTTTCGGCTTCGTCAAACACCACCGATTGTGGGCCGTCGATAACTTCGTCGGTCACCTCGTCGCCGCGATGGGCGGGCAGGTCGTGCATGAAAAGAGCGTTCTTGTCCGCCAAGGCCATCAAACTGGTATCGACCTGATAGGGTTTCAAGACCCGGCGGCGTTCGGCGACATCGACATCGCCCATCGACACCCACGTGTCAGTGATGACCAGATCGGCGCCGCGGACGGCCTCGCGCGGGTCCTCGATCAGGGTGACGTAGGCGCCAGCGCGGCGAATGTCGTCCATCAGGTCCTTTTCGGGGCTGTATTCCTCGGGCGTCGCGACCGTCAGGTGGCATTCGAACAGTTCGGCCGCGTTGACCCAGGAGTGCAGCACGTTGTTGCTGTCGCCGACCCAGGCGACCCTGGCGCCCTTGATGTTGCCCCGATGCTCCTCGAAGGTCATCAGATCGGCCATGATCTGGCAGGGATGGGCGCGGCGGGTCAGCCCATTGATCACCGGCACGGTGGCCGCGTCGGACAATTCGATGAGGTCGGCATGGGACAGGATGCGGATCATGATGGCATCGACATAGCGGCTGAGCACCTTGGCGGTGTCGGACAGGGTTTCCTCGCGGCTCAGCTGCATTTCCTGGCCGGACAACATGATGGTCTCGCCGCCGAGCTGGCGCATGCCGACATCGAAGCTGACGCGGGTGCGGGTGGATTGCTTGTCGAAGATCATGGCCAGGACCTTGTCCTTGAGCAATTGGGGCCGGTCCCCGTCCTTCATGCGCCCCTTGAGCGAGACGGCAGTGTCAAGCATGCCGCGCAGTTCGCCATAGGTGAAATCATCGATCGATAGAAAATGCCTGGGTGTGCCGGTCGTGGTCATGGGCCGGGGTCCTTTGTGACGCGTGGAATTTGCCGGCTGGCGCCGAACGACTTCCCCTCTCGCAAGGAGAGGGGCCGGGGGAGAGCGCTCAAAGCCTGGCTCATGAGCACGCTTTCCCTATCCTGTTCTTCCCCTCAGGGGGGAGGGAACAGGCCGCGTCGTCGGCGCTCAGGATGGTCACCACACATCGCGATCAATCCACGGCCGGAACCGAGGCCGCCTCGGCCTCGATGGCATCGAAGGCGGCGGCGAGCTTGGCCATGGCCTCCTCGATATCGGCTTCGGTGACGATCAGGGGAGGAATCAGGCGCAGCACGTTGTCGCCCGCGCCGATGGCCAGCAATTGGTGATCGGCGCGCAGCCGGGCGACGAAATCGCGCACCGGCGGGGTGATCTTGATGCCGGCCAGCAGGCCCTTGCCGCGCAGTTCGAGCACGTGTTCGGGATATTTCTGGGCCAGTTGCTGGAGCTGCCAGGCCAGCCTTTGCCCCATCTGGTTGACATTGTCGATGAAGCCGGGGGCCAGGATGCGGTCGAGCACGGCGTTGCCGACGGCGGTCGCCAGCGGATTGCCGCCATAGGTGGAGCCGTGGGTGCCGGGCACCATGGAGGCGGCCACATCGCCCTTGGCGAGGCAGGCGCCGAGCGGGAAGCCGCCGCCGATGGCCTTGGCGACGGCCACGATATCGGGGACGATGCCGCTCCACTCGAAGGCAAAGAAGCGCCCGGTCCGGCCGTAGCCGCATTGCACTTCGTCAAGGACCAAGAGCATGTCGTGCTCGTCGCAGAGCCGGCGCAGGCCTTGCATGAATTCGGGCGTCATGGCGGTGACACCGCCCTCGCCCTGCACGGTTTCGATCAGAATGGCGCAGGTCTGCGACGTGATCAGCGCCTCGACCGCGGCCAGATCGCCAGGCGCAGTGTGCTTGAAGCCGGGCATGGGTGGGCCGAAGCCTTCGAGATAGCTCGGATTGCCGCCGGCGGCGATGGTGCCCAGCGTGCGGCCATGGAACGAGCCGGTAAAGGCGATGATTTCGTAGCGGTCGGTCTCGCCCTTGGCGTAGAAATAATGGCGCGCCGTCTTGATGGCACATTCGAGCGCTTCGGCGCCCGAATTGGTGAAAAACACCTTTTCGGCAAAGGTCGCATCGACCAGGCGCTGGCCCAGCCGTTCCTGCTCGGGAATGGTGAAGACATTGGAGGTGTGCCACACCTTGTCAGCCGCCGCCTTGAGCGCGGCCACGACATGGGCATCGCCATAGCCCAGCGCGTTGACTGCAATGCCGGACTGGAAATCGAGATAGGCGACATCGTTCTGGTCGTACAGTCGCATGCCCTCGCCCCGCTCAAAGGCGAGGTCGGAGCGGGCATAGGTGCTGTAGAGCGCAGACATGGCGAGCGGTCCTGATGGCTGGTGTTACACGGAAGTCACAGAGGCGGGGCCGAATTGAAAAACGACCCCGAAAAAATCAAAAACGCGCCGGTTTTTGCAGCGCGTTTGCCCTTCACATAGGCCATTTTTGCTTTCAAAGTCAATGTTTGCCGCCCAAGTGACTGAATTGACTCAAGCTTTCTTTACGCAACGTTAAGCACTCGTTTTTCCGGGGAAAGTGGGCCCGGACTCTTGATCCCGATTCACCCCATGGCGTACTATGGAAAACGTTGGGGACACGACATCTCGTGTGGCGGACCCGCTCAACATACGATGGATAGAGATAATTGGCGACCAGGCCTTTCTGGGAGCACAATGAAGGATTCTACTTTGACGATGGTTTCAGGAGCGCAGCCGCTGGGCTGGACCGACGAGCGCGTCGAACTTCTCAAGAAGCTCTGGATGGACGGCCTCAGCGCCAGCCAGATCGCGGGCGAACTCGGCGATGGAGTGACGCGCAATGCGGTGATCGGCAAGGTGCATCGGCTCAAGCTTTCAACCCGGGCCAAGCCCACCAATGCGGCCCCGCGCACGCGTCCGGCCGTGCGCCCCGCGCCGCGCCGGGTCTCGAGCCCGGCCTCGAGCATCGGCAATGCCATGGCGGGGATGAACAAGGTTCGCGCCAGCATGAACAGCCGGCCGCAGACCATGGGCGCTACCGCCCTGGCGGCCAGTCCCGAGGTCGAGACCCAGCTTTATGTCGCGCCGGCCAGCCAGGAAATGTTTATCCCCGAAGACAAGCGGCTCAGCCTGTTGCAATTGACCGAAGCCACTTGCAAATGGCCGATCGGCGACCCGCTGGCCAAGGATTTCTACTTCTGCGGCGGCCACGCGCAGGACACCGGCCCCTATTGCGAATTCCATGCCCGCAAGGCCTATCACCAGGTCGACCGCAAGCGGCGCTGATCCTTTCTCCCGACCAGGGCGCCCCGCGGGGCGCCCTTTTCGTTTGGTGCGCTCGCGGCATCATAATTTGGCGCCAGTGCCCGCCCCATAGCGCAATCCATCGACCAGCAGCGCCACCATGCGGCGCGCCTGGCCAAGCTCGCCATTGGGGGCGGATCGGCTGAGCCCGCCGACAGCTTCAAGCAGATCATCCGGATCGGTATCGCCGCGAATTTCGCCAGCGGCGGCGGCAGCATCGAGCAGGGTTTGCAGCGCCGGGCGTAGCCGTTGGGAAAAATAGGCCGGCAGGGGTTCGAACACCGGGTTGCCCGAGTGGAGCGCCGCGGCAAGCCCGCGTTTGGTGTTGATGAAATCCACATAGCGCTGCATCCATAGCCCCAGGGCCTCGCCGGGCGGATGGGCCCGGGCAAGCACCGGTGCAGCATCGGCGCAGGCATCGATCTCGTTGCGGAACACTGCCACCACCAGATCCATACGTTGCGGGAAATGCCGATAGAGCGTGGCGACGCCAACGCCGGCCTTTTCCGCAATCTCGCGCACCGGCGCATCGACGCCGGAACTCATGAACACTGCCATTGCCGCCTTGAGCAAAGCGTCAAGATTGCGTTGTGCATCGGCGCGCGGAGCCCTGGATTTGCCGGGCTCGCGTAGCGCACTCTCGCCTTTTGAAGGCACGTCCATGCTCATTGCAAAAGTTTCCACTTGTCAAAACGGAACAATGTTCCATATAAAGACGGAATGTTGTTCCGTTTTGTGTTTTAGCGCGAAGCGGCGCCATTGACCACAATGCACGTCAAAAAGGAAACGACCATGACTGATAACCGCATCGCCCTTGTCACCGGGGCAAATCAGGGCATCGGCCTGCAGCTCGCCAAGGAACTTGTCGCCAATGGCGTCACCGTGCTGCTCGGCTCGCGCAGTGCTGAAAAAGGCGAAGCGGCCGCCAAGGACATCGGGGCAGGCGCTGTTGCGATCCAGATCGATGTGACCGATGCAGCCTCCATCGCCGCCGCCGCCGAACGCATCCGCGCCGAGTTCGGCCGCCTCGACCTGCTGGTCAACAATGCCGGCATTTCCAATACCCGCAATGGCGACTTCGAGCTTGCCGAATTCAGCAATAACAGCCGCGCCAGCAATGCCTCGCTCCAAGAAGTCCGCGCCATCTGGGACACCAATGTGTTTGGCGTGCTGGCCGTGTATCAGGCCATGCTGCCGCTGCTGCAGCAGGGCGTCGCTGCCCGCATCGTCAATGTGTCGAGCGGGGTCGGCTCGCTGACGCGGAACGCCGATCCGGCCTTCCCCTATCGCTCGATCTTCGGCCCCGGCTACGCCGCCTCCAAGACGGCGCTCAATGCCATGACGCTGGCCATGATGATCGAACTCGAAGGCACAGGCATCAAGGTCAACCTGGTTTCGCCCGGTTTCACCAGCACGGCGCTCAACAATTACGCGGGCACCGAGTCGGTCGAGGACGGCTCGCGCGAAGTCGTGCGCGTCTGCCTGCTTGGTCCCGATGGTGCGACCGGCACCTTCACGGGCTGGAACAATTCGACGATTCCGTGGTGAGCAACGAGGCCGCAGGCGCCATGGCTTGACAGCCTCGGGCGTGGCTTCGACCTGGGGCAGCGTCGGTGCGCCCCCGGCATGTCACATGAACTTGCGGCCCGCCACCCAGATGCCCTTGATCACCGGCAGGCCATCGAGCACGCCTACCCGCAGCAAATCGGCGCGCAGACCGGGCGCGATTTGCCCGCGGTCGGCAAATCCCAGGATCGCGGCCGGACGGGCGCTGATCATGGCGATGGCGTCATGCAGTTCGAGACCGCGCTGGGCCAGGACGAAGGCGGCGTGCAGCATGCTGGCCGGGACATAGTCCGAGGTCAGGATATCGAGCAAGCCGTCATCGGCCAGCGCCAGAGCGCTGACATTGCCGGAATGAGAGCCGCCCAGCACGACATTGGGCGCGCCCATGACGATGCTCATGCCCAAGTCGCGCGCCCGCCGGGCCGCTTGCGGGGTGGTGGGGAATTCGCTGATGGCGATGGCGTCGGCGTGGGCGCGCTCGACATCGTCGGGCGTGGTGTCGTCATGGCTGGCCATGGGAGTGGCACGAGCCTTGGCTGCGTCGGCAATCCAGGCGCGCGAGGGCGTCACATGCAGCGCCTGCATGGCCTGGCGGCCGGCAATATAGCCGTCCCATTCGGCATCGCTCCAGACATAGCCGCTCTTCTTGCGCCGATATTCGCGGTAGATGTTGACATCGTGCCACTGCCCCTGCCCCGGGGTGTGATCCATCAGGCTGACCAGGCGCAGCGCGGGATTGTCCATGTGGCGCGGCACCAGGTCGAGCAGGGCCGCATCGGACAGCTCGCAGCGGAAATGGAAATAATGATCGCTGTGAAGGAGGCCATCGGCCTTGGCCTGACTGATGGCATCGATGGCGGCGTCCAGCATGGCGCCGCGCTGGCCCTTGCTGTCGTAGTCGCCGATGGACAGCGAATCCAGCACCGTGGTGATGCCGGCGCCGAGCACCTGCCAATCGTGAGCCAGTACCGCCGCCAAGGACGAGGGCCAGCGGACTGCCGGGCGCGGGTGCAGGTGATGCTCGATATTGTCGGTATGCAGGTCGATGATGCCGGGCACAAGGAAATCGCCGTCGCAGTCGATGCCATGGTCGGTGCCGGCCTCGGGGCCGACGGCCAAGATGGTTTGATCCTCGATGGCGACCGAGCCGGTGATGGTGCGATCAGCCAGCACGATCCTGGCATTGCTCAGTGTCTGTCGCATCGATGATTGTGCCTATCTGATGGGAGAAGCGCGATTAGGACGCGATCGTGACGGGGCAATGACAAAGCCGCAGCTTTAGGCGCGGTCCGGTCAAAGCCAGGTCACGGCAGCAGGACGTCGACGCGCATGCCCTCGCCAGGCTTGCTCTTGATGACGAGCTGGCCGCGATGGCGATGCACGATGTGCTTGACGATGGCAAGGCCCAGGCCGGTGCCCTTTTTCTTGCGGCTGGTATCGGCATCGATGCGGTAGAACCGTTCGGTCAGGCGTGGCACATGTTCGGGCTCGACACCCGGGCCATGATCGGTGACGCTGACCAGATGCTGATAGCCCGGCCGCCCGGCGGGGGACAGCGCCACTTCCACGGTTTTGCCGTTGGCGCCGTACTTGACCGCGTTGTCGATCAGGTTTTCGAACACTTCATAGAGCTGGTTGCGGTCCCCGGTGGTGGTCGCCGCGCCTTCGGGCAGGCTCATGACGATCTCGACATTGGCGGTGCGTGCCTGGGTCTGCAGGCCCTCGCGCACCTCGCGCAGCAGCGCGGCGATATCGATGCTGCCGGTGGGGCGGATATGCTGGTGCATCTCGATGCGCGAGAGGCTCAAGAGATCATCGATCAACTTGCTCATGCGTTCGGCCTGACCGCGCATGATGACGAGAAACTTTTCGCGCGCTGCCGCGTCCCTCGACGCCGGCCCCAAAAGGGTATCGATAAAGCCCAGCAGGGAGGCCAGAGGAGTACGCAATTCATGGCTGGCATTGGCGATGAAATCGGTGCGCATGGCATCGACGCGCTTGAGTTCGGTCAGGCTCTGGAAGGTGACGATCAGCAGGCGATCCTCATCCTCGAACCATTCGGTATCGGGCCGCCGCAGGGGCGCGACGACGACCTTGTCCCAGGTTTCGGACGGCAGCGTTTCATGCAGTTCGAACGTGCGCACTGCCCCGCCCCGGCCGGCGCCGTCGATGGCCTGGACCAGGTCGGGATTGCGCAGCACGAAGGTGACGGGATTGCCCGGGATGACGTTAGGAAACTTGCGCGTCGCCGCCATATTGGCATGGATCACCACGGCGCGCCGGTCCAGCAGCAGGCAGGGATCGGTCAGGGCGTCGGCAAAGGCGGCAACGAACTGAGTGCCATCGCCGGGCCCGCTGGCGACCGGCACCATGGTCTCGATCCGGATTTCGGTGCCCGGCAGCAGGCTTGCCACCAGCGCCATGGCGGCAAACGCCAGCGCGGCATGGGGCCAGGCCAGGGATGCCGACAAGACCAGCGCGATCAAAATACCCGCGAGCACGGCCAAGAGCGTGGCGTGGCTTGCCAGGCGGCTGAGGGCGCTCACGGCGGGACGGCCGCGCGGGGAGAAACTGCGATCGACCATGAAGACCGTAAACAAACCAAAGCGGCGGGCGCCACTTGCACATCGTCGGTCTTCATAGCACGTTGAATGCGACAAGGGAGAGACAGGTGAGCGATCCGTTCGACGACTTCGATATCGAAAACCCCAAGCTGCCCAAGGCGATCAAGAAGAAGGCCATGGCTTCGGGGGGCTATCCTTACGAGGATAAGCTGGATTGGGGGGTTTACGAAGCCGAAATGCTGGAGCTGCAAAAGCAATTGGTGCTGCTGCAGGCCCATCTGGCCAAAACCGGCGAACGGGTGATGCTGGTATTCGAGGGGCGCGACGCCGCCGGCAAGGGCGGGACCATCAAGACCTATCTGGAAAACCTCAATCCCCGGTTCAACCTGATCGCCGCGCTGCCCAAGCCCAATGACCGGGAAAGCACGCAATGGTACTTCCAGCGCTATATCGACTGGTTTCCCGCGGCTGGAGAGACGGTGTTGTTCGACCGCTCCTGGTACAACCGGGCCGGCGTCGAGCGCGTGATGGGGTTTTGTACGCCCGAGCAGACCGAGCATTTCCTGGACGAAGCGCCCGAATTCGAGAAGCGCATCACCAATGACGGCATCCATCTGTTCAAGTTCTGGCTGTCGATCGGGCGCGAAATGCAGCTCAAGCGCTTCCATGACCGGCGGCATGACCCGCTCAAGGTGTGGAAACTGTCGCCGGTCGACCTGGAGGCACTGGGCAAATGGAATGCCTATTCCCAGGCACGCGACGAGATGCTCAAGCGGACCGACCACAAGCATGCCCATTGGACCATCATTCGCGCCAACGACAAGCGGCGCGGCCGGCTCAACGTGATCCGCACGGTGCTGGACCGGCTCAGTTATTCGGGCAAGGATGCAGACGGTATCGGCAAAATCGATCCGCAAATCCGCTTGAGTGCCGAGGCTTTCCTGGCGCTGGACGGGGTGGACGCGGCATAGCGGCGCCGATTATCCACAGTGCCCTTTGACAGTTGTGGCAAAACACTTTCATCTGTCATTAATCTTTCGCATGCCGGTGAGGGCCGGCGCTGAAGATGGGGAATCCGGATAAACGATCCGGCTGGGGCACACCATGTTTGACGAACGCGCAGACACTCGCCTCGAGGCGAGCCAGCTGCCGCCGGCAATCACCATCAATGGGCAGGGGCGCTCGCCCTTCGTTGTGGTATGCGACCATGCGTCCAACCGCATGCCGGAACGCTATGGCGATCTGGGGCTGTCTCTGAGCCAAAGACTGATGCATATCGCCTGGGACCCGGGTGCCCTGTCGGTATGCCAGCGCCTGGTCGAACTGCTCGATGCGCCGCTGGTACATTCGACCGTGTCGCGCCTGATCATCGATTGCAATCGCGAAACAGACTCGCCCGAACTGATCCGCACCCTGTCAGAAGACAGCGTGATCGCTGCCAATATCGGGGTGAGCGCCGAGGAGCGGGCGCGGCGGATCAAGGATTATCACGCACCCTTCCATGAGGCGATCGAGTCGCTGCTGGAGCAGCGCGCCAGTGCGGGGCTGCGCACGGTGCTGGTGTGCATGCACTCCTTTACCCCGGTTTACCTAGGCGTGCCGCGTCCCTGGCCGATCGGGCTGATCCATGGTCGGGACACCGGCTATACGCGGGCGCTGCTGGACGCGCTCAAAAACGACGCGCCGGAGCTCAATGTCGGTTGGAACCAGCCCTATGCGGCGCTCAATGGGGTGACGCTGACGCTGGAGCGCCATGGCGACAGGCGCGGGCTGGACGCCACGATGATCGAATTGCGCAATGACGAAATTCTCGAACCGGCCGGGGTTGCCCTCTGGGCGAACCGGCTGGCCCGCTGCCTGACACAAGCGCATGCGGCGCAGAACCGGGCGGCGGCAGGCTAGACGAGCAGATTGGGGACGCAACACAGGGGCTTGGACGATGACGGACAGCAAAAGAATGGGCAGCGTTGCCTATGCGACGCGCGACAAGGATTATTTCGAAAAACGCGGACTGACCCGCTATGCGGGGATCTGGCAGCTCTGGGCGCTGGGGGTCGGCGCCGTGATCTCGGGGCATTTCTCGGGCTGGAACTTCGGCTTCATGACCGGTGGCTGGGGCGGCATGCTGGTGGCCGGCGCCATCATTGGCGTGATGTATCTGGGGCTGGTGTTCTCGATCGCCGAGATGAGCCCTGCCCTGCCCCATACGGGAGCGGCGTATTCGTTTGCCCGCACCTCGATGGGTCCCTGGGGCGGGTTCGTCACCGGGCTGTTCGAGAACGTCGAATACGTGCTGACGCCGGCGGTCATCGTCACCTTCATTTCGGGCTATTTCGGCTCGATCACCGGGATCGATCCGGCGCTGTACCCGATTTTATGGATCGTATTCTATGCCATATTCCTCGCGCTCAACATCTATGGGGTGGCGCTGTCGTTCAAGGTGACGCTGGTGGTCACGCTCATTTCGCTGGCGGTGCTGGTGGTGTTCTGGATCAGCGCCATCACCCACATGGATTTCGGGCGCTGGGCGCTCAACATCGGGGCGGGACCGGATGGCAAGCCGGTGGAATTGCCCGAGGGCAATGGATCGTGGTTCCCGTTCGGGTTTTCCGGGGTCCTGGCGACGTTGCCCTTTGCGGTGTGGCTGTTTCTGGCCATCGAGCAATTGCCGCTGGCGGCCGAAGAATCGGTCGATCCAAAGCGCGACATGCCGCGCGGCATCATCCTAGGGTTTGGCACGCTGCTGGTTTCGGCCTTCATGATCGTGCTGCTCAACCCATCCGTCGCGGGGATCGGATCGTTTGCGCTGGGCACGTCGCTGGAGCCGCTGCTGGACGGATTTCGCGCCATTTACGGCGATAGCGGCGCCGTGGTCCTGGGCATCGTGGCGCTGACGGGGCTGATCGCCTCGTTCCACACCATTCTTTATGCGCAGGGGCGGCAAATCTTCTCGCTCAGCCGGGCGGGGTATTTCCCTTCGGGATTGTCAGTCACCCATCCCAAATACAAGACGCCGCACGTGGCCATGGTCACCGGGGCGCTGGTGGGGCTGGCGGTGATGCTGATCATCTGGTTCGCCAATGGCGGGGGCGGCACGGGGGAAACCCAGCTTGGCGATGACATCATCGGCACGGTGCTGCTCAACATGGCGGTGTTCGGGGCGATGCTGAGCTACATCATGCAGGCGCTCAGCTTCATCCTGCTGCGGCGCAACCAGCCCCAGATCGAGCGGCCGTTCAAAAGCCCGCTCGGGATTGGCGGAGCGGTGGTCACCATCGTTATCGCAGCGGTTACGCTGGGCTACCAGATGCAGGACCCCAATTTCTTCAAGGGCGTGATCTGGGTGGTGCTGTGGTGCGCAGTGGGCGTGGCCTATTTCGCGGTGATCGGCCGCAGCAAGCTGATCCTGTCGCCCGAGGAAGAATTCGCGCTGGAACACCAGAAGGCATGATCCATAAGGGCCGCGGTGCGCCGCGGCCCCATCATTCCGTAACGCCGGGAACAGTTTACCATGGCCGCCTATTCGCTCGACGCGCTGCGCACGGACATCGCTGCCGGGACAATCGACACCGTCCTTGTGGCCTTTCCCGACATGCAGGGACGGCTGATGGGCAAGCGGCTGCAGGCCGAATACTTTCTCGAGACCGCCCATGACGAAACCCATGGCTGCGATTACCTCCTGGCCGACGACATCGACATGGAGCCGGTGCCCGGCTACGAGGCTGCCAATTGGGGCAAGGGCTACGGCGATTTCGTGCTGAAGCCCGATCTGAGCACGCTGATGAAGGCCAGCTGGCTGGAGGGCACGGCGCTGGTGCTGTGCGATCTGTTCGATCACCACCATCACGCGCCTATTCCGCACAGCCCGCGCGCCATTCTGAAGCGCCAGATCGAGCGGCTGGCGGCGATGGGCTATACCTGCAACGCCGCGACCGAGCTGGAATTCTACCTGTTCGACGACGATTTCCGCACAGTACACGAGAAGGGCCATCGCAACCTTCTGACGTCCGGCTACTATATCCAGGATTACCACATCTTCCAGACCAGCAAGGAGGAAGGGGTGATGCGCGCGCTGCGCAAGCATCTGCAGGCTTCGGGCATTCCGGTGGAGAGCTCCAAGGGCGAGTGGGGGCCGGGGCAGGAAGAAATCAACGTCAAATATGCCGATGCGCTAACCATGGCGGACCGGCATGTGGTGCTCAAGAACGCCACCAAGGAAATCGCCTATGCGCAAGGCAAGGCGGTGACGTTCATGGCCAAGTGGGATTATGACCTGGCCGGCTCGTCGAGCCATATCCACATGTCGCTGGCCGACGGGACTGGCAGGCCGGTCTTCGCCGATCCGGACGCGAGGTACGGCATGAGCCAGACCATGGCCCATTTCATGGCCGGGCAGATCGCCCATGCGCGCGACATCACCTATTTCCTGGCGCCCTACATCAATTCCTACAAGCGGTTCCAGGCCGGCACGTTTGCGCCCACCAAGGCGATCTGGAGTTCGGACAATCGCACCGCCGGCTTCCGGCTGTGCGGGGAGAACAGCAAAGCCATCCGGGTGGAATGCCGGATCGGCGGGGCGGATCTGAACCCCTATCTGGCCATCGCCGCGCTGATCGCCGCCGGCATCAAGGGCATCGAGGACAAGCTGCCGCTGGAGCCGGCTTTTGTCGGCGATGCCTATATCACCGAGACGCTGCGCGAAATTCCCAAGACGCTGCGCGAAGCGACCGAAACGCTGCGCCACTCGGTGCTGCTGCGCGAGGTGTTCGGCGAGGATGTGGTGGGCCATTATGTCCACACGGCGGAATGGGAACAGTTCGAATACGATCGCCGCGTGACCGATTGGGAACTCAAGCGCGGGTTCGAACGGAGCTAATTGCAATGTTACCAACACCGCGTCATTCCCGCGCAGGCGGGAACCCATTCTTTTGTTGACGCAGTCCCATCGACAGAGTGGATTCCCGCCTGCGCGGGAATGACGCCGTGGAATTGAAGGGTAAGCCATGACGGAGACGGTTAAAATCATCTCGCCCATCGATGGCAGCGTCTATGCCGAGCGGGCGGCGGCCAGCTGGGCCGAGATCGATGCTGCGGTGAGCCGGGCCAAGGCGGCACGGCGGGGATGGGGCGAGGTGACGGTGGCGGAGCGGGCCAAGATGATGGGCCACTTCGTCGATGCGCTGCTGGCGATGAATGAAGAGATCGTGCCCGAACTGGCCTGGCAAATGGGCCGGCCGGTGCGGTATGGCGGGGAAAAGCGCGGCGTCGAGGAGCGGGCGCGGCACATGATCGAGATTGCCCAGGCGAGCCTGGTGCCGGTGGAGAAGCCCGAGAAAGCAGGGTTTTGGCGCTATATCACACGCGAGGCGCTGGGCACGGTGATGGTGATTGCGCCGTGGAATTATCCATTCCTGACAGCGGTCAATTCGATCGTGCCAGGGCTGATGGCGGGCAATACGATCATTCTCAAGCATGCCAGCCAGACGCTGCTGGCGGGCGAACGATTTGCCCAGGCGAGCCAGCAAGCCGGATTGCCAGATGGGGTGTTCCAGAACCTGGTGCTGGGTCACGCGGACACCGAGAAACTGATCGGCTCGGGCGCGATCGACCACGTCAACTTCACCGGCTCGGTCGAAGGGGGTCGCCGGATCGAAAAGGCCGCCGCGGGGACATTCGCCACGCTTGGCCTCGAACTGGGCGGCAAGGACCCGGCCTATGTGCGCGCCGATGCCAACCTGGACCATGCAGTAGAAAACCTGGTGGACGGCTCGTTCTTCAATTCGGGGCAGAGCTGCTGCGGGGTGGAACGCATCTATGTCGATGCACGCATCCATGACGGGTTCGTCGAGCGCTTCGTGGAGGCAGCCAAGGGTTGGACACTGGGCAATCCGCTCGACGCCGGGACCGTGGTCGGACCGATGGCGCGGGGGAGTTTTGCCGATCATGTGCGCGGGCAGACGGCGGACGCCGTGCGCGACGGGGCAAGGCGGCATTTGAATGGTACGCACGCACGCGACAAGGCCGGCTCGCCCTATCTGGCGCCGGAGGTGCTGACCCAGGTCAATCATCAGATGAGCGTGATGCGCGAGGAGAGTTTCGGGCCGGTGGTGGGGATCATGAAGGTGGGCGACGACGCCGAGGCGATCGGGCTGATGAACGACAGCCCCTATGGGCTGACGGCCTCGATCTGGACTGCGGATCTGGATGCGGCGGCCCGGATCGGCACACGGATCGAAACCGGCACGGTGTTCGCCAATCGGTGTGATTATCTCGATCCGGGACTGGTGTGGACCGGGGTCAAGGATACCGGCAAGGGTGGCGCGCTCAGCGAGATCGGCTACGCTAATTTGACCCAGCCGAAGAGTTATCATTTGAAGCACGGCTAGGGCCACGCCCTCGTGGTTCGAGGGTCGCTGCGCTCCCACCTCACCATGAGGGCTACTGGGAGCTCGATTCCGAGTAGCCCTCATGGTGAGGTGCGAGTTCTTCACGAGCCTTGAACCACGAGGGCGTGCCACCGGAGGCCACATGACCAAAGCCAACTGGAACTACCCCACCGCCATCAAATTTGGCCCCGGCCGCATCGCCGAATTGCCCGAGGCGCTCAAGACGGCCGGGATCAGCAAGCCCCTGCTGGTGACCGATGCGGGGCTCGTCAATCTGCCGGTGACGCAGAGCACCCTAGCGCTGCTGAAAGCTGCCGGGATCGATGTTGGCGTGTTTGCCGATGTGAAGCCGAACCCCATTTCGGCCAATGTCGAAGCCGGCATCGCGGCGCTACGGGCCGGCGGCTATGACGGGGTGGTCGCCTTTGGCGGCGGCTCGGGGCTCGATTGCGGCAAGGTCATCGCCTTCATGGCGGGCCAAACCCGGCCGATGTGGGAGTTCGAGGATATCGGGGACTGGTGGACCCGCGCCGATCCCCAGGGCATCCTGCCGATCGTGGCGGTGCCGACCACGGCGGGAACAGGCTCGGAAGTGGGGCGCGCCGGGGTAATCACCGACGAGGCGACGCATACCAAGAAGGTGATCTTTCATCCGCTGATGATGCCCAGGCAGGTGATTGCCGATCCGGAGCTGACCGTGGGCATGCCGGCCTTCATCACCGTGGGCACGGGCATGGATGCCCTGGCGCACTGCCTCGAAGCCTATTGCGCGCCCGGATACCATCCGCTGGCGGACGGCATCGCCATCGAGGGGATCAGGCTGGTGCTGGAAAACCTGCCCAGGGTCTATCGCGATCCCAACGATATCGCGGCGCGCGGACATATGATGAGCGCCGCGGCAATGGGGGCAACGGCGTTCCAGAAGGGGCTGGGTGCCATCCACGCACTGAGCCATCCGGTGGGAGCGCTTTACGATACCCATCATGGCATGACCAATGCGGTGTTCATGCCCTATGTGCTGGCGGTCAACCGCACGGCCATCGAGCAGCGCATGGCGCGGCTGGCGGCCTATCTCGGGCTATCGCCCAGCTTCGAGGCGTTCCAGCATGCCGTGCTGGCGCTGCGCAGCCGGCTCGACGTGCCCAACACGCTGCGGGACTTGGGGGTGGATGACGCCAGGCGCGATCTAATCGGGGACATGGCGATCGTCGATCCGACGGCGGGGGGCAATCCAGTGGAATTGACCAAGGCGCGGGCGCTGGAGATTTTCGATCGAGCGCTGAACGGGTGGGTTTGAGGGGTTGGGTGCGGCGATATCGAGCATCAATGCAGCATCGTTCCCCTCACCCGGCGCTGCGCGCCGACCTCTCCCCGGAAGGGCGAGGTGAGCTGGTGCTGATCGGCTGGTCGGGCGAGGTGGTAGCGGGATGGCATAGTCGACACCTCCCCTCGAGGGGGAGGATCAAGGTGGGGGTGGACTGGCGCGGATATCGGGGCGCCCATACCCCCACTCAGCCTCCCCCTGACAGGGGGAGGGGTCGCGCTGTGCAAGCGGCAAGATCGTGCACAGTTCACAGGCTCCCTGGCGACAACCCGTTGTCCTAAGTTCCCGTAACCAAATACTGGCCCATGAACCACACTTCGCGGGCGAGGAACGGCAAAGTGGTTTGCCAGCTTTGGTAGCGGCTGGTGGGGGTTGGGGAGGGTTGGGCCATGATGCCCAAGCGGGCCGCGATCATCACGGCGCGGCGCATGTGCAGCGGATCGCTGACGACCAGCACGGTGTCGATGGCGTTCGCGGCCAGCACCGGCTTGGCGAAGGCGAGATTTTCGATGGTGGTGCGCGAGGCGTCTTCAAGCAGCACATCTGCGGATGCAATGCCTTGCGCCACCAGCCAGTTACGGCTTGCTTCTGCCTCGGTCAAGTCGTCCTCGGGGCTCAGGCCGCCGGTGACCACGATCTTTTGCACCTGGCCGGTCTGTAGCAAATCCGCCGCATGGCGCAGGCGTTCCCGCAAGACCGGGGTCGGGGTGGAGCCGATTACCGCCGCTCCCAGGACCAGCGCCGCGTCGGCCGTGCCGGGTGCGGTTTCGCCGGCAAAGCGCCAGATGTCGACGGCCATGCCTCCGCCGACCACAAGGACGAGGACGAGCAGGGCGATGAGCGCGCGGTAGATGCGGCGGGCTAGGCGCATGGTCGGAGCATGCTCAATTGCAAGGACACCTGCCTGCTATTGCGCCGAGCCGGGGATTGGGCGTTGGGAGCCCCTGCCCCGCAAAGCGATGCCGGCCATGGCTCTTGCCAGGAGACGACGCCGATCGGAAACAAACGAGCTTTGGACTAGGCCCATTCGCCCTGACGCATGACGGGCTCGGTGGTGCCATCGGCGTGGACACCGTCGATGTCGATCTTGTCCGACCCGATCATCCAGTCGATATGGATCAGGCTCTTGTTGCCGCCCTGGGCGAAAATCTGGTCCTGGCTCAATTCCTTGCCGCCGACGAAACAATCGGCATAGCACTGGCCCTGAGCGATATGGCAGGAGGCGTTCTCATCATAGAGCGTATTGAAAAACAGGATGCCCGAGGCGGAAATCGGCGAGGAATGGGGCACCAGCGCCACCTCGCCCAGGCGGCGCGAGCCCTCGTCGGTGTCGAGGACCTTGTTGAACACGTCCTGCCCCTTGCTGGCCTTGAGCTCGACCAGCCGGCCGTCCTCGAAGCGCCCCTGCATCTCCTCGATCAGCGAACCATTGTGCGATAGCGGCTTGGTAGCGGCGACATAGCCCGATACCCGCTCCCGATGGGGGGTGGTGAACACTTCCTCGGTCGGAATATTGGGATTGCAGGTGATGCCGTTCTTGGCTTCGGAGGCGCCGCCCTTCCAGCGATGGCCATCGGCGAGGCCCACGGTAAGGTCGGTGCCGGGTCCGGTATAATGCAGGGCGGCGAATTTCTTGCCGTTGAGCCAGGTCCAGCGCTGCTTGAGGTTGGCATTGTGCTCTTTCCAGGCGGCGATCGGATCATCGCGATCAACGCGGCTGGCGGCAAAGATGGCGTCGGCGAGCTTGCCCACGGCAACATCGTCGCCGTCATTGGGAAACACCAGCTTCGCCCAGGCCAGCGTGGGGTAGCTGACGATGTTCCAATTGATATCGAACCCGGTGATCAGTTGCAGGGCCGGCTGGTAGGCCGCCGAATTGGCGCGATTGGCGCGCGACACCTTGGCCGGGTCCTGCCCCGCCAGCATCATCGGATTATCACCCGAAATCGCCAGGCGCGCCGCATTGTTGCGATAGGCCTCGGCCATGCCGGCATAAAGCCAGCCGGCAGCCTTGTCGAAACTGGCGTCATTGCCGTGCTGGTAACGCATCAGGGTAGCCTGCTCATCGGAATAGATGGTGGTCACGAGACCCGCGCCGGCCTTGTAGGCATGCTCGGTGATGCGGCGCACCAGCGGCGCCGCGGTCATCGGGGCGGTGATGATGAGGTCCTGCCCCTGCGCCAATTGCAGGCCCACCTTGATGGCGACTTCGCCCAGCTTGTCGAGTTTGACGGGATCGATGGGGTTCGTCGTGGTCATGGGATCGTCCGAAGCAGGTGTTGATGGTGCGGGTACCCTAACGGGCGTTCGCGGCAAGGCAAGGGCAAGAATGGACATGCCAAAGCCGGCTGGAGCTGCTTTGGGAGAGAAGGATCGCGGGGATACACGAGCGAGGGTGTTTGCCCAAGGCTATTGCAATGCTGCAACACTTCTCACATGCCCGTGATTTTCCCGGTTGGCAAAGGTGAACTGTTTGGGTACAAACCGTCCACCGCAGCATATCGAAGTTCGGGGAGGCGTTATATGGCAGACATGTTTACCGGCGTCCCCATGGGCAAACCGCGACTTCGTCGCCGTTAGGTTCCCATTCGCGGCCCGCCCGGGTCATTGATCCCGGGCCGCTCGCGGTCTTTCCATCACAACCTATCCGATCTGACGGGATCATTTGGCTCCCGTCCCGGTTGTGCCCCTTTCTATCCAGTCTCGAAGGCCGGCGCGCGCAAAGCGGCCGGGTCATCATCATGTCGTCCAAAAAACTCGGATTTCGTGCCGACGCCTTTCGCAATGTGCTCGGCTTCACCTTTGGCTATTGGCGCCGCCAGCCGCTGCGCGCGCTCCTGATTGGTACGCTGGTGCTGCTGGCCACGCTGGCAGAAGCCCTGAGCCCCCTGTTTGCCGGCCGCATGGTCGATGCTGTCGCATCGGGCAATGGCCAGGATGGACAGGTCTGGGGCGCCGCGGTCACGGCATTCCTCGTCATGTCGGGGCTGTACCTGACCTCGGTGGTGCTGCGCCAGTTCGTGTTTTTCAACATCATCACCTTTACGCTGCACATCATGAGCAATGTGACGGCAAATGCGTTTCACCGGGTACAGCGGTTCTCGACCGACTGGCATGCCAACAGTTTTGCCGGCTCCACCGTGCGCAAGATCACGCGCGGCATGGGCGCAATCGACCTGCTCAACGACGTGCTGCTGACCGCCCTGCTGCCCTCGCTGACCATGCTGGTGGGGGCCTCGGTGATCCTGGGGCTGGCCTGGCCGGTGATGGGGCTGGTGGTGGGGCTGGGATCGCTGGTCTATGTGTTCGTGACGGTATGGCTGTCGGTCAATTTCGTGGCGCCGGCGGCAACGCTGGCCAATGCCTGGGACACCAGGATGGGCGGGGCGCTGGCCGATGCTGTCAGCTGCAATCCGGTGGTCAAGGCCTTTGGCGCCGAAACGCGCGAAGAGGCAAGGCTGACCCATGTGATCGGCAAATGGCGCAAGCGCACCCGCCGCACCTGGCAGCGCGGCACGCTCAATGGCGGGGTGCAGGGCCTGATGATGGCCATCATGCAAACGGCGATCCTGGGCACCGCGCTGTGGCTGTGGCAGCAAGGCGCGGCCACGCCGGGCGACATCACCTTCGTTCTGACGATGTTCTTCGTTCTGTCGGGGCATTTGCGCGACGTGGGCCAGCACGTGCGCAATCTGCAGCGTTCGGTCAACGACATGGAAGAGCTGGTGGCCCTGCACAGCCAGCCGCTCGGCATCGACGACAGGAGCGACGCCAAGCCGATCGCCATCGGCAAGGGGGCCATCGCCTTCGAGGCCGTGACGTTCCAATACGGCTCGCACAAGACGCCGCTCTACAAGGATTTCTCGGTGCGCATCGCGCCGGGCGAGCGGGTGGGGCTGGTGGGACATTCGGGATCGGGCAAGACCACGTTCGTCAAGCTGATCCAGCGGCTCTACGACGTCAATACTGGCCGCATCGTCATCGACGGGCAGTCCATCGCCGAGGTAACGCAGGCCTCGCTGCGCCAGCAGATCGCCATCGTGCAGCAGGAGCCGGTGCTGTTCCATCGGTCGCTGGCCGAAAACATCGCCTATGCCCGTCCGGGCGCCGGCAGAGCCGAAATCGAGCTGGCGGCGCGGCAGGCCTCGGCGCATGATTTCATCATGTCGCTGCCCAAGGGGTACGAGACCATGGTGGGCGAGCGGGGCGTGAAGCTTTCGGGCGGGGAACGCCAGCGCGTTGCCATCGCCCGGGGGTTTCTGGCCGATGCGCGCATCCTGATCCTGGACGAAGCGACCTCGAGCCTCGACAGCGAGAGCGAGGTGCTGATCCAGAACGCGATGGAGCGCCTGATGGTGGGCCGCACCACGCTGGTCATCGCCCACCGCCTGTCGACGGTGCGGGCGCTGGACCGGCTCCTGGTGTTCGACAAGGGGCGTATCGTCGAGGAGGGCAGCCACGAGAGCTTGATCGGGCTCAAGGGCGGTATCTATCGCCGCCTGTTCGAGCGGCAGGCGCTGGAGCTGACGCGCGGGCTCAAGATCGCCTGAGAAAGCGCCGGGACGTGAGTGGCGTCCCGGTTCTTCTGCTGGCGACATCGAAATTAGCGGTTTCATCGTCCCCTCGCCCCTCAGGGGAGAGGGCTAGGGTGAGGGGTGCGATGCTGGGATATAGCGCTGTATTGCAGCATCGCACCCCTCACCCGCCGCTACGCGGCGACCTCTCCCCTGAGGGGCGAGGTGAGCAGAAACATCGTGCCAGGAGAACGTTCAGACCACGTCGAGCGTCACGTCGAAACCGTTGCGGCTGACTTCGCTATAGGGGCAGATGATGTGGGCACGGCGCACCACGTCCTCGGCCGTGGCCTTGTCCAGGCCCGGCAGGTGCACCTGAAGCGCTGCCTGGATCCAGTAGCCTTCGCCATCGTCGCGGTCGCGGAAGCTGACTTCGGCGGTGACGGTGGAATCTTCCGCAATAACGGTCTTGCTCTGGCGGGCGGCGCCCTTGATGGCGCCGAGGAAACAGGCCGAATAGCCCACCGCGAACAATTGCTCGGGATTGGTGCCGCGGGCGCCATCGCCACCCAATTCCTTGGGCGTGGTCAGGGTGACGTCGAGCACGCCGTCATCGGTCGCGCCATGGCCTGCCCGCCCGCCGGTCGAGGTCGCCTTGGCCGTGTACATGATCTTCATTTTCGTCTCCCGATCTGGTTCGCCCGCAAACGAGGCATGCGGCTTGTAGCTTTTTTTCGTTGACACAACAGCGTCAGTCGCAGGCTTTTGAACATCAGGCAACGGCAAAACGCGCCCCGCTTTGCCCGAGATGTGACGAACACTGCCTTCGATCGGGCAGTGATGGTGGAAAATGGGCGTGTGACTATATCGAAGGTTACGCACTCAAGCCCGAGGCCATCATGATCGACGCCAGTATCCAGAGCGATGTTCGCTCCGCTCCCATCCTGCCGCTGAGCACGCGGCTGGGGCCGGTGCACATCGCCGTCACCGACCGCGCCAGGGCGTTGGCGATCTGGAGGGACGTGGTGGGGCTCGAGGTCCTCGCCGAGGCAGGCAATCTTTTGACGCTGGGTGCGGGCGGGGTGGCGTTGATCGTGCTGGAAACGGGGGCGATCCGCCCGTCGGTGCCCCGCACGATCGGGCTCTATCATGTTGCCATTCACGTGCCCACGCGCATCGCTTTGGCGCAGATGGCGGTGCGGGCGCTGCAGCACCCGGTGCGCATTTCGCCCACCGACCATCTGGTGTCCGAGGCGATCTACCTGTGGGACCTCGACGGCAATGGCATCGAGATCACCTTTGAAACGCCCTGGCGGGGGAGCCTGGCCGATCCGGCATTGGGGCATTATGCGCTTACCCGGGACGGCAAGCCGCATTCGGGGCGGGAGCCGATCGATCTGCAGGCTCTGTTGGGTGAACTTGACGGGCTGGAGGTGGTGCCGTCCGCCATGCCCGCAGGCACACGGGTGGGGCATGTGCATGTCCATGTCACCGACCTGCATCGGGCCATGACATTTTATCGCGACGTCATCGGCTTTGCGGGGTTGCTGCTCATCACCTCGTTCGGCATGGGGGATGTGGGGCTGGATTATGCCCCGCACACCATCGCCTTCAACACCTGGTCGGGGAGCAATGCCAAGCTGCCGCCCGCCGATGCTGCGGGGTTGCGCTGGTTCACGATCGTGGTGCCGGACATCGCGACGCTCGAGGGCGTCCGGGCGAGGCTGATGGCGGTGGGCGCTCCGGTATCGGCTGTCGCAGGCGGGATCGAGAGCCAGGACCCGTTCGGCAACCGCATCCAGTTGCTGAGCTAGAGCCCCCATCCCTCGTGGCGGGCAATACAGGTTTGGCGCGCAACCATGACTCCAGGCCGGCGTTCAACGGCAAAGGAGTGTGGCGTATGGAACCTTCAGGACCGTTTTTATGGCTCATCGCGCTGGTTGGTGGCCTTATCGTGCTCGGCTTGGCCATGGCCTATGGCATGTCGCGCAATAGCACCCGGACGCCGGGCGAAAAGCAGGTTACCGAGGACGCGACCCGGGCGCGCTACGACGCCGACGACAAGGATCATTCCTAAGGCGCGCGATCAGGCAGAGCCCAACAGGCCCGGATCGACCAGGGCGCCGCGCTGGCCGATGACGATGCCGGCAACACGGTGGGCGGCAGCGGCCGCCTGCTCCAGCGATTGGCCGGCAAGCCGCGCCGACAGATAGGCGCCATTGAAGGAATCCCCGGCTCCGGTCGCATCCACCATGACCGCGCCGGGCTGGGGCGCTACCTGCACGTGCTCGGTGGCGGTGGCGATCACCGCCGGATGGGCGCCATCCTTGACCACGACTTCGGCGACACCCAGATCCAGATAGCGCCTGGCGGTGCCTTGAGCGTTGGCATCGCCAAACAGCGGCGCTTCGTCGCTGTGGGTGGGCAGGACGATATCGCACAGGCTCGCCGCTGCCGTCAGGGTCGAGCCCATCACGCGCTCGCTGCTCCATAAGGCCGGGCGCACATTGGGATCAAAGGCGATGGTCGCGCCCGCTTCGCGGGCCTTGACAATGGCGCCGAGCAGGCGGCCGCGTGCCCGCGGATGCAGGATGGCCAGCGTGATGCCCGAGAAATAGACCATGCTGGCGCCTTCGAGCGCCGTGGCCAGTGCCGCCTTGTCCTCGGCCATCAGCCGCGCCGCCGACTGGTCGCGCCAATAGGTGAAGTGGCGGTCGCCATGCTCCTGATGGATCATGTAGAGACCCGGACGGCGGCCCTTGACGGTGCCGATGAACTGCGTGCCGATGCGGTTGGCATCGAGAAATTTGCGCATGTCGCCGGAATAGCGATCCTCGCCCAGGGCGGTGAAATAATCCACCGACCAATCGGGTGGCAGCAGCGCGCGCATGTACCAGGCCGTGTTGAGCGTATCGCCCGCATAGCCCAGCCGGTATTGCCGGTCTTCCCCGCCCGCCATTTCGATCATGGCTTCGCCCATGCTCACGAACCGCTGTTGTGCCAAGCTCGGTTTCCCCGTTGCGTTGGGTGTTTATGCCGTCAAACCGGCTTGTGCCGCAAGCTTGCACGGCTGATTTTCCCGGCCTTCCATACAAGATCGGAAGGCATTATGGTGCGCCGCGATATTTGGAGATTCTGCCGCCATGAACCGCCTGAGCGCCAAGACCCTGAGCGGATCGCCGACGGCATTCGCCGTTCCCGATTATGACCGCGCCCGCGTGACGCCGGGCATCGTGCATCTGGGGATCGGCGCGTTTCACCGCGCTCATATGGCGGTTTATGTGGATGACCTGCTCAGGGACAGTCCCGACTGGGGCATTGTCGGGGCCAGCCTGCGGAGGCCCGATACCAAGGAAGCGCTGGAGCCCCAGGACGGGCTTTATACCATCGCGGTGCGCGACGCGTCGGGCACGAAGGCGCGGGTCATCGGCTCGATCCTGCGAGTGCTCGACGCCAATACGCAGCGCCGTGAACTGCTGGACCTGATGGCCTCGCCGGAAATCCGCATCGTGTCGCTGACCGTGACCGAAAAGGGCTATTGCTACGCTCCGGCGACCGGCGAACTCGACCCCGGCCATCCCGATATCGTCCATGACCTGGCCAATCCGGACGCCCCGCGCAGCGCGCCGGGGATGATCGTGGCGGCCCTGGCGCAGCGCCGTGCTGCCGGCATCGCGCCGTTCAGCGTGATGAGTTGCGATAACCTGCCCTCCAACGGGCCGACGACGAAGCGCATCGTGGCGCGTTTTGCCCAGTTGCGCGACCCGGAGCTGGGGGCCTGGGTCGCCGAGCACGTGGCGTTTGCCGGCACCATGATCGATCGCATCGTGCCGGCAACCGCCGATGCCGATCGTGCCATGATCACCGCGCTGACGGGATTGGAGGATGCCTGGCCGATCATGACCGAGCCGTTTACCCAATGGGTGATCGAGGATCATTTTCCCGCCGACCGGCCGCCGTTCGAAGCGGCCGGTGCGCAAATGGTGGAGGATGTCGAGCCGTTCGAGCGCATGAAGCTGCGCATGCTCAATGGCTCGCATTCGACCCTGGCCTATCTGGGTTATCTTGCGGGCCATCAATACGTGGCCGAGGCCATGGGCGATCCCGCTTTCGTGCGGCTGATCCACGGCTTGATGACGCAAGAGGCGATCCCGACGCTCGACATGCCCGGCGTCGACCTGGCCTCGTATCGCGACCAGCTGCTGGAGCGCTTCGGCAATCCGGCCTTGCAGCACCGGACCTGGCAGATCGCCATGGACGGCAGCCAGAAACTGCCGCAGCGCCTGCTCGGCACCATCCGCGACCGGCTCAAGGCGGGTGCCCCCATCGCCCATCTGGGCCTCGGAGTCGCCGCCTGGATGCGCTACGTCATCGGCATCGATGAGAACGGCGACAGCATCGACGTCAAGGACCCCATGGCGATGCGGATGATGGCGATTGCCGCCGGAGCCGGCGACGATCCGGAAGCGCTGTTCGAGGGGCTCGTGGCGCTGACCGAAATCTTTGGCACCGACCTGCCGGAGAACGCGGTGTTCCGCGACACGGTGGTGGAGCACCTGGAGAGCCTGTTCGAAGTCGGAGCGGCCCAGACGGTTGCCGCGCTCACACACACCTGAAATCCAGTTACGCCGTCCAGCCACCGTCGATGACGTGAATCTGGCCGGTCGTGTAGGTGGCGCCGGCCAGGTAAACCGCGAGGTCTGCGACCTCTTCGGGGCGGGCGATGCGGCCGATGGGCTGGCGGGCGATGAAGGCTTTTTTCGCCGCTTCGAAATCGCCGGTGGCGTGCCAGCGTTCGTGCAGCGAGGGAGAGTCGACCGTGCCGGGGCAGATGGCATTGACGCGGATACCCTGGGTGGTGAAATCGGCGGCAATGGATTTGGTCAGCCCGATCACGGCCGCCTTGGAAATGGAATAGGCAGCGCGGTTGGGCACGCCTTTGACCGAGGAGGCGACCGTGGCCATGTTGACGATAGCGCCGTCCCGGCGCTCCAGCATTTGGGGCAGCACGGCCTGGATGGTGCGGATCTGCGCCTTGAGGTTAAGGTCCCAGGCGAAATCGAGGTCGTTGTCGCTCATCTCCAGCACGCTGCCGGAATGGACCACGCCGGCGCAATTGAACAGGATATCGATGCGCCCTATTGCGGCCACGGCGGCGGCGACCGCTTCGGCCGACAGCACATTCAGGACGCGCGTGGTGACATCGGGCACCCCGTCCAGTTCCTCGAGCTTTTCGGCGTTGATGTCGGTGGCGATCACCGTGCAGCCCGCCTTGCGGAAGGCCTCGACCGAGGCGCGGCCGATGCCCTGGGCAGCAGCGGTGATGAGGACGATTTTTCCGGTCAGATCGGACATGGGGATTCCTGATTGGGTATTGGCACGGCTACGGGTATCTGGATGGTCGGGCGTGCCATGGTCAAGGGGCAGGCGCTGGCAATTGGCTGGTGACCGGTTACGATAGGCCCGCCCGACAGCGAAGGAATTGCGCATGCGCATCGTCGATACCCATCTGCACCTGGTCTATCCCGAGCGGTTTTCCTATCCCTGGCTGGCAGGAGCGCCGGCAATCAACCGGGCCTGGCCGGTGGAAACCTATTTTTCCGAAGCACGCGGGCTGGGGATCACCGGGGCGCTGCATATGGAGGTGGATGTGGCGGCTGCGGACATGATGGCCGAAACCGAATTCGTCTTGAGCTTGCCTGGCATCGTGGGGGCGATCGCAGCCTGCCGGCCCGAGGGCATGGGGTTTGTCGACCAGATTGAGCAGTTGAGCGAACATGCCCATGTCAAGGGCGTGCGGCGCATCCTGCACGAAGTGCCCGACGATGTGAGCCAGAGCGATCTGTTCGTGGAAAACATCCGGCATCTGCCCGACTACGATCTGAGCTTTGATCTGTGCCTGCGGGCCGATCAACTGCCGCTCGGGAGCCTTCTGGCGCAGCGGGCACCGGACGTGCAGTTCATCCTGGACCATTGCGGGGTGCCCAAGGTGGCCGCACAGGAGCGCGATCCTTGGCGGGCCTACATCAAAGACATCGCCAGGCTGCCCAATGTGGCGGCAAAGATTTCAGGGATCATCGCCTATGCGGGCGCGGACTGGAGCGTGGCGGACCTGCGCCCGTTCGTTGAACATGTCATCGAGAGTTTCGGTTGGGACCGGGTGGTCTGGGGGTCGGACCATCCGGTACTGACACCCAATGGCAGCCTGACACGCTGGGTCGAGGCGACGCGCGAGATCGTCACGGGCGCCAGCGCGGACGAGCAGGCCAAACTGTTTCACCGCAATGCGGAACGGATTTACGGGGTCTGACTCCTCGTCAAGCCCAGGATCGCGACGGGTGACCCCATCCATCTGGCACGGCGCAAATTTTGTGCCCGATGGCTTGAACCGGCCATCGGGCCGGCGCAGTGTCCCCAGCGTTAGACACAAGGGACTGTTCGCCATGGCCAACCCCGCCGACCGCATCGCGGTTTCCACCTGGTCGCTGCACCGCATGCTGGGCACCACCTATCCGCACAACCTGGACAGCCAGGCGATCGGGCCGGTGCAGGAGACCTATGGCGAGGGCAGCGAATCACTGCTCGATATTCCCTCGGCGATCGCCAACCGTGGCATCAACAGGCTGGAACTGGTATCGTTTCACCTGCCGAGCCACGATCCGATCTATCTGGGCGAGTTGCGCGATGCCCTGGCGACGGCGGAGGTCACGCTGCAGACGCTGCTGATCGATGCCGGCGATATCAGCGATCCGGCGACCAGCGCGCGCGACACCGATTGGGTCTGGCGCTGGATCGAGACAGCCAATGCATTGGGTGCGGAACGCGCGCGGGTAATCGCGGGCAAGCAGAAGCCGACGCGCGATGCGCTGGACCTGTCGGTCAAGGCGCTCACCACGCTGAGCGAGCGCAATGCCGGCTCGTCGGTGCGGCTGACGACGGAAAACTGGTTCGATCTGTTGGCCGAACCGGCGCAGGTGCACTACCTGCTCGACAAGCTGGACGGGCGGATCGGGCTCAATGGGGATTTCGGCAATTGGGGCGGCCCAAGCAAGTATGACGACCTGCGGGCGATATTCGGGCGGGCGGAAACCTGTCATGCCAAGGGCAGCTTCACCGATGGCAAGCTGGACGAGGCCGATTACGGGCAATGTCTGCAGGCGGCGGAAGAGGCCGGCTACAAGGGGCCCTATACGCTGATCTTTGATGCCGACGCGCCCAGTGAATGGGACGGGATCGAAATCGAGCGGGAATTCATCTTGGAAGTTCTGAGTAATTAGTCCAGCGGCTTGAGGTCGGCGAGCAAGGTGGGGATCAGCTCGCTCACCGTGGGATGGATGTGCACGGTGTGCTGCATGACCGTATAGGGTAAATCGCCGGCCATCAGTTGGAGCAGGGCGTGGACGACTTCGTCGCCGCCGATGCCCAGGATGGCGGCACCGAGGACGCGGTGGCTTTCGGCGTCGACCAGCACTTTCATCAGGCCCTGGGTTTCGCCTCTTTCGCGGGCGCGGCTGACCTTGGCCATGGGCATGGTGCCCATCAGCACGTTTTTGCCCGAGGCGCGGGCTTCGTGTTCGGACAGGCCGATGCGGCCCAAAGGTGGATCAATGAACAGGCCATAGACCGGGATGCGGTGGGCAATCGAGCGATTGCCGTTGTCGAGCAGGTTGTCGGCGACGATCTCGAAATCGTTGTAGGAGGTGTGGGTGAAGGCGCCGCGGCCATTGATGTCGCCCATGGCCCAGATGCCAGGCTGGATGGTGCGCAGATTGTCATCGACCGGGATGTAACCGCGCTTGTCGGCGGCAAGGCCGGCGGCGGGGAGGTCGAGATCGGCGCTGTTGGGCGTGCGGCCCAGTGCGATCAGCAGATGGCTGGCCTCGATAACGGTGCTGGCGGCCGTTCCGGTTAGATCAAGACGAACCCCCTGCCCGGCCTTGGCGACGCTTTGAACCGTGGTGTCGAACAGGAACGAGACGCCATCGGCTTCCAGAATCTGGCGGATGGCGGCCGAAATGTCCTCGTCCTCGCGCGAGGCGGGGCGCGATCCGCGTTCGATGATGGTGACCCGGGCGCCGAAGCGGGCGTACATCTGGGCGAATTCCAGGGCGATGTAGCTGGCGCCGGCGATCACCAGATGCTCGGGGAGCGTGTCGAGGTCCATCATGGTGGTATTGGTGAGATAGGGGACGTCCGAGAGGCCGGGCCAGTCGGGAATGCTGGGGGCGGCGCCGGTATTGATGAAAATCTTCGGGGCGGTCAGGGTGCGCCCGTTGACGGCTACCGCGTTGGGCGAAACGAACTGGGCCGAGCCCCAGATGACTTCGAGATGCTCGAGGCCACCCAGCCATTCGGTCAGGCTTTGCACCGAGGCATTGACCACAGCGTCCTTGCGGGCCTTGACCGCCTTCATGTCGACGGTGACCGGGCCGGTAATGTTCACGCCCCAATTGGCGGCATGGCGGGCCGACCAGGCCGCACGCGCGCTGGCCACCAGGGTCTTGGTAGGGGTGCAGCCATCGTTGATGCAGGTGCCGCCCAGATGGGTGCGCTCGATCAGAGCGGTCTTCCAGCCGGCTTCGGCCAGCTTTGCCGCAAGGAAAGGGCCGGACTGGCCGGCACCGATGATGATGGCGTCGAAGGTTTCGCTCATGGTGGGACCCGTGGTTTTAGGGGCAGCTTAGGGAAGTGGAAGGGTTTGCGCTAGGCGGAAGGCCCCTCATCCGCCCTTCGGGCACCTTCTCCCACGAGGGGAGAAGGGGTCGACTGAAAATTTGCGGCTTTATCCCCTTCTCCCCTCGTGGGAGAAGGTGGCGCGCAGCGCCGGATCAGGGGGCCTTAGTCCGATATCGGGGCAACGGGAACGGTGCGGGGCATGCGGTTCCAGGCGTCGAGGGCGGCGATCTTGTAGGCTTCGGCGAGGGTGGGGTAGTTGAAGGCGTTCTCGACGAAATAATCCAGCGTGCCGCCCAGGTTGAGCACGGCCTGGCCGATATGGATCAGTTCGGTCGCGCCTTCGCCCACGATGTGGGCGCCGAGCAGTTTGCGGGTATCGAGGGCAAAGATCAGTTTCATCATGCCCGATTGCAGCCCCATGATATGGCCGCGCGAGGTTTCGCGGAAGCGGGCGATGCCGTTTTCGTAAGCAATGCCCTGGGCACGCACTTCCTGTTCGGTCAGCCCGATGGTGGAAATCTCGGGGACGGCATAGATACCATAGGGAAAGAACTGCGGGGCGGGCGGCATGGCGGCGCCGCAGGCGTGCAGCGCGGCGATGCGGCCTTGCTCCATGGAGGTAGAGGCCAGCGAAGGAAAGCCGATGACGTCGCCGGCGGCATAGATATTGCGCACATTGGTCTGGAAGGTCACCGGATCGACCTTGAGGCGGCCGCGATCGACGGGGACGATGCCGCAGGTTTCCAGGCCGAGGCCGGCGGTGGCGCCGGTGCGACCGGCGGCATAGAGCAGCATGTCGGAGCGGATACGGCGGCCATCGGTCAGAACGGCAATGGCCCAGCCCTGTTCGTCGAGTTCGACATGATCGACCTTGGAGCCGAAGCGGATGGTCATGCCGCGCTTGCGCATCTCGTGGGTAAATTCCTCGACGATTTCACGATCGATGAAATCGAGGATGGAATCGCGGGGCTCGATGATGGTGACCGGCACGTCCAGCGCCGAAAAGATGGTGGCATATTCGATGCCGATGACGCCGGCACCGACCACGGTCAGGCTGCGGGGTACGCGCGGCTCGCTGACCAGGCTGTCGCTGTCGAGCACCGAGCGATCGTTGAAGGGCACATTGGCCGGCCGGTAGGGCGCGGTGCCCACGGCGATGACGGCGGCACGGAAACCAACGATGGTTTCGTCGCCCTCGGGCGCCGTGACGGCGATGCGACCGGTATCGAGAAAACGGGCCATGCCGCTTTGGGTGCGCACGCCATTGCGGGCAAACTGGTGCTCCAGCACTTCGATTTCATAGTCCAGCGTCATGCGCAGGCGGGCGCCGAGGTCCTTGCCCTCGATATCCTTCTTGACGCGATAGGCGAGGCCGTAAAAGCCGCGCTCGCGCCAGCCGGAGAGGTTGAGCACGGTTTCGCGCAAGGTCTTGGAGGGGATGGTACCGGTATGGACGGAGACGCCACCGAGGCGAAGCCGGTTTTCCACCACCAGTACGGACTTGCCCAGCTTGGCGGCCTGAATGGCGGCGCGACGGCCGGCCGGGCCGCTGCCGATGACGACGAGATCGTAAGTTTCCAATTGTATCCCCAAATCACGCCCGGGCAGGCGTTACAGCGCCAGTGTGACACTGGCGTTGCAGCGGAGGCAATGGCCAGGCGCGAGAGGCTGGGATGCGCGGGCAAGACCTTGCGATCGGCCGGAGTCCTGATCGCGATGTCAGAGACCAGCCAATCCTGGACCTGAGATCGGCGTGGCTTGGGCAACGAGTGCCGCACCATCGACAGGTGGGTGCACGATTGTTGATTTATGGTCGAGCGGCGGTATGTCGAGTGGTGTTCACCGCGTCAGCCCCACTCCTCCGAGCAAAGCTGCCGTCAACTCAGAAGATGCCGGGAACCAGGCGATACCGTACGCGCGCGGCGAAATCACGGTATTTGCTGTCGGCGGTCAACAGCTTTTCCTCGGCAATGATACGGCCAATCTGGGCGATGAAGCAGATGCCATAGGCCAAGGCGTTCCGGGCGCTCGGATTGGTCAGAAGAAAGCCGATATGGGTCATCAGGTAACCGGCATACATGGGATGGCGCACCAGCCGGTACGGGCCTCCAACCTTGACGCCGCGATTGGCTGCCACAGCCCCAAAGCTGCGCCGCAGGGTCAGCTTGGCCGCAAGTTGGACGACGAGGCCGACCAGCATCAGGATAGAGCAGAACGCGAGCAGCGCGGCACTCCCGTTGGCACCAGTCGGCTGCACCAGCAGGGGCGCAGCCGAGCCCACCAGCGCCAGCCCCCAATCGGCGGGATGAAACGACATATCGTTGGTAAACCGACGCAGGAGCACAAAGACCAGTGCCGCGCCTTCCGAAACCAGCAAGATCGTCGTGGTAATGGAGCCCCCGTTCAGCCAGGCCAGGACGAACGTCCACACCATATAGCCGAACAGCGCTGCCAGAACGATGCGCTCGCCGAAGTCGAGGACGTGCAGAAAATGCGGCGATTGACGGATAGCTGAAATCATGGCGGACGCTCCGGAGCAACAGTGCACGCCGAACCTAGCCCACGGACCTGAAGGAAGCCGTCAACGCAGGATCGAAATCGGTGGCGATGTTGAATGAAAGTTTAACGGCGGCTTCGATCGACAGTCGGCAATTGCGCGGCAGGTCGTCCTGGCTTGGCGAAAAACCGATAATTCCCGGAAAGTGGTCGAGCCGTCGCTCTTCGCTTCACCAGCCCGGCGCCGCTCCAGCGTCCGGCAGCTCATAAAACTTGCGGATCACGTCCCAGCCCTCTTCGGCGCTGTCGACAATGGTGAACAGGTCGGGATCGGTGGGAGCAATGGTCCCGGCTTCGGCGAGGGCCTGGAAATTGATGACCTTGCCCCAGAATTCGGCCCCGAACAGCAGCAGGGGCACGCGCTCCATGCGGCCGGTCTGGATCAGGGTCAGGGTTTCGAAGAACTCATCGAGCGTGCCGAAGCCGCCGGGGAATACGGCAACGGCGCGGGCGCGCAGCAGGAAATGGATCTTGCGGGTGGCGAAATAGTGGAAATTGAAGCTGAGGGCGGGCGTCACGTAGTGGTTGGGCGCCTGCTCGTGGGGCAGCACGATATTGAGACCGATCGAGGGGGCGCCGATATCGGCCGCGCCGCGATTGCCGGCCTCCATGACGCCGGGGCCGCCGCCGGTGACGACGACGAACTCCTTGAAATCGAGCGATCTTGAGGTCAGCGCGGCCAATTGGGCAAAGCGGCGCGCCTCGTCGTAATAGCGCGACGCGATTTCCAGATTGGCCTTTTGCGTTTCGTTGCGGGCGGCCCAGGCGGGCTTGCCCGGTTCGGGAATGCGGGCGCCGCCGAACAGCACCACGGTGGAGGTGATGGCCTGTTCGCGCAGGCGGCTTTCGGCTTTCATGTATTCGAGCTGGAAGCGGATACCCCGGGTTTCCTCGGCGGCCAGGAAATCATCATCGGCATAGGCCAAACGGAACGCGGGCGACTCGGTTTGGGGAGTCTGGGGAACGCGTTTGGCGACGGCCGCGTCCTGGCCGGCAGTGCGTAACGGGGTGGGCGGGGCTTTGGCCAAAACGGCTCTCCAATCGATGGCGTCGCGGGGCGCAGCCGAATTCACTGTTGATGGCGCAACCGCATGGCGCGCCGGATTGACAGGGGCAGTTGCCTCGTTATGGTCCCGCGCCAACAGCCCGCCACAAGGACAAGCCATGTCGCACAACGATCTTGCCAACACAATCGATGCGGCCTTCGAGGCACGTGCCGAGATCAATGCGGGCACGGGGGGCGCGGTACGCGAAGCGGTAGAGCAGGCGCTGGCGCTGCTGGACAGCGGGCAGGCGCGGGTAGCGGAAAAGATCGAGGGGCAATGGCAGGTCAATCAATGGCTCAAAAAAGCGGTATTGCTGAGCTTTCGCCTTAATGACAATCAGATGATCGACGGCGGTCCGGGCGGCTCGTCCTATTGGGACAAGGTGCCGACCAAGTTCGAGGGATGGGGCGAGAACCGGTTTCGCGATGCCGGCTTTCGCGTCGTGCCGGGCGCGGTGGTGCGTCGCTCCGCCCATATCGCCAAGGGCGTGATCCTGATGCCCAGCTTTGTCAATCTGGGCGCCCATGTGGGTGAAAACACCATGGTGGACACCTGGGTCACGGTGGGCTCCTGTGCGCAGATCGGCAAGAACGTGCATATTTCGGGTGGCGTCGGCATTGGCGGCGTGCTGGAGCCGCTGCAGGCCGGACCGGTGATCATCGAGGACAATTGCTTTATCGGGGCACGCTCGGAAGTGGTCGAGGGCGTGGTCGTGGGCGAAGGCTCGGTGATCTCGATGGGCGTGTTCATTGGCGCCTCGACCAAGATCGTCGACCGGGCGACCGGGGAAATCCATATCGGCAAGGTGCCGCCCTATTCGGTGGTCGTCTCCGGCAATTTGCCGGGCAAGCCGCTGCCGAACGGCGCGCCGGGGCCATCGCTTTATTGCGCGGTGATCGTCAAGACGGTGGACGCGCAAACACGCAGCAAGACCGGGATCAACGAGCTGTTGCGGGATTGAGAGTGTTACTGGAAACGAATGGATGGGACTGGTGACGGACCTTGCGGCTGGCGACCCTCTCCCCTTGCTCAAGGCGCTGATTGCGCGCCCCTCGGTGACGCCGGAGGCGGCGGGGGTGCTCGATGTGTTGGGGGCGGCGCTGGCCAGCATCGGGTTTACCGTGACGCGGCTGCGGTTCGAGGGGGACGGGTCCTATCCGGTGGATAATCTGTTCGCGGTGCGCCAGGGCGGCGGGCGGCGGTTGCTGTTTGCGGGGCATACCGACGTGGTGCCGCCGGGCAATCTCGAGCACTGGAGCGGCGATCCGTTCGTGCCGCGCGAGATCGACGGCAAGCTTTACGGGCGGGGCGCCGCCGATATGAAAAGCGGCGTGGCAGCGTTCGTCGCGGCAGCGGCGCAAGTGCCGACACAGGCGGGCACGATCATGGTGGCCATCACCAATGACGAGGAAGCGGACGCCATCAACGGCACAGAAAAGCTGATGGCCTGGGCCCGGGACCAAGGGCATAGCTTCGATTTCGCCATTGTGGGGGAGCCCAGTTCGGCAACTCGATTGGGCGACAGCATCAAGATCGGGCGGCGCGGATCGCTGAGCGGGACGGTGACGGTGGAGGGCGTGCAGGGGCATGTGGCCTATCCGGACAAGGCGCTCAATCCCCTGCCGGTGCTGGCCGCGATCGTGACGGCACTGAGCGCCGAGGCCATGGACGCGGGGACGGCGCATTTTCCGGCCAGCAACCTGGAAGTGACCTCGATCGATGTCGGCAACCGGACGAGCAATATCATTCCGGCGGCGGGAACGATCCGGTTCAACATTCGCTACAACGATCTGTGGACGCCGCAGACGCTGGGCGATTGGGTGCGCGGGCGGCTCGCCACGGTCGAGGCGGGCGGGGCCAGGGTGAATTTTCAAGTTGCCGGCGCGCCATCGCAATCGTTCCTGTCGCCGCTGGGTGATGGGGTCGATACGCTGGGGGACGCTATTTTTGCGGTCACCGGGCGGCGGCCAAGCCTATCGACGGGCGGCGGGACGTCGGACGCGCGGTTCATCGCGCACTATGGGCCGGTCGTGGAATGCGGGGTCGTCGGACCCTCGATGCACCAGGCTGACGAGCATGTGGCGATCGCCGACGTGACCAACCTCACAGCGATCTACGTGCAGTTCATGACCCGGTTCTTCGAGGGTGCGCAGTGAAGCTTTGGGCGGCATTGCAGCAGGCCTGGCTGGGCTGGGTCGATATCGTGCGGGGACGCGAGGGCTGGCAGACCCAGTTCGGGTTTTCGGTCGGGGCGCTGGCCAAGGCCCTGGTCATCTTCGTGCTGTTTGCATTCTTGGCGATCGTTGTCGCCTCCATCCAGACCGGCATGCCCTCCGTGCCGGGGCTATTGACCAACCTGGTGGTGCAGGGACTTGGCGTCCTGGCGCTCGTTATCAGCATCGTGGTGACGAAGCTGGCGGTAAAGTCGGCAATACCGGTGCTGGTCGTGCTGGTGCCGGGCGTTTATGGCCTCGTGTTCTACCTCGTGGTCGGCTCGATCCTGGCGGCGATCAGCATCGAGACGGTGGCGATCGCGCTGCTGGGACTGGTCTTTTTGTTGTATAGGCTGGGTCGGGCGGCAGGGAACTGGACGCTGGGCGTGTCGTTGGCATTTTCGGTTTTAACCGTCGTACTGCTTGTGGGGATGCCGCTGACGCTCTACATGCTGGGCACGCCCGCCGCCGCTTCCACCTGATCGAGTGCATGAGTGTCAGAGAACTCCTCGAGCTTTTTCGATGAACTGCGCGATGCCGCGCGTGGGTTCATCGCGCTGTTGCTGGGCAACCGGCAGGCCGCGACGCATTTCGATTTCAGCCAAAGGGGCCTTGCCGGCTCGTTCATCGCGTTTCTGCTCGCCAGCGCGCTGGGCGCCTGGGGCGGCCACCTGTTCGGGCTGCAAAGCCCGCCGGGCGCAGCGACGCAGGGCCTGATCGTGGGCGCCGTCCTGTTCCTCGTCCAGATGGGCGTCAGCTATCTGGTGCTGCGGCAAATGGGACGGCTGGACGGGTTCGTGCCGTTCCTGGTCGCGGACAATTGGGTGACATTGTTTACCTCCATCGCGGCCCTGCTGCTGTTGGGGTTGGGCGGGCCGAACGATATCATCATCATTGCCATCGGCATCGTGGTCATCGTCGTCGAAGTCAATATCGCCCGGTTGATCGTGACTCTCGCCCCTCTGCAGATCGCGATGTTCATTGGCGCGCAATTGGTGGCCACCGTGATCGGCATGGTGCTGCTGGGCGGAAGCCTTCCCGCTCCACCGCCGGCCTGATCAGTAATCCACCTTGACGAGATACAGCCCGGCCGATGGTGCCAGGGCGCCGCAGCGGCTGCGATCGGTGGCGTCGAGCGCGGCCCGGAGGTCAGCGGGACGCCATTTGCCCTCGCCCACCAGCTTGAGCGAGCCGACCAGCGAGCGCACCTGATGGTGCAGGAAGCTGCGGGCGCTGGCACTGACCAGGATATGATCGCCCTCGCGCCGCACATCGAGCCGGTCCAGCGACTTTACCGGGGACTTGGCCTGGCATTCGGCTGCGCGGAAGGTCGTGAAATCATGGGTGCCCAGGATGAGTTGGGCGGCCGCATGCATGGCGCCGGCGTCCAGGGGCATGGGCAGGTGCCAGACCCGGCTGCGCTCCAGGATGGCGGGGGCGCGGCGATTGAGGATGCGATATTGATAGTGGCGGGCGCGGGCGGAAAAGCGGGCCTCGAAACTAGCGGGTACGGCTTCGGCCTCGATAATGCCGATGGGGTGGGGGCGCAGATGAAAATTGAGCGCCTCGCGAATGCGGAACGGGTCCCACTCACGCGCAAGGTCGAAATGGGCAACCTGGCCGGTGGCGTGCACGCCGGTATCGGTGCGCCCGGCAGCCTGGGTGATAACGGCTTGCCCGGAAAACCCGAGGATCGCGGCTTCGAGCGCCGCCTGCACGGACGGGCTGTGGAGCTGGCGCTGCCAGCCGTGGAAGGGGGTGCCATCGTATTCGATGGTGAGGCGATAGCGGGGCATCAGAGCCGGACGCCGAAAGCCCGTTCCCGCTGTCGTGGGAGCGGCGCCGTGAGCGGTGGGAGCGGAGCGACCGAGAGGGCCTTCATGAGACGATTTTCGGCAAGGCCCCTGCCCCGCGCAGGAACGTCGGGGCGTCCATGGCGGATTTGCCTTCGCGCTGGATCTGGACCAGGCGCACGGCCCCGGTGGCGCAGGCGATGGTGAGATCGGGCAGGATGGTGCCGGGGGCGGCGGAGCCATTGGCGAGCGTGGAGCGAAGGGCCTTGACGCGCACCGGCTTGCCCGCCAGCTCGAGCTCGAACCAGGCGCCGGGAAACGGCGAAAGGCCGCGAATGTGGTTGTGGACCGCGATGGCCGGCTGGTTCCAATCGATGCGGGCCTCGGTTTTTTCCAGTTTCCTGGCGTAGGTGGCGCCGGTTTCGGGCTGGGGCGTGAAGTCGAGACTGCCCCGATCGAGCGCGGCCAAAGCACGCCCCATCAGGTCGGCGCCGATCCGCATCATGGCGTCGTGCAGTTCGCCCGCGGTCATATCTGGGGTGATGGGGATGACTTCGCCCAGGGCAACGGCACCGGTATCAAGGCCTTCGTCCATGCGCATGACCATGACACCGGTCTGGGCATCGCCGGCCATGATGGCGCGCTGGATAGGCGCGGCGCCGCGCCAGCGCGGCAACAGCGAGCCGTGCAGGTTGAGACATCCCAGGCGCGGCGCATCGAGAATCGGCTTGGGCAGCAACAGGCCATAGGCGACGACCACGGCCAGATCGGCAGCGTGGACCGCGAACACCGCCTGCTCGTCGCCGCCCTTGAGGGAGCGCGGGGTGAGAACGGGAATGCCCGCCGCCTCGGCGGCCTGGTGCACGGGGGATTTGCGTTCGGCCTGGCCCCGACCAGCCGGCTTGGGCGCGCGGGTATAGGCGGCCACGACCTCATGGCCGGACGCGATGATTTCGAGCAGGGTGGGGACCGAGAAATCGGGCGTACCCATGAAGACGATGCGCATCTATGTCGCTTTCTTGCCGTCTTCCGCCAAAGGAAGAGAGCGCCCTAGCCTACGGCGCGCTTGGCGGCCTTGTCGAACTTCTTGACGACGCGGTCGCGCTTCAGGCGCGAGAGGTAGTCGATGTAGAGCACGCCATCGAGGTGATCCAGTTCGTGCTGGACGCAGACGGCCAGGCGGTCCTTGGCCTCCAGCTCGATCGTCTGGCCGTCCAGATCGGTATAGCGAACGGTAATTTCGGAAGGACGCTCGACGTCGTAATACAGCTCGGGAATGGACAGGCAACCCTCCTCGGTGATGGTGGTCTCGTCCGAGAACTTGAGGATTTCGGGATTGATCAACACCATTGGCGCAGGCTTTTCGTCTTCCTTGGCCAGGTCCATGACGACGACGCGCTTCATGACGCCGATCTGGGGCGCGGCCAGGCCGATGCCGGGCGCATCGTACATGGTATCGAGCATGTCCTTGGCCAGTGCCCTGATGTCGTCGTCGACCGCGTCGATGGGATCGGCGACGGCGCGCAGGCGCGCATCGGGCAGAACGAGAATGGGGCGGATGGCCATGGCGGAACGTCCAACTGAGGTTAAGCCCCTCGATATGGTATTTTCCGGCGCGCGGTCAACTGCCCCAGGTGGAACGGGACCGGCGGAGCGCCGTTGGCGGGGTGGTCAGAGGAGATCATGATGGACGATATTCATCGCGGCGGCTGCCGTTGCGGCGCCGTGCGGTTCGAGGTGCGCGGGGCGCCGCTGACGGTCGGCCTTTGCCATTGCAGCGATTGTCGCCGCGAAACCGGGAGTACCTTTCTATATTACGGGGACTGGCCGGCGGAGCGCTTTTCCGTCACCGGGCATTACGGCACCTATGAGGGGCGCAGCTTTTGCCCGCTCTGCGGCGCGCCGGTCTTTCACCTCAACACGGCACGCGCCGAGATCGTGCTGGGGGCGCTCGACGATGTTCAGGCAGGTTTTGCGCCGACTCGTGAAGGCTGGGTCAAGCGACGCGAACCCTGGCTGGAGCCGGTAGGCAAGGCGGCGCAGTTCGAGCAAGACCCCGCGGACTAGAACATTTGACGAACAAACGAATCGCGTTAGGGTAGCGCGCATGGACATTGTGCTGTTTATCCTGGGCGATATCGCGATCACGCTGGGCCAGGCGATCATCGGCGGGCTGGGGCTCGCCGGATTGCTGCTGATGGCGGCGCTGATCGGCACGATGCGGGCCGGCGCGCGGCGCGCGGCGGCGGCCGCCCTGATTGCCACCGACCAGTTGCGCGCCAGTTTCATGACGCAGATCGCCGAGCGCGACGGCCGGATCGACCAGCTTCAGCACGCCGTGTACCAGGAGCGCGAACGCGGCTCGGATGCCTTGCAGGTGGAACGCGACAAGACGTCCGAATTGCTGGCGGAAGCCTCGGGGCTGCGCGCGCGGATGGCTGAGCAGACCCGGCAGTCTGAGGCAAACCTGGCCCGTTATGCGCAAGCGCGCCAGCAGATGACCGACGACTTCAAGCTCATTGCGGGTGACGTGCTCAAGAGCCATGGGGAGACATTTTCCAGGCAGAACCGCGAGCAGGTCGACGTCTTGCTCAAGCCGTTGCAGGACAAGATCGGCGAGTTCCATACCGGGCTGGTGCGGGACCGGGCGACCATGAACGAGCAGATCCGGGCGCTGGTGGCCAGCAATCTGCAGATCACCGCGGAAGCCAATAACCTGACCCGGGCGCTGAAGGGCAATGCGCAGACGCAGGGCGCCTGGGGCGAAATGATCCTCTCCACCATTTTGGAGCGGTCCGGGCTGCGGGAGGGCGAGCAGTTCATCACCCAAAAGAGTCATACCAGCGAAGATGGGGGCCGGGTGCGCACCGATGTCGAAGTGCTGATGCCCAATGACGACCGGCTGGTCATAGATTCCAAGGTTTCGCTGACGGCGTTCGAGGCGTTTTCGTCGTGCGAGGACGAGGGACGCGATGTGCATCTGGCGGCGCACCTGACATCGGTGCGCAGCCACATTCGCACGCTGAGCGAAAAGGCGTATCAGCGCCATGCACGCAGCAAATTCGACTATGTGATGATGTTCGTGCCCATCGAAGCGGCCCTGGCAACGGCAATTCACGCCGATGCGGGCCTGGTCGAGTTCGCCATGGGGCGTGGCGTGATGCTGACGACGCCGACAACATTGATGACGGTGCTGCGCACGGTGCGCAATGTCTGGGATATCGAAAAACGGCACCAGAATGCCGACGAAATCGCCGAACGGGCCGGCGCGCTTTATGACAAGGTAACAGGGTTTCTTGCCACCATGGACAAGGTGGGTGGTCATCTTGACAAGGCGCAGCAGAGCTATAGCGATGCCAAGGGACAGCTCGCGACCGGCAAGGGCAGCGTAGTGCGGCAAGTGGAAATGCTGCGCGAACTGGGTGCCAAGACCAATAAGCAATTGCCAACGGGTTGGGAGGACGGCACGGCTTCGCCACCGCAATTGCGGCTGGTCGGCGATGAGCCGGTCGATCTTGCGTAACGGACCGGCGGTTCAGTCGCGGCTGAGTTCGCTGGCGCTTTTGAGAATTTGATCGCCGTCCTGCTGCTCGATCAGATAGGCCGGCTCTTCCTTGCTGGCCTCGCGGACCACCTTGGTGCCCTGCAGAGTGCGGGTGACGCGGGCGTTAAAGCGCTCGACGATCTTGCCGTGGGCAGTGTTGGCTCCCCAGCTCCAGCTGACTTTGGAGCCTTTGCGCAGATTGGCCATCGACGTGCCTCCCTTGGTTGCAGCGACAATGAACGGGGCACACATCGGTTCCCGCAACAATCGGGCGAACCTCCATCGCGGTGGGGCGTTGTGGCGCCATGACTGCTTGCACACGATGGGAAACCCCGATGAGCCAGAGACATAATGACCGCAGCCTGCTGCCGCAGGACACCAGCTTTGACAATGCCGACCAGCCGGGCCTGGCGCAGCCATTCAGCCAGGCGGAAGTGGACGAGTTGCTGTATGGCACTGATCGCCGGGTCGAGGAACGCCTGGGACGCTTGCGGGAAATCCGCGATGAACTGGCGGGCCGCGAAAGCGCCGACTGGGGCGACGAGGACCCCGCAGCGCTGCTCGCCGAAGTGGACCGGGCGATCGAGGCATTGGGGACCGACGAGGCCAATGCCGACGATACCGACGACTATGCCGGTTTATCGCCCGCCCTCGTGCCGGAGGACGATCTGGAAAGCCTGTCGCCCGATGACGTGGACGCCCGGGCGGCAATCGAGGGCCCCGACGAAGATGACGACGATGCCGAGGAGCCCGGCATCCTGGATGAAAGCGAATGGGACGATGGCGACGATTTCCGTCCCGAACGCGGCGTGCATTAGGCGAGCTTTCACAATGGCGTGACGGTCATGGGCGCGTCGGCTGGCGCGCCCTATGGTTTGTCCGCACCAACGAGGAGACGGCAATGACCGAGCGCGATCCCACCGACAAGCCTGCGGTAACCCAGGACATGATTGCCCTGTTCGATGACTACACGCACCTGTCGCTGGACCGGCGCAAGTTCATGGACAACCTGGCCAAGATGGCCGGCTCGATGACTGCGGCGGTGACAGTCGCTGGATTGATGGCGTCCAATGCCCAGGCACAGGGACTGGTGCCCGAAACCGACGAGCGCCTCTTGATCGAGGACGTGACCTATCCGGGCGCCGACGGCGACATGAAGGGCTACCTGGTTACGCCCAAGACGAGCGGCCCATTTGGCACGGTCGTCGTTATTCACGAGAACCGCGGGCTCAACGCCCATATCAAGGATGTGGCCCGGCGCGTGGCGCTGGAGGGCTTCGTGGCGCTGGCGCCCGATTTCCTGTCGGACCAGGGCGGCACGCCGGCCAACGAGGACGACGCGCGGGCATTGTTTGGAACGCTGACGCCGGCGGACGTCACGGCGGACGGGGTGGCCAGCATGGCCTACCTCAAGACCCTGCCGTCGGCCAATGGCAAGGTCGCCGCCATGGGCTTTTGCTGGGGCGGCGGCACGGTCAATGCGCTTGCCGTCGCCGCGCCCGATCTGGCCGCCGGGGTAGCCTATTACGGCGCGCAGCCGCCGGCCGCAGACGTGCCCAAGATCAAGGCCAGGTTGCTGTTGCATTATGGTGGGCTCGACGAGCGGGTCAACGCCGGGATCCCGGCATTTGAAACGGCGCTCAAGGCAGCCGGTACGGATTATGAGCTTTTCGTTTATGAGGGCGCCAATCACGCGTTCAACAACGACACGAGCTCGGCGCGCTACGACAAGGCAGCCGCCGACCTGGCATGGTCGCGCACGGTGGCGCTGTTCAAGGAAACATTGGCTTGAGATGAGCTGATGGGCCGCCGAGGGCCCCATACCCGACCCTCCCATCGGAGGGGAGGGAGCAGGTCGGCTAAATCTGGGTGCGGGCCTTGAGGGCCTGGCTTAGCGTGCCCTCATCGAGATAGTCGAGTTCGCCACCGACGGGAACGCCGTGGGCCAGCCGGGTCACCTTGGGCGCGCCCGGCCCGAGGCGATCGGTAATATAATGCGCGGTGGTCTGGCCTTCGACCGTCGCGTTGACCGCCAGGACGATCTCGCGATATTGGGGCGCCCGCGCCAGAAGCGCTTCGATGGACAGATCGTCGGGGCCGACGCCATCGAGCGGCGACAGTACGCCGCCCAGCACGTGGTAACGCACCGCGCCGATGCCGGCGCGTTCGAGCGCCCACAGATCGGCGACGTCCTCGACCACGATCAGCATGCCGGTTTCCGCCCGGCGCGGATCGGCACAGATGGCGCAAGGGCTTTGGGTATCGACATTGCCGCAGATCTCGCAGGAGCGCACGGCGATGACGGCGCGGTCGAGAGCGGTCGAGAGCGGGATCATCAGCTGATCCTTCTTCTTGATCAGGTGCAGCACGGCGCGCCGGGCCGAACGCGGCCCCAGCCCAGGGAGGCGGGACAGCAACTGGATCAACTGCTCGATTTCTGGTCCGGCGAAGGCCATCTCTCTATTCTTTCTCCCTTCTCCCCCTGCGGGAGAAGGTGCCCGAAGGGCGGATGAGGGGTCGCGATGTTTCGGCGGCCAGTGTGTGCGGGACCAACCCCTCACCCGACTTGGCCGCTGAACGCGGCCAAGTCACCCTCTCCCGCAAGGGGCGAGGGGTGGCCCGGTGGTCTGGACTAGGTCAGAACGGTAGCTTCATCCCCGGCGGGATTGGCAACCCGGCGGTGACTTCGGCCATGCGGGACTGGGTTTCGGCTTCCAGCTTGCCCTTGGCATCGTTGTGGGCTGCCAGGATCAGGTCCTCGAGCACGCCGACATCATCTTCCTTGAACAGCGATGGATCGATGGTCAGGCCTTTCATGTCGCCCTTGCCGGTCAGCGCCACACTGACGAGGCCGCCGCCGGAGCGACCCTCGATGACCATGTCGGCAAGCTGGGCCTGCATGGTTTCCATCTTGGCCTTCATTTCGCCAGCGGCCTTCATCATGCCCATGAGATCTTTCATTCGTCGTCCTCTTCAGGTTCTGGCGGGGCGATGGTTTCGGGAAGTGCGGTCGCCGCATCGTCGCGCAGTTTGACGTTGACCACCTTGGCGCCCGGAAAGGTTTCGAGAATGGCCTGCACCAGCGGATCGTCATGGGCCTGGGCGTGCGCCGCCTGTTCGCGGGCGACGCGCTCCTCGCGCAGGGTCTTGCCCTCGGGGGCTTTGTTGGAGACGTTGACCAGCCAGCGCTCACCGGTCCAGGCCTGCAGCCGCGCCGAAAGCGTGGCGATGATGGCCGGATCGGTGCCGTCGCTCAGCGCCACCTCGATGCTGCCTTGAGTAAACGCGATCGGCCGCATGCTGGATTCCAGCGCGATCTTCAGCACGATGTCGCGCTTGGCGCCGGCCAGGGCAATCAGCTCGGCATAGGATTCAATGCGTGCCAGCGCCGAGGGCACCGATGGCTGGCTCTGCGGGGGGGCAAGGGCGGGCGCCCGCTGGGGGACTTCCTGGCGCAGGGCCGAAGAGCCGCCGGAAGGGACACGCGGGGGCAGCGGCGCCATTGGCGGCAAGGCCGGTGCGGGCTGGTTGGCGAGCTTGGCAATCAAATCGTCGGGACTGGGCAGATCGGCCGCATATGCCAGGCGGATCAGCACCATTTCGGCGGCCTGGATGGCGTTGCCGGCGCGAGCGACCTCGTCATAGCCCTTGAACAGGATTTGCCAGGCGCGAGTGAGGGCGCGCATGGACAATTTGGCGGCCATGTCAGCGCCGCGATGGCGCTCGTCCGGGGTCAGGGAGGCATCGTCGGCTGCGGCGGGAACCACCTTGATGCGGGTGACCAGATGGGTGAAATCGGCAAGATCGGCGACCAGGGTCTGCGGATCCGCGCCAGCATCATAGAGGCTGCGCAGGGTTTGCAGCGCCTCGGCAATGCGACCGCCCAGCAGGTCCTCGAACAGATCGATGATCCGCGCCCGATCCCCCAGGCCCAGCATGGCCTTGACCGTTGCGGCGGTGACGGTGCCATTGCCGTGGGCAATGGCCTGATCGAGGAGGGACTGGTTGTCGCGCACCGAGCCCTCGCCGGCACGCACGATCATCGCCAAGGCCTCGGGCTCGGCTGGGATGGCTTCCTTGGCTAGCAGATCCTGCAGATGGACGGTCATCACATCGGGCGTGACGCGGCGCAGATCGAAGCGTTGGCAGCGCGACAGAATGGTGATCGGAACTTTGCGGATTTCGGTCGTGGCGAAGATGAACTTGACGTAGGGCGGCGGCTCTTCAAGCGTCTTGAGCAGGCCGTTGAAGGCTTGCGTCGAAAGCATGTGCACTTCGTCGATGATGTACACTTTATAGGGCGCGGAGGCGGGCGCGTATTTGACGGAGTCGATGATCTCGCGGATATCGCCGATGCCGGTATTGGAGGCGGCGTCCATTTCGATGACATCGACATGACGCCCCTCGATGATGGCGCGGCAATGAACGCCCTCGACGTCGAGATCGAGCGTGGGGTGCTTGCCCGAGGCATCCTCGTAATTGAAGGCGCGCGCCAGGATACGGGCCGTCGTGGTCTTGCCGACGCCGCGCACGCCCGTCAAGACGAACGCGTGGTGGATGCGGTTCTGCCGGAACGCGTTATCCAGGGTCTGGACCATGGCGTCCTGGCCGATCAGCGTCGAAAAACTGACCGGGCGGTATTTGCGCGCCAGCACGAGATAGGGCGACGATGGCGTATCAGGGGCAGCCATATTGCCCTTTCGCGACGATGGTTGGGGAGAATCTGCTCACAATCATCGGAGCATAGTAGGAGGCTGGCATCGACCCGTGAAGGTCTCGTTGGGGCTGCTTCCTTCCGGACCTGACCCGGTTGGCGAGGAACACGTCCGCGCCAACCTCCCGGGGGTTATATGTGAGAGAAATGCGGCGAAGGCAAGAGGGTGCCGGATCGGACCTGCGTCGCTCCAAGCCTAATCCTCATATAGATCTCGTGCCGCTTGGAGCGTCTGCGCCAGAACTATACTCTCGATCCGCCCAAGTTTCCTGATCAGTCGATGCCTGTCGAGCGCACGCGTTTGCTCCAGCAGAATAAAGCCATCGACGCCTCCAAATTGCGCAGGTACGCGAAAGGGGGCTGGACGGCTGCCCGACGTCATTGGCGCGATCAGCACGACGCTCAGATGATCGTTGATTTCGGACGGGGAAATCACGAGGCAAGGTCGGGTTCTTTGAATTTCGTTGCCGACAGTTGGGTCGAGTACAGCAAGCCACACGTCGCCGCGACTTACCATGTTAGATCATCGTCTCCGTCATTGCCGAATTCTGGCCAGACGAGCTTGTCGTCGCCGGCGGCGGCTATGGCTGCCGCTGCTTCGGCCCAACCTTCGCGCGGATGACGACGTTCTTTCTGTATGATGATCTTGCCGTCTTCGATCCGCATATCGAAGCTGTCGCCGGCCTCAGCGCCGATCTCGGACAGCAGGGATTTCGGGATTATTACGCCGGTGGAGTTGCCGAACTTCTTGAGCGATATGATCATGATGCCCTCGTGCCACAAAACACTAGCACGAGGACGCATCCGTTACAACAATGTTATCACGAGACCCTACTTGCGCGGGTCCCAGCCTTGCAGGGTGATTTCGAGGGGCGGGGTGAAACTGTTGGCGATGGCGGCCCAGTCGACAAGCTTGAAGTTGGACGAAGCGGTTTCGCCATCGAGGCCGTTCAGGTCCGCGGCGTAGCCATCCTGGGTGATGAAGAGGCCATTCTCAAAGCCCGGCAGCGCCACCGAGGTCACGTCGGCGCCATCGCTTTCCTGCACGGCATCCATGTCGCCTTCGGCGGCGACGCGGAAGGAGCCGAGCAGCTCGAGCTGGTCGCCAATGGCAAAGGCCGCAAAGCTATCGTCGTAGGGCGCATCGGGCGCCGGGGCATCGCCATGCGCGCCACCCTGGCTCGAGGCCAGCAGGTATTTGGTGCCGCTGGCGGCGTAATAGATGGTGAAGCCTTCGATATCGCGCGAGATGACGCTGTCGGGATTGTTGAACGGGCTCTTGGAGGAGCCGCGGGTCTTGTAGACCAGCACCGGCTCGCCGCCGGTGACCGGCACGGTCCAGACGCCGACATCTTCCTGGCCGGCATAGACGATGCCGGTGGTCCGATCGATCACGGTGCCCTCGAACTGCGGGCTGAAATCGAGCAGCGGATCGTCTTCGTTTTCCTCGAACAGGTTCTGGCCGGATTGCTCGGCGGGCGCGCGGAAATCATGATCGAGCACGGCGAGCGCATGGCCTCCGGCGGTCGCGGTGAGCTTGAAGACGCCGACGGTGGGCTGGCTGCGCTGGGTGCCGACCACCCAGACGGTGCCGGTGACCAGATCGTTCCAGGCGGCGAGGCCATAGACGGTATTCTGGTCATCGACCGGATTGTCCTCGGTTTCGGCGGCATCGGGCAGATAGCGCTTGGGGAAAGCGCGGGACGCGGCCGGGTCGGTGATCTCGCTCAGCGGTTCGGCGGCGGCCGGATCGATGCGCCAGGTGCGGATGATGTCGAGCCCACGGTCGGAGCCGACGATGACATCGGCCTTGGCGCCGTCATCAAGGGTGAAGCCATAGACGATGTCGACATTGTTGATACGGCCGTTCTCGGCCGGGATGATGGTCTGGATCAGCTTGCCGTCGAGGCCATAAACGCGGATGCCACCATTCTTGGCGGCGGCGACGACGAGGCTTTTGGCCGCATCGGTCGGGTTGATGAAGATGGCCGGATCGTCGGCATCGGCATCGTTGTCGGCCTCAGTCAGGATCGGCGTCTGCAGGGTTGGCTTGATATCAGCCACCGGCCAATCCTGGGCCATTGCGGCCAGGGACGTCGCGCACAGCAGTGCCGCAGTCAGGATCGTGGTTTTCAGCATGGTATTGCCCGCATCTGGAGCGGCGTTGGCCGCAAGGAAATCATCCCTAGATGCGAGGTGTCTGCAACGGCTTGATGACAGCGGCGGCGGTTGCCTTATCTGGCACCGGCCGCCGGATAAACGCCCAGGACGTGGAACTGGTCGGTAAAAAAGCCCAGTTCCTCGAAGGCGTGCTGGACGCCGATATCGGATGGATGTCCCTCGATATCGGCATAGAACTGGGTGGCGGTGAAAGCGCCGCCGACCATGTAGCTTTCCAGCTTGGTCATATTGACGCCATTGGTGGCAAAGCCCCCCATGGCCTTGTAGAGCGCGGCGGGGACGTTGCGGACGCGGAACACGAAAGTGGTCTTGACGCCCGGCGCCGGGGCAGCTTCATTTTTATCGCGCGACAGCACGAGGAAGCGCGTGGTGTTATGGGCGGCGTCCTCGATATTTTCGGCCAGGACCTGCAGGCCGTAGAGCTCGCCGGCAAAGCGCGAGGCAATGGCGGCGACGGATTTGTCGCCCTGTTCGGACACCTGGCGCGCCGAGCCTGCGGTATCGACAGCGTTGATGGTGCGCAGGGCATGGTCGGCGATGAACTTGCGGCACTGGCCCAAGGCGACGGACAAGGACTGTACCGATTTGATATCGGTCAAAGTGGCACCGGGCAGGCCCAGCAAGGTCATCTCGACCCGCAGATAGGTTTCACCAACGATATAGAGACTGCTTTGGGGCAGCAGATGGTGAATATCGGTGATGCGGCCATAAAGGGAATTTTCCACCGGGACCACAGCGAAATCGGCCTTGCCGGTCTGCACGGCGGCGATGGTTTCCTCGAAGGTCGTGCAGCCGAGCGCCTCCTCGCCGGGAAAGACATTGTTGGTGGCGGCATGACTGAAAGCGCCGGGTTCACCCTGGAAGGCAATCTTGATGGTCATCGTCGATCCTGCTCTGCTCGGCAGGCTTTTGAACCCGGCCCTGAAGGGAGTCAATTGCGCCTTCCGGACCGCGCGAAAAACCTCGGTGGGGAATTGTCGCAGGCAGGAAAGCACTGTTGCGCCAGCAAAGCCTTGATACTATCTTCAGCGCGCACAAACCCGCCGTTGCGGCGATTTCGCTTGCGAAGTCGAAAGTTTAGCGGGTTTGCCGCATCGTCCGCAGGGGACGGACTGGCAGAGAGTTTCAAATGGATTCGTTCGAACTTAACAAGATCATCGGCGCCGTGCTCGGCACCCTGCTGTTCGTGATGGGCATCGGCTTCGTGGCCGAGGCGATCTATGCGCCCAAGGAAGATATCGGGCCCGGTTACCTGCTGCCGGAGCCGGAACCGGTGGCGACCGCCGATGCCGGCGCACCCGCAGAAGCCGAGGTGCCGCTGGGCACGCTGCTGGCCAGCGCCGACGCCACGCGCGGACAGGCCGCCGTGCGCAAGTGCCAGTCGTGCCACAATTTCGGGGAGGGCGAACCCAGCAAACAGGGCCCGCATCTCTATGGCGTGGTGGGGCGGCCCGAAGGCGGGGTGGAGGATTTTGCCTATTCCGACGGCATGATGGCCCATAACGCGGCCGGCGATGTGTGGTCCTTTGAAAACCTCAACACCTTCATCACTGCGCCCAAGGTTTACGTGCCCGGCACCAAGATGACCTTTGCCGGCGTCAAGAGCCCGCAGGAGCGCGCCGATATCCTGGCCTATCTGCAGTCGCTGTCGGCGGACCCGGTGCCGTTCCCCGCTGCCGATGTGGCACCGGCCGCACCGGCGCCAGGCGATGCCGCTGCGCCGGCCGAAGCGCCCGCAACCGATTCCGACCCGAGCGACCCGGCGACGGCAGCGCCTGACAACGTGACCGAGCCTGTCGCTCCGGCCGGTGCCGTCGCCACGCCGACCGAAACGCAGAGCGAAACGCCGGTGGTCGGCACGCCCAGCACCAGCGGTACGCCGGCAACGACGCAGGCGCCGACGGCCAATCCGTCTTCCTCGGAGACCGAGCCCGATCCGGCAACGCCGGAAACCGCACCTGCCGCGCAGTAAGCGCCGGCTGGAACGATAAACGATGGCGAGCCGCACCCCAGGGTGCGGCTTTTGTTTTGAGGGGACACCATGTTGCTGCTGCATTTGAGCGATGTCGAGGAAACGCGTTGGGCCGAAAAATTTCGCGCGGCCCTGGCGCCCTACCCCGTGGTCCAGCGCGGCGACGAATTTGCGCCTGGTGACGTGCGTTACATCTTTGTATGGAAACCCAAGGCAGACGCTTTCGAGGGCCTGGGCAAGCTCAAGGCCATCCTGTCGCTGGGGGCCGGTGTCGATGCACTGCTCAAGCATCCCAAGCTGCCCGATGCGCCCATGGTGCGGTTTGTCGACGATGATCTGAGCCAACGCATGAGCGATTACGTGGTGGCCCAAGTCACCATGCACCATCGGCTTCATAGCCGGTTTCAGGCCGACCAGGCGGCGCGGCGCTGGAGCCAGCTGTATCCGCCGGCTGCCGCGGCACGTTGCGTCGGCATCATGGGCATGGGCGTGCTCGGGCAGGATGCCGCGCGGCGGCTGTTGGCGCTGGGGTTTGCCGTGCGCAGCTGGAGCCGAACGCCCAGGACAATCGAGGGGGTCGAGGGGTTTTGCGGTGCAGAGGGTTTCGATGCGTTTCTCGGCGGCACCGACATCCTGGTCAACCTGCTGCCGCTGACGCCCGAAACCACGGGCATTCTCAACAGCGACACCTTCGCCAAGTTGCGGCGCGGCGGGCTCGAGGGCGGTCCGGTGATCATCAACGTAGCGCGCGGCGGGCACCAGCGCGAGGCCGATATCGCCCGGGCGCTGGGGGACGGAACTCTGGGCGCAGCGAGCCTGGATGTTTTCGAGGTCGAGCCGCTGCCAGCGACGAGCCCCCTCTGGGACATCCCCAATTGCTACATCACCCCCCATATCGCGGCGATTTCCAGCGAGACGGCCGGGGTGGCCTATTATGCGGCGATCATCAAGGATCACGAGGCGGGCAAGCCGCTGATCAACGTGGTGGATCGTGCGCGCGGCTACTGAAAACTCAAGGCCCAGTATTGCCCGTTGAGGTCGGCGCCGAAGGCATGGTGGCGTTCCTCCTCGACCAGTTCAAAGCCGGCCGCCTGATAGATGCGACGCGCCGAGACCAGACAATCCTGGGTCCAGAGGATCAGGCGGCGATAGCCGGCGGCACGCGAAAAACGGATGGTTTCATCGACCAGGCGCCTGCCGATGCCCAGGCCGCGAAAGGTGGGCTCGACATAGAGCATGCGCAATTGGGCGGTGCCCTCCTCGCCCGCCGCGGGTAAAACGAAGATCGAGCCGGCAAGGTCGCCCCCGTAGTCGGCAATCCAGAGCGCCTTGGTGGTGGGGTCGGGAGCGCTGTCCAGGTCCGCGTAAAGTCGGGTGATCAGCAGCTCGAAATCCCGGTTCCAGCCCTGTTCGAGATGATAGAGCAGGCCCTGACGGGCAATCAGCTGGCCAATTTCACCGATGCGCGGAGGCCGCAAGGTGAGCGCACTATCGGGGGCGGGACCGGCGAGAATGGTCTGGATGCGGCGCATGGCAGCCACGAGGTCATGCCGGCCCATCAGATCGAGGGGCGCGAGCAGTTCGGCGGCCGCCGCTTCACTGCCGGCATCGAGCTCATCACGAACCGCATCGCCTTGCGATGTCAGCGCCAGAGTGTTGGAGCGCTTATCGGTGCCGGGCAGGCTGGTCAGCAGGCCTTGATCGCTGAGACGCCAAACCAGCCGGCTCATCTGTCCGCGATCCATAAGTAAAGCCTCGCACAACGCGCTCGCGGTGGTGGCGCCACGCTTGCCGATTTCGTGGACGACGCGCGCTTCGCTCAACGCATAGGGGGTGCTGTGCATCCCCTCCTCCAACAGCCCGATGATGCGGGTGTAAAACCGATTGAACGCGCGCATTTCGGCAATAGCGTCTGGCAAGGTCATCGGTTGTTCCAACCCGTTTGTTGAAACAGTCAACCATTTGGTTGCCTAAGTCAACTATGCTGGGAAGCGATGTTTGAGCACGCCATAGACCGAGCGGATACCCTGATCGGTGGCGCCCATCGGCCGGCCGGCGCGCGCTTCGGATGCCCAAGCCATGATGTCGAGATGCACCCAGGCCTTGGCGTTGCCGACAAAGCGGCGCAGGAACAGCGCGGCGGTGATGGAGCCGGCAAAGCCCCCGGTGCCGGCATTGTTCACGTCGGCGATCTTGGAGGCCAGCATCGCATCATAGGGCGACCAGAGCGGCAATTGCCAAAGCGGGTCGTCGGCGGCAAGACCGGCGGTCATCAGATCGGTGGCGAGGGCATCGTCGGTGCAATAGAGCGGCGGCAGGTCGGGGCCCAGGGCCACGCGGGCGGCGCCGGTCAGGGTCGCCATGTCGAGCAGGATGACGGGACTTTCCTCGTCCGCCAGGGCCAGGGCATCGGCCAGGATCAGGCGCCCCTCGGCATCGGTATTGCCGATCTCGACGGTCAGGCCCTTGCGCGAGGGAAGCACGTCGCCGGGGCGGAACGCGCTTCCGGCAATGGCATTTTCTACCACCGGGATCAGGACGCGCAAGCGCACCCGAAGGCACGCATCGACGATGGCGCTGGCAAGGCCCAGCACGTTGGCTGCGCCGCCCATGTCCTTCTTCATCAGCAGCATGCCGGCGGCGGTCTTGATGTCGAGCCCGCCGGTATCGAAGGTAACGCCCTTGCCCACCAGGGTCACCTTGGGATCGTCCAGCCTGCCCCAACTCAGATCGAGCAGGCGCGGGGCTTCGGCACTGGCCCGGCCGACGGCGTGGATCATGGGAAAATTGGCGGCCAGCAGGTCATCGCCCACAGTGGCCCGCACGTCCATCTGGCGGGCGGCGGCAAAGGCGCGGATTTCGCGCTCGAAGGCCTCGGGGCCCAGATCGTTGGCGGCGGTGTTGATCAGATCGCGCGCCAGACAGGCAGCCGTGGTCTGGCGCGCGATCTCGGCACTATCGGCGCCGGCCGGCGCGGCCAGGGTCGGCGCTGCCTTGCCGGTGCGGTAGCGGGTGAACCGATAGGCACCCAGATGAAAGCCAATGGCCGCCAGCGTCGGATCACCATAGGCGCCGTCGAGTTGATAGTGTCCGGCGGCAAGATGCGCCCCCGCCAGGCCCGCCACCAGTGCGGGGCGCTCCGCCGGCGTACCGGTGCCGAACAGATAGGCAGCAATAGCGCCGGTTTGGTCCGGCATAGCGAGCAGGCGCCCGCGCTGGCCGGAAAAGCCGTTGGCGACGGCCCAGGCGACTTGCGTGGCGGCAAGGCCGGCGGCCGCCAAGTCATCTTCTTCGACAAAGATCAGCGGCGTGGGGTTCATCAGCGCTCTCCGCAGGAATCGAGGGTCTTGGTGTAGCCCCGACCCAAGCCGTCGGCAACGGCGGTTTTAACCACCTGTTAGGGTTAATGTTTTATTGAGAGTGGAATGCGGTCACGCTGGCCAGGGAGTGCATTGCAAGTGTTGCCTGCCATTGGTTTTGCGAGAAACATGCGCATTGTGCTGCTGGCCGGCGTGGCGGCGGCGGCAATGTCGGGCTGCGCCATGAACAGCACCGTCTCTCCCGATTATGCCGGCCAGCCCCGGCTGCAGGGCCAGCAGGGGCTGGTGGACCTGGCGGCGCGCTACAAATCCAACCCCGACGACAAGACGATTGCCATTCACTATGCGGCGGCGTTGCGCGCCCAAGGCCAGAGCGGCCAGGCGGCGGCGGTGCTGGAAGTGAGCATGGCGCGCCATCCGCGCGACGTGGAGGTGAGCGTTGCCTATGCCAAGGCGCTGACGGCGGAGGCGCGGTTCGAGCAGGCGCTGACCGTGATCGACAATTCGATCCGTCCGGATGCGCCGGACTGGAATGCGCTGTCGGTCAAGGGAGCCATCCTGGACCAGATGGGCCGTAGCCCCGAGGCAAGGCAGCTCTATGGCCAGGCCTTGACCATCGCACCCGGAGAAGCCTCGATCGAGGCCAATTACGGGTTGTCCTATGCCATGACCAATGATCTGGGCTCGGCCGAGCAGCACTTGCGCCGCGCCGTCGCCATGGCTGGCGCCACCAGCCAGATCCGGCAGAACCTGGCTTTGGTGGTGGGCCTGCAGGGTCGGTTCGATGAGTGCCAGGCCATCTATGCGGCCGAATTGCCACCCGACCAGGTCGAGGCCAATATGGCCTATGTGCGGGCGCTGCTGACCCAGCAGAACCGCTGGGATGTCGTCGCCAAGGGATAAAGCCTGCCGCGTGCCACGATGGCAACCGGGTCCCCCCTAGCCGCCCATCGGATTGTTCTGGACCGCGAACACCTTGATCATCGCCGGGGCGATGATGACGATGAACAGCACCGGCAGAAAAAACAGGATCAGCGGCACCGTCATTTTCGGCGGCAGGGACGCCGCCTTCTTTTCGGCGTCCATCATGCGGGTTTCGCGGCCTTCCTCGGCCATGACGCGCAGGGCCTGGCCAACCGAAGTGCCGTAGCGATCGGCCTGGATCAGGGCAGTCATCACCGAGCGGACATTGTCGAGCCCGGTGCGGCGCGCCAGGTTTTCATAGGCGCGGCTGCGATCCTCCAGAAACGAGAGTTCCGCATTGGTCAGGGTCAGCTCCTCGGCGAGCTGGGCCGATTGATTGCCGATCTCCTTGGCGACCCGCTTGATGGCGTGTTCCACCGACATGCCGGCCTCTACGCAAAGCAGCATCAGATCGAGCGTATCGGGCCAGGCCCGCTTGATCGATTTCTGGCGTTTGACGGTGGCGTTCTTGAGCATTACGACCGGCAGGTAGGAGCCGACAAGCCCCGCGCCGATGCCGTACACGACATTGAGATAGGCCGGCCGGCTGCCGGGGGCCAGAAACAGGTAGGCCGTCACCAGCACGAAGATGATAATGGGGGTGATGAAGCGCATGAACAGGAACGTGGTCAGATGCCCCTGCCCGCGATAGCCGGCGATGGCGAGTTTATCGACCGTTGCATCGTCCTGGAATGCCTTTTTGAGATCGAAACCTTCAACGATCGCCTTCATGTAATTCTTGGTTTCGGCCTGGCGGCGCATGGTGCTGCGCTGGTCGATCGGACCCGAACCGCGCAGGCGGGCCATTTCCTCGGCGCGCAACTTGTCGCGTTCGAGCGCCACGCGCTTGATGCGGGTGCGCATCTCGGTCTTGACCACGAAGGAACTGCCGAAGGTAAACACCACCGCAGCCACCGAAATGGCGGCCAGGACGGAAATCAGGAAGTCCGGCGAGGTCAGAAGATCGATATAGTTCATGATGTTGTCACCCCGGACCGCGCCGGCCGGCCCTCGCCTAAAAGTCGAACTGCACCATTTTTGTCATCACGAAAATGCCCATGGCCAGCATGCCGGCGCCCACGCCGGCCCAGATATAGCCGAGCTGGGTGGTCCAGAACGGCTGCAGGTAAAGCGGGGATGTCAGCGACACCAACGTGGCGACGATGAAGGGCAGCGCACCGATGATCATGGCCGAGGCCTTCGCTTCGGACGACATCGCCTTGATCTTCTGCTTCATCTTCTTGCGGTTGCGCAGTACGCGCGCCAGATTGCCCAGCGCCTCGCTCAGGTTGCCGCCGGCCTGTTGCTGCACGGTAATGACGACGACAAAGAAATTGACCTCGGGCAGCGGCACGCGATCGAGCAGTACGGTGACCGCTTCGGTCATGGACATGCCGAAGGCCTGCTGATCGAGGATGCGGGCAAATTCGGACTTCACCGGTTCCTTGGAATCCTTGGCCACCACGCGGATGGAGTCGTTGAGCGGCAGGCCGGTCTTGACGCCGCGCACGATGGCTTCGACGGCGTTGGGCAATTCGTCGAGGAACAGGCTCTGGTATTTCTTGCGCTTGCGATTGACCCACATGCGCGGCAGCAGATAGGCGCCAGCCAGCCCGAAAATGGCGGCGAAATAGATCGGCACCTGGACGATGAACAGGATGACCGTCAGGCCGATGCCGAACAGCACGCTGTTACGAATGAACGCTGCCGGCTTGATGGTCATGCCGGCCTGGAACAGCAGCGCCGGCAGGGGAATGCGTTTCTTGCGGTTGAGCAGGTCGTTCTGGGTCTTGAGCGCCTGCTGCACGCTTTTGCGGCGCGAGTCGCGGGTCTTGGCGGCATCCATCTCGCGCCGGTTGGCCTGAATATCGCCCTGAAAGGCCTTGCGGCGCTTTTCGGCGCGCCCGCCCCCCAGCATGGACGGCACCAGCGCAAAGCCCGCGGCGCCGACGGTCACTATGGCCAGAAAAGCGAGGAGAAGGACGTTCATGGCTTCATGAATCCAGCAGTTCGCGTTGCTCGGTGTTGGATTTTTCCAGCGCCTCGACCAGATTGGCTTCTTCGTTGAAGTATTTCGCGCGCTCGGTGAATGCCGGCTTGGTGATGCCGGTGGAGCGGTGGCGGCCCATCAGCATGCCGGCGCTGTCCTCGCCCATGATGTCATAGAGGAACACGTCCTGGGTGACGATCACGTCGCCTTCCATGCCCAGCACTTCGGTGATGTGGGTGATGCGGCGCGAACCGTCGCGCAGTCGGGCGGCCTGCACCACCACGTCGATGGACGAGCAGATCATCTCGCGAATGGTGCGGCTGGGCAGGGCATAGCCGCCCATGGTGATCATGGATTCAAGGCGGCTGAGCGCCTCGCGCGGCGAGTTGGCGTGCAGCGTGCCCATCGAGCCGTCATGGCCGGTGTTCATGGCCTGCAGCAGATCGAAGGCCTCGGGTCCGCGCACTTCGCCCACGATGATGCGTTCGGGGCGCATGCGCAGGCAGTTCTTGATCAGGTCGCGCATGGTGATTTCGCCTTCGCCCTCAAGATTGGGCGGCCGGGTTTCCAGGCGCACCACGTGGGGCTGCTGCAATTGCAGTTCGGCGGAATCTTCGCAGGTGATGACGCGTTCGTCCTTCTCGATGAAGGCGGTCAGGCAGTTGAGCAGCGTGGTCTTGCCCGAACCGGTACCGCCCGAGATCAGCACATTGGCGCGCACCCGGCCCAGGATGCGCAGCACCTCGGCGCCTTCGGGCGAGATGGAGGCATATTTGACCAATTGCTGGAGGGTCAGCTTGTCCTTCTTGAACTTACGGATGGTGAGCGCGGCCCCGTCGATGGACAGCGGGGGGGCGATCACGTTGACGCGGCTGCCATCGGGCAAGCGGGCGTCGCAGATGGGGGAGCTTTCATCGACGCGGCGGCCGACCTGGGACACGATGCGCTGGCACACATTCATCAGGTGCGCATCGTCGCGGAAGCGCACGTTGGTGAGCTTCACCCGCCCGGCGACTTCGATATAGCACTTCTGGGACCCGTTCACCATGATGTCGGAGATGTCGTCACGCGCCAGCAGCGGCTCGAGCGGCCCATAGCCCAGAACGTCGTTGCAGATATCCTCGAGCAGGTCTTCCTGCTCGGAGATGGACATGATGATGGATTTGAGCGCAATGATTTCGGCGACGATGTCGCGAATTTCCTCGCGTGCGGCGTCCTGGTCCATCGTTGCCAGCTGGCTCAGGTCGATGGAGTCGATCAGCGCGTTGAAGATTGCCGACTTGGTCTGGAAATAATCCTTGTCGCGCTGCGCGTCGACAGGCGAGCGGACATCCACGATCTCCTCGCGCAGGCGGGCAGCGGAGCCATCGGGATCGGCGGCGCGACGGGCGGGCTCCGGGCGAGCCGGACTGGCGACTGGACGCGCCAGTTCCGCGACCCCCGGGGTATTGCCGCCAAATGATGTGCGCTTGCCAAACATGGGTACTACCGTTTCAACGTGACGAGCTTAGGAGATCGCTGGTTAAGCCCGCTTTTTCAGGAAAGTGGGCATTTTCATGAGTGCAGCACCCTTGCCTGCCGATTGCACGGCCTGGCGGCCGGTCACATGCAGGCCGACGGCGCGATAGGTGTCGTTGATCTTGCTGTTGGCCGAGACCTCGGCGATCATCTGGCCATTGTTGGCGGCGGTGCCGAACAGGGCAGCGTCGAACGGGATGGTGCCCAGGAGCCGGCATTCGATGGAGGCGGCGAATTCGGCGGCGCTGATCTCGGGGCGGCGCGGCAGGCCGAGCTTGTTGATGATCAGGTTGGGTGCGGTTTCCGACGGGCGCAAGGCCTTGATGGTATCGGCCAGGTTCTTGGCGTTGCGCAGGTTGGCCAAGTCCGGTTCGGCCACGATCACCACTTCATCGATGGTGGCCAGGGTGTGGCGTATCCAGGCATTCCAGGCATGGGGAATGTCGAGCACCACGACGGGCATGGTGTTTTGGCTGAGCTCGATGATCTGCTCGAATTCGCGCTCCTCGAAATCGAAGGTGCGATCAAGAGTGACCGGAGCGGTCAGCAGGTTGATGTGGTTGGCCGCCTTGCTCATCAGCCGATCGAGCATGGTCTGGTCGATCTTCTGGTTGACGTTGAGCGCGTCGGCCAGGCCATGGGGCGGGTCCTGGTTGAAATTCAGCCCGGCGGTGCCGAAGGCCAGGTCCATGTCCAGGATCAGCGAATCCTGGCGCAAAGCCTGGGAAATCGCCCAGGCGACATTGTGGGCGACGGTGGACCCGCCGGCGCCGCCCTTGGCCGAAACGAACCCCACGGTACGCCCGATGGGGGCCGCGCCTTCGGAGGCGAACAGTTCGGTGATGGCGGTGACGATCGACTGCGCCGAAGTCGGCAGCACGATATATTCGGACACCCCGCCCCGGATCAGTTCGCGATAGAGCAGCACGTCGTTGACGTGGCCGAGCAGAATCAGGCGGGTCGAGGCGTCGCAGACCTCGGCCAGCCGGGCGAGCGATGCGGGAATTTCGCTGGGCGGCAGGGTGGTTTCCACCATGATCAGGTTGGGCGTGGGATTGGATTTGTAGGTTTCGACGGCGCCGTCGAGGCCACCATTGTGGGTGGTCAGCGCCACCTTGGACATGCGCCGGTCGTGAATGGCGCTTTCCACCAGTTGGGCGGTCTGGGAATGCTCGCAAAAGGCCTGGATGGTGATGCGCGGAATGAGCCGCGCGCCGCCAACGATGTCGGCGGCCGGCTCTTCGGCCCTCTTGGGGTCCGGGTTGAGAAAACTCATGACGCTTCAAGCTCCTTGCTGCCGGTCGCCCGGCGCCGTCTCATTGTTTGCCGCCCGTGGGCAGCCACAGCTCAGTCGAGCACGAAGCCCACCGAGCCGTTCAACGTGCCGCGCATGCCATTGCCGCCGCCGACGCCATATTGGGTTTGCATGTGCCCCAGGAAAATCGCCTCGGCGTCGCTGGCCGGCACGAAGGCGTCGGTGGGCAGCGGCAGGGCCTGGGTCGTCGGCTTGGCGATAAAGGGGGTCACCAGAATCACCAGTTCGGTCTGGCTGTGCTGGAACTCGCGGGAGCGGAACAGCGCGCCCAGGATGGGGATATTGCCCAGGCCGGGCAGGCCGCTGATCTGCTGGCGCACCTTGTCCTGGATGATGCCGGCGATGGCCAGGGTTTCCCCGGCGCGCAGCTCGACCGAGGTTTTGGCGCTGCGCGTATTGAAGCCGGGGATATCCTCGGTGCCATTGTTGAACGACTGCTCGGACAATTCGGAGACTTCGGTTTCGACGGCGAGGCCAATCAGCCCGCTGGACTTGATGGTGGGGGTGAACTTTAGCTTCACGCCGAAGTCCTTGAGGGTATAGATGCGCTCGCCGTCGTCGATGGAGCTGAGCACCGGGATCTGGCCGCCGGCGAGGAATTCGGCGGTCTGGCCGGAAATGGCGGTCAGGGCCGGTTCGGCCAGCGTGCGCACCGCGCCACGCGTTTCCAGCGCGCGCAGTTCGGCGCTGATGGAGACATTGGGCACTTCGAAGTCGGCGCCGATCCCGTTGGGCAAGGCCGTCTGGGCGCTGCCGAAACTGGCATTGAGCGAGCCGACGCTGAGCGAGCCGCTCAGATTGATCCCCAACTGCTTGACCGCATCGCGCGATACTTCGGCGACGGTGACCTGCAACAGCACCTGTTGGCCGCCCGAAACGTCGATGACGCTGGCGACATTGGTAGGATCGCCGGCATATTGGATGGCAATCGCCAAGGCGCGGTCGGCATCCTGGCTCGAGGCGACGGTGCCCGAGAGCACCACGCGGTTGGTATCGTCCTTGAGATTGACCGAGTCGACCTGGATGGCCGAGCCGGGCAGGATCCGGGCGAGCGCGGCCTCCAGCGCTTCCCCGACCTGGGACGGCTCCTTGGCCACCTTGAGGTCGAGCACGGCGATGGCTTGCCCGTTGGCATCGAGGAACAGGATATTGGTGTTGCCGCCCAGAATGCCCTGGATGATGGCGCGGCGGGTGGTGCGCATGATGGCCCCGGCCACGGTGGGCTGGGACACGACGACCTCGGCCACGTCCGCCGGCAGGTCCAGGATCATCGACTTGTTGGTTTCAAGCGCGATGCTGCGGGTGCGGCCGTAATCGGAGATGGTCATCTGCGCCTGCTGCTGGGCATAGGCGCCGGTGGTGCCCAGGGCCGAGCCGGCCAGCATTGTGCCGAGCATCAGGGCGGCGAACCCCGCCTGGCGCAGCGCTTTGAAGCAAGGATGGATGGTCGGGGTGAACATGATGGTTTCCTCGCTCCTATTGGGGCACGGACTGGGGCGGGATCGCCGCCATCGGCGGGGTGGCGTAGCTGGCCGGCTCGACCGTCGGCTGGACCCCGGCAGGCGGCGTGACCCCCGAGATGACGTTCTGCTCCTGGCCGAAGCGGATGACGCGGACCGAGGCGGTGGTGCCGTCGCGGGCAATGGTGTTGTCGTTGAAATCGGTGATGGAGCGCAGCGACAGCGACAGCACCCCGCGCGAGGCCGCATTGACCAGCGATTCGGCCTGGCCGGGGGTCAATTCCAGCGTGGCGATGGTGCTGTCGGCAAAGATCTGCGCCTGGGGACCGCCCTCGGCATTTTCAGCAGTCGCACCGCCCGATGCGCCCACTTCGCCGAGCCGGTTGCCAATGGCCAGCACGCGGGCATTGGCCAGCACCAGTTCGGACACCTGGCCCTGATCGCCCTGGCTTGTCAGCAGCACGTCGACATGATCATTGGGCACGATATAGCCGCCGGCGCTGGCCTCGGGATTGACCGGCACGGACACGCCGCGCATGCCCTTGCTCAGGACGGCGGACATGTAGCCCTGCGCGTCGGTCACCAGCTTTTGCTGGCGGATCGGCTCGCCGGGAAAGAACTCGAAGCGCGCCACCGCGCCAGCCAGCTCGGTCGGCGCATCGGGCATGGCGGAGATGGTGACATATTCGGAGCGGATGGCGCCTTCCGGCCAGTCCTGCCATTCGACGGTGGCGGGGCTCAGGCGCTCGCCCATGCCGATGGGGCCGCGGGCCACCAGGATCTGGGTCTTGGCTTCCTGGCGCACCACTTCATTGGTGACCACATTGGTGGTGGCCGGGCGACCGCGCGTGACTAGGAAGGCAGCCAGCCCGCCGGCGACGAGCGCCACAAGCAACAGAATAATGCGTGCCGGTTTCATGACCCACTCCGGTTCTGTGGCGCGACGCGCCCATTCCCACCGGACAATTCTGTACGCAAAGGGTCAAAGTTTGGTTAAGAGGAGCTTTGCAGTTGCGGTTACCGAGCCGTAAATATTCGCGTTTTGCAAAATTGTCCGGCGCCAAGAACATTCAAGCCGTTACCGGGGCGCAGGAAGGGCACGCTCCGGCGCATTCTTCAGGCGGCGAGCTGCTGGAAGATGACCGAATTGGAATAGACCAGCATGCCCGCAGCGGCCATGGCAATGCCATAGGGGACGCCGGACTTGGGATCGTGCAGGCGTTCGAGCCAGCGATAGCGGGCGATGAGCGGCGTCAGCGGCATGCCGCGCAGCGCCAGGATGGTGAGCGTCAGCACGCCCCCGGCGAGGCCCGAATAAATCACGAACATCGGCGTCAGCCCGAAGCCGAGCCACAGGGTCGTGGCCGCCGCCAGCTTGGCATCGCCGCCACCGACCCAGCGCAGGGCAAACAGCACGAACCCCACGACCAGCACCAGCAGGGCGCACATGACATGGAGCGCCAATTGTTGCAGCGGCAGGTTGATGGCGATGGCCATGACGAAAAAGCCGGCGACCAGCACCAGGACCAGCTTGTTGGAAATCTTCATGGTCAGAAGGTCAGAGGAGGCGGCCAGTGCCATGGCAGAGGGAAAGAACAGCAATGCAATAGTGGACATGTGCCGCCTCGGAAGCGTTGCGGGTCAAATCCGCTTGCCCGCACTCTGCGGCAAACGCGTTAAGGAAGAGCCAATGAGAAAGGGGAGAAGCAAATGCCTCTCCCCTTCTGGATCCGTTGCCAGCACGCCGTGCGGTCGCCTGCGCCCGGCAATGGGTCCGCTTGATCAGGCAGCCGGGACGGCCACGTTCAGGCGGCCGGCAATGCCGTTAAACAGAGTGCTGAGGTTGCCGCCGACCAGGGTGGCTGCAGCAATCAGGGCGACGGAAATCAGGGCGGCGATCAGGCCGTATTCGATAGCGGTTGCGCCGGACTCGTCCTGGGCGAAACGTGCGAAAATCTTCTTCATAGTGGCTCCTTGCTCACGTCATCCAGTGACGCCATGGTTCGACACGTCACACATCGAACATGACCGGAAGTTAGCTGAGACTTCTTGAAATTGCGTTAATCGGTCGATCACGCCAAAGCAGCAATCTGGATATTTCTCATAGTTTTCAAAGGTTTAATGATATAGCTCACATTTTATGAATTCCGGACTCGGACTGGCTATAGTACATATAAAGAGCGTAATACTCTGTCAGCTTTAACAATTGCGCTCAGCTACAGGTCATCAAGACGTGATGACAGCGCCAATCTGTCGATGTGACTGTGATCGGCAAGTCTCGACGTTTGCCATTTATTCACCATTCGTCGCGAAAATAGATCAAAGCGTATCAGCATCCGGAACCGTTCGATGTCCAAGTTCACCGCCGCTCTCGCGTTGCTGTTCACCCTGGCCGGCGTCGTCGCACCGGCCTGGGCGCAGGACAGCGCCCCGATCACCGTCAATGTGAACATGGCGCGCGTGCTGCGCATCAACTCCCCCGCCGCCACCGTGATCGTGGGCAATCCTGGGATTGCCGATGTCACTATCCAGGACCCGCAAACGCTGGTGCTGACCGGCAAGAGTTTCGGGCAGACCAATCTGATCGTCCTGGACGGCGCGGGCAACCCGGTGGCCGATACCCTGGTCAATGTGGTGCAGCTTCAAGCTGGCGTGCTGACGGTTTACCAGGGCAGTGCCCGCACGAGCCTGGCCTGTGCGCCGGTGTGCCAGCCCACGATCATGCTGGGCGACCAGAACGACTTCACCAGCAGCCAGGTCGACTCGTCCAACATGATCAAAGGCACCGCTGCCGACTAAGGGCGTGCCGGCGGATGCGTAGTTCGCCTTAATCCGCCATTAACCGAACGGCCAAAGTTTGCCGGACGTACCGATGCTTGCTAACCATCGATTAGCCATAGCGCCCTAGCGTTCAGCCGTTGAAGGCGGGCGCGTCACCCATGAGCAGACCACTGACATCGCTGATCGGGCGATCGCTTCTGAAGCCGTTGGCCCGGTTCTGTCGCGACGACAGCGGGGTCACCGCCATCGAGTTCGGCATCCTGGCATTTCCCTTCTTTGCCATTGTCGGTGCGATCCTGGAAACCTCGATCGTGTTTCTGGCCGGCCAGTTCCTCGATAGCGCGGTGCAAGACGCCAGTCGCGCAATCCGCACCGGCCAGTTGCAAACCAGTAATTACACGCTGCAGAATTTTGAAGACTTGGTCTGCAGCAGGCTTAGCGGCCTGTTTTCAGACTGTGCAGGCCTGCAGATTTATGTGCATCCGGTAGACGATTTTGCGTCGGCCACCATCCCGTATCCGCTTTCGCGCACCTGCACCAATACCTGCCCATGGCTGTTTCCGGAGGAGTTTCGCCCCGGCTCGGCATCCAATACGGTGGTGGTGCAAGTTTATTACAAGTGGCCGCTGGTCTTGCCGGCAGGACCGTTCTCATCCACCGCCCAGCCCGATGGCACGCAGCTATTGGGTGCCGTGCGGGTGTTCCGCAACGAGCCATTCAACTCATGAGCTGGCGGGCGCATTTAGAGCAGTCGCTGAACCGCTTCCGCCACGATGCAACGGGAGTGGCGGCGGTCGAGTTTGCGCTCATCCTGCCAATCATGCTGCTGCTTTATATCGGAGCGGTGGAAGCCAGCTCGCTGATCTCCATGGACCGCCGGGTGCAGACCATCGCCGGCACCATGGGCGATCTGGTGGCGCGGGCCAATGGCAAGATTTCGGCCTGCGAGATCAAAGACTATTTCCAGGCGGCGTCGGGCATCATGGCGCCCTATCCCGTCGGCGACACCAAGCAGATCGTGACCTCGGTGTTCGTCAAGCCGAACGGCACGACGGAAATCGCGTGGTCCAAGGCCGCGGGCGGCGCGACCCCCCATGTGGCGGGACAGACCTATCCGCTGCCCGCCGAGATGAAGGCCATATCGCTCAACACCTATGTCATCGTGTCCGAAGCCACCTACGACTACCTGCCCATTACCGGCTTCATCTACGAGGAGGCCATCCAATTGCGGCGCGAGAACTTTTTCCTGACGCGCTTTGAAGGGGCCATCGATATCAATCCCACTTCGACGGCGGCTTGTCCGGGCTGACCCCAGGGGCGTCGCACTGCGCTTGCAAGGGTCCAAAGCCCGTGGCACAAGCCGGCAGGTTGTTCGCAGCGAGACATCATGGCCGACGATACGCTCATTCCCGTTTTCGATCTTGGCGGCGTCTTCGTCGATTGGAACCCGATGTATCTGTTCCGCAAGCTCTTCGACACCGAAGAGGACGCGCAATGGTTCAAGGACACTATCTGCACGCTGGACTGGAACCTGGAGTTCGATGCCGGCGAGATCTATGCCGAGGGCGTGGCCAAGCTGATCACCCGGTTTCCCAAATACTGGCGCGAAATCCAGGCGTTCGATCTGCGCTGGAAGGAAACGCTGGGGCCGTTCATCCAGGGGACCATCGATATCCATGACGAGTTGATCGCCCAGGATATCCCCACTTTCGCCATCACCAATTTTTCCTGGGAAAAATGGGTCAGTTGCCTGCCAGAATGGCCGTTTCTCGAAAAGTTCGACGGCGTGATCGTGTCCGGGCTCGAAGGGTTGGTGAAACCCGATCCACGCATCTATCGCGTATTCTGCGAGCGCTACGGCATGGCTCCCGACAGTTGCGTGTTCATTGACGACAGCGAGCCCAACGTGATCTCGGCGCGCAAGTTCGGCATGAAGGCGATCCATTTCACCGAGCCAAAAGCGCTGCGCAAAGAGCTGATCAACTTGGGCTTGCCGCTCGGGGGGAAGTAGCTCTTATTCCTCTCCCCATCGGGGAGAGGGTGGATCGGCGAAGCCGAGACGGGTGAGGGGGATTTCGTTGCCAACTCCAAACTCTCGTTAGCCCCTGACACCCCTTCGTCCGGCGCTGCACGTCACCTTCTGCCCGACGGGGAGAAGAAAACTACCTCGTCCCGTACATGCGATCGCCCGCATCGCCCAGTCCGGGGATGATGTAGCCCTTCTCATTGAGATGGCTGTCGATGGACGCGGTGAAAATCGGCACGTCGGGATGGCTTGCGGTGAACCGCTCCACGCCTTCGGGCGCCGCCAACAGGCACAAGAACCGGATATTGTTGGCGCCGCGCTCCTTGAGCTTGTCGATGGCGGCGGTGGCCGAATTGGCGGTGGCCAGCATCGGATCGACAACGATGATCAGCCGATCCTCAAGATTGGACGGGGCTTTGAAGTAGTATTCCACCGGCTGCAGCGTCTCATGGTCGCGATAGATGCCGATATGGGCGACGCGGGCCGCCGGCACCAGGTCGAGCATGCCATCGAGCAGGCCGTTGCCGGCCCGCAGGATGGAGGCGAACACCAGTTTCTTGCCCTTGATGGCAGGCGCCATCATCTCGGACATGGGGGTCTCGATCGGGATCATCTCGAGTTCGAGATCGCGCGTCACCTCATAGCACATCAGATGGGCAATCTCGCGCAACAGGCGGCGAAACCCGGCGATCGAGGTGTCCTTGTCGCGCATGATGGTCAGCTTGTGCTGGATCAGCGGGTGATCGATGACGGTGACGTTATGGCGGCTGACATCGTTCATCGACAGGTCCAATCATTACAAGAAGCTGCGCCCATGGACGCCGGGAGGCAGGCCGAGCCAATGGGCGATGCTTTCGCCAATATCGGCGAAGGTGGAGCGGATGCCAATCTCGCCCGGTGGAAGGGCTGGGGAAAACATCAGGATGGGGATCTGCTCGCGGGTATGGTCGCTGCCGGGCCAGGTCGGATCATTGCCGTGGTCGGCGGTCAGGATCAGCAGGTCGTCATGGTTGAGCGTGGCGATCAGTTCGGGCAGGCGGCGGTCGAACGCTTCCAGCGCCGCCGCATAGCCGGGCACGTCGCGGCGGTGGCCGTATTCGCTGTCGAAATCGACGAAATTGGTCATGACCAGCGCACCATCGGTCGCCATTTGCAGCGCCTCCAGCGTTTTGTCGAACAGCGCCATCAGCCCGGTGGCCTTGAGCTTGTGGGTGACGCCATGGCCGGCATAGATATCGGAAATCTTGCCGATGGCGAAGACCTGGTGACCGGCCGCCTGATTGCGATCGAGCAGGGTCGGCGCGGGTGGCGGGATGGCAAAGTCCCGACGGTTGCCGGTGCGCTTGAAGCTTGCGGCGCTCTCGCCGACGAAGGGGCGGGCGATGACGCGGCCGATTAGCAGCGGCGCGGTCAATTCAAAGGCGATCCGGCAAATCCCGTAGAGCCGGTCGAGCCCGAAATGGGTCTCGTGCGCGGCGATCTGGAACACCGAGTCGATCGAGGTGTAAACGATCGGCTTGCCGGTGCGGATGCTTTGCTCGCCCAATTCGGCGATGATATCGGTGCCCGAGGCATGCTTGTCGCCAAGAATGCCGGGCAGCTTGGCCCGCTCGATGAACTGGGCGATCAGATCGGGGGGAAAAGTCGGCTCGGTCTGCGGGAAATAGCCCCAGTCGAACGGCACCGGCACGCCGGCGATTTCCCAATGGCCCGAGGGCGTATCCTTGCCGCGCGAGACTTCGCGCCCGACGCCGAACCGGCCGCCCTTGGGCGTGGCCGAAAGATTGGGGGGCAGCGTGCCGGTCGACAGGTTTATGGCGGCGCCCAGCCCCATCGCATCCAGGTTGGGCACATCGAGCGGGCCGCTCCGCAGACCGGCGCGATCGGCCTTGCCGGCTGCGGCATAGTGGGCGATATGGCCCACGGTATTGGCCCCTTCGTCGCCATAGGCCTGGGCGTCCGGCGCACCGCCGATGCCGACGCTGTCGAGAACCAGCAGAATGGCGCGGGGCATGTTCGCTCCTTAAGTGGTGGGGGCGACGCGGTCGGCAATCAGGGGATTGGCCGGTGCGTGATCGCCCAGGCGATAGGCCGCCTTAAGGCGGTGTTCGGCATCGGCGGCGGAGGCGTCGTCGCGAGCGTGGATGCGGGCAATGGGCATGGCGCCGTCGGCCAGCGCCCCCAGGCCCAGCAGCCGGTCGAACCCGACGCCATGGTCGATGGTGTCGGTCGGCGTGGCCCGCCCGCCGCCCAGCGCGACGACAGCCATGCCGACCCCCTTGGTATCGATCTCGGCAATAGTCCCCTGCCCCGTGGCAAAGACGTCGCGCACGATCGGGGCGGGCGCCAGATGGGTATCCATGCGCTCGACGAAATCGGGCGGACCGCCCAGCGCCGCGACCATGCGGCCGAACCGCTCGGCGGCGCGGCCACTGCTGAGCGCGTCCTCGACCAGTTGGTGTCCGGCATCCAGATTTTCGGCGATGCCGGTCATTTCGGCGAGGGTGGCGCAGAGCGCCAGCGTCACCGCCTTGAGCCGCGGATCCTGGTGCCGGCCAGTGAGGAAATCGACGGCATTGCGCACCTCCAGGCCATTGCCGGCCGCCGAAGCCAGCGGCTCGTTCATGTCGGTGATCAGCGCTCCGGTCCTCAAGCCGGCGCCATTGGCGACCTCGACCAGGCTTTGGGCAAGATCGCGCGACTTTTCCAGCGTCGGCATGAAGGCGCCCGAGCCGGTCTTGACGTCGAGGATCAACGCGCCAAGGCCCGCAGCGAGTTTCTTGGACAGGATCGATGCGGTGATCAGGGCGACGGACTCCACCGTGCCGGTCACGTCGCGAATGGCGTAGAGCGTGTTGTCGGCGGGGGCGAGATCGGCGGTCTGGCCGATAATGGCGCAGCCGACCTGTCGAACCACCTGGCGGAACAGGGCGTTGTCGGGGCTGGTCTGGTAGCCGGGAATGGCGTCGAACTTGTCCAGCGTGCCCCCGGTATGGCCCAGGCCACGCCCGGAAATCATCGGCACGTAGATGCCGATGGCGGCCAGCATCGGCGCGAGCATCAGCGAGACATTGTCGCCGACGCCGCCGGTGGAATGCTTGTCGGCGACCGGGCCGTCGAGATCGGACCAATCGAGCACGGTGCCGCTGTCGCGCATCGCCAGCGTCAGCGCCACCCGCTCGGGCATGCTCATGTCCTGGAAATACACCGCCATGGCGAAGGCGGCAGCCTGGGCATGAGAGACGGTGCCGGAGACGAAGCCGGCGATGAAGGCCGCGATTTCCTCGGACGACAGGGCATGGCCGTCACGTTTCCGCGCGATAATTTCTTGGGGGAGGAAGACCAACTTTTGACGCCTCGCTTGGGTGGCACGCCCTCGTGGTTCGAGGGTCGCTACGCTCCCACCTCACCCTGAGGGCTACTGGGAGCGCGGAACTCTGTGAGCCCTCATGGTGAGGTGCAAGTTCTTCACGAGCCTCGAACCACGAGGGCGGGCACACTACGCCCCGTACGGAATCCACACGTTCTTGACCTGCGTGGCCTTGCCCAGGAAATAGTCCGCCTCGAACAGGCGATCGGCCAGATCGTAATACAGCCCCCGGCTGGTCCAGGTCTGCTTGAGGTTGGTGATCGAGGCCTTCTCGACCATGGTGGAGGCCTCGGCGTCGCCGGCAAACCATAGCGCGTCGACGCCGTCGTGTTCGGCCAGGCTCCTGGCGAGCGTCACGCTGTCGCCGGTGACGATGTTGATGACGCCATTGGGCACATCGGAGGTTTCGATGACCTGGTAGAGATCGGTGACACTGAGCGGCGCGCGGGCGGAGGGGACCAGCACCACCGGATTGCCCATGGCCAAGGCCGGGGCAATCAGCGCGATGGCACCCAGCAGCGGGCGCGAGGGTGGCGCCACCACGCCGATGACGCCAAGGGGTTCGACCATGGCGACGGCCACGGTGCGCTGGGGCGGATTGTGCACGGCGCCATCGTACTTGTCGGCCCAGCCGGCAAAGGCGAACAGCCTCTCCACCGAAAGCGCAACCTCTTCAGCCCCGTCCTCGCCGGTCTGTGCGGTGATGCGGGCGGCAAATTCGTCGCGGCGATAATCCAGGTTCTCGGCGAGGAAGTAGAGGATCTGCGCGCGGGTGTGGGCGGCGGTGGTGGCCCAGCCGAGCGCAGCGCGAGCGGCTTCCACGGCATTGCGGATATCCTTGCGATTGCCCTCGCCCACTTCGCCGATCAGCTTGCCTGATGGATCGAACACTGGCCGATCATAGCCGCTGTCGGGTCGGGCCTGCTTGCCGCCAATATACATCTTGGCTGTTTGGTCCAGGTGGCCGGTATCGAGCGGGTTGACGGACTTGGATGCAGCCGGTTTGGCTGATGGGGCAGGCTTGAGGTCCTTCTCCCATCTTGGCTTCAGATAGGCCGCCATGCCTTCGCGGCCACCCTCACGGCCGAAGCCCGATTCCTTGTAGCCGCCGAAGCCGACCGCGGCGTCGAAATTGTTGGTGCCGTTGATCCAGACCACGCCGGCCTTGATCCTGGGGGCGATATCGAGCGCCAAGTTGATGTTCTCGCTCCAGATCGTCGCGGCAAGGCCGTATTTGGTGTTGTTGGCCAAGGCCACCGCTTCCTCGGGCGTGCGGAAGCTCATCGCCACCAGCACCGGCCCGAAGATTTCCTCGGCGACCAGCGTATTGGCCGGGGACACATGGGTCACCAGCGCCGGCTTGAGGAAGCACCCGGCTCCCGGCAGCGTCATCGCGTCGGGCTCATAGATCACCGCGCCTTCGGCGGCACCGCGCAGCATCAGGTCCTTGATGCGTTCCACCTGGACGGGCGCGACCAGCGCGCCGATATCCACCGACTTGTCCAGCGGATCGCCGACGCGCAGCGTATTCATCCGCAGCTTGAGCTTGGCGATGAAGCGCTCCTCGATACTCTCCTGCACCAGAAGGCGCGAGCCGGCGCAGCACACCTGGCCCTGGTTGAACCAGATGGCATCGACCAGGCCTTCGATGGCGCTATCGATGTCGGCGTCCTCAAAGACGATATAAGGCGATTTGCCACCCAGTTCGAGCGAGAGGCCCTTGCCGGTCCCGGCGGTCGCCGCGCGGATGGCCTTGCCCACTTCGGTAGAACCGGTGAAAGCGATCTTGTCGATGCCCTGATGCTCGACGATGGCCGCCCCGGTTGCTCCGGCGCCGGTGACGATATTGACCACGCCCTTGGGCAGGCCGATGCGCTCGCAGATTTCGGCGAACAGCAGCGCCGTCAGCGAGGTGAACTCGGCGGGCTTGAGGATGACGGTATTGCCGGCGGCCAGTGCCGGCGCAATCTTCCAGGCCAGCATCAAAAGGGGAAAGTTCCACGGGATGATCTGCCCGCACACACCATAAGGCACATGGTCGGGAAAGCTGCGCGCCAGATGCTGGGCCCAGCCGGCATGATGGTAGAAATGGCGGGCGACCAGCGGGATATCGATATCGCGCGATTCCCGGATCGGCTTGCCATTGTCGAGGGTTTCGAGCACGGCGAAGAGGCGGGCATGCTTTTGCACGGCGCGGGCGATGGCATAAAGGTACTTGCCGCGCGCATAACCCGAGAGGCCCGACCATGCGGGGAAGGCGGCGCGGGCGGCCTTGACCGCGGCGTTGACGTCCTCGGGCGTGCCATCGGTGATCTGCGCCAGCGCCTTGCCCGTCGCCGGATTGTCCGACGCAAAGGTCTTGCCCGGCTTGGTCCAGGCTCCGCCAATGAAGTGCCCAAACGTGCGCTCGTGGCTGTCGAGCCAGGCATTGGCCTGGTCGGGACCCTCGGGCGCCGGGCCGTAATCGAGAGACTGGAAGATTTGCGCGATCTTGTTCATGTCATTCTCCTCAGCGCGGCGTTGCGCGCCATCCCCCTCATCCGCCCTTCGGGCACCTTCTCCCACGAGGGGAGAAGGGGACGGAGCCGAAAGTTTTCAGTCGTCACCCTTCTCCCCTCGTGGGAGAAGGTGGCGCGTAGCGCCGGATGAGGGGGCGCTAAACCATCGGCTGCCGATAATCGGCTGCATAATGCCCGGTCAGCCCGTGCTCCAGCTGACGCTCGATATCGGTCAGCAGCGAACTGGCCCCGAACCGGAACAGGTGCGGCTGCAGCCAGGCGACGCCCAGCTCTTCCTTCACCAGCGCCATGTACTTCAACGCGTCGCCGGCCGTGGCGATGCCGCCCGCCGGCTTGTAGCCGATCTCGATGCCGGTTTCCTCTGCGAACCAGCGGATCATGCGGATCATGGTCAGGCTGGTGACGAGGTTCGCATTGACCTTTTCCTTGCCGGTCGAGGTTTTGATGAAGTCCGCCCCCGCCAGCATGCAGACCAGCGAAGCCTTGGCGATATTGGTCTGCGTCGCCAATTCGCCGGTGCCCAGGATGGTCTTGATATGGGCATCGCCACAAGCCTTGCGGAAGGCCTTGACCTGGTCGTAAAGCCCCTGCCAATCGCCGCGCAGCGCCATGCCGCGCTCGATGACGATGTCGATTTCCTTGGCGCCGTCGGCGACCGACAGCTCGATTTCGCGCAGCTTGGTCTCGACCGGCGCCAGCCCATGGGGAAAAGCCGTCGATACCGCCGCTACCGGAATGCCGGTGCCGGCCAGAGCCGCGACGGCTGGCTTGACGAAGGGATGGTAGACGCAGACCGCGCCCGGCAGGATGCGCAGGGTGCCGATGCCCAGGGCTTCGATGATGTCGCGCCGCAGCGGGGTCCGCGCCTTGGCGCAGAGGCGCTCCACGCGCCCATCGGTATCGTCGGCATTGAGCGTCGTCAGGTCCATCAGCGTGACGGCCTTGAGCAGCCAGGCAAGCTGGTAATCCTTCTTGACCGTGCGCCGCGCGCCGATGCTGCCGGCGCGGCGCTCCAGCGCCGAACGGTTCATGCGCACCCGGCCGACCCAATCCAGATCGAGCGGAAACCCCGGATTGCGTTTATGGCCGATGCCGTGCTGCGTGTTGTCGACGATTTTGAGGCTCATAGTTCCTCCACCAGCGCGGGGACGAGTTTGCTCAGTTTTTCCGCGCCTTGCACTGCCATGGTCTTGGTATGCTCATGGCTGATAGTTTCGCTCGATAGGCCCGCCCCCATATTGGTGATGGACGAGCAGGCCCAGACCTTCAGACCCAGGAAACGCGCCAGAATGACTTCGGGTGCCGTCGACATGCCGACGGCGGTCGCGCCGAGCCGGATCGCCATCTGGATTTCGGCGACGGTCTCGAAGCTTGGTCCCGAATACCAGAGATAAATGCCCTCATTGAGGCGGATGTCCAGTTTTTCGGCGAGGCCCCTGGCCTTGGCGCGCAGGTCGGGTGCGTAGCAATCGACCATGTTGACGAAGCGCCGATCGGTCTTTTCGCCGATCAGGGGGTTCATGCCGGCATAATTGATGTGATCGGCGATCAGCATCAGCTCGCCGGGACGGAATCGTTCGTCGAGCGAGCCGGCCGAATTGGTCAGCAGCAGGGTGGATGCGCCCAGCTCAGCCATGGTTTCGAGCGCCGTGCGCATGGCGGCGGCATTGCCGCGTTCGTAGTAATGCTCGCGCCCGGTCAGGACGGCGATGCGCTTGCCGCCCATGGTGCCGATCAGCAGGTCACGGCCATGGCCGGACACGCCGGCACCGGGAAAGCCCTTGAGCTCGCCATAGGGAATGGTAAGCTTGTCGCCCAACGCTTCGCCAAGGGCGGAAAGCCCGGAGCCCAGCACGATGGCAGCAGCGATCGGTTCGCTGCCGGCGATCTTGCGGATGGTGTTGAGGGCTTTGCTCACGGGTGACTCACAAATAGAAGGTGGCCCCTCATCCGCCCCTGCGAGGCACCTTCTCCCTCAGGGGGAAAAGGGGGGCTCGGTTGATCAGGAGGCACCATCATTTCCCCAAAAACTCGGGCCCAAACGAATGCGGCAGCAATTGTTCGAGCGTGCAAGTCAGCGGCTCGCCCTCGATGCCATGGGAGATCACCGTCACATCCAGATTGGCGAATTCGCGGATGCGTTGCCGGCAGCCGCCGCAGGGCGTCACCGGCGCCTTGCCGGGGCCGGTCACGTAAATGCGGGTGATGCGCTTGCCGCCCCCCGCGATCATGGCGGCGATAGCGGAGGTTTCGGCGCAATTGCCCTGCGGATAGGCGGCGTTTTCGATATTGCAGCCTGAATAGATAGTGCCGTCATCGGCCAGGATGGCAGCGCCGACCTTGAACTTGGAATAGGGCGCATAGGCCTTGGCGCGAATGGCTTCGGCAGCGCTGAACAGGGCCTGGTCGGTCGGTGTGCTCATGGCGGTCCTTTGGGCAGCGCTAGCGCTCTTTGGTGTAGGGAATGCCCGAGGCCTTGGGGGCCACGGCGCGGCCGATGAAGCCGGCCAACAGGATGATGGTCAGGATATAGGGCAAGACCTGGATGGCCTGGACCGGCACCTCGCCGATGATGGCGAACTTGATGCCCTGCAGCCGGAACTGCAGCGCGTCGAGAAAGCCGAACAGCAGGCAGACCAGCAGCGCGGGCCAGGGCCTCCACTTGGCAAAGATCAGCGCCGCCAGCGCGATATAGCCACGCCCGGCCGACATATTGTTGTTGAAGCCGGCCGATTGAGCAATCGACAGATAGGTGCCGCCGATGCCGACCAGCACGGCGGTGATGATCAGCGCCTGGTAGCGCAAGAGCGTCACGGAGATGCCGGCGGTGTCGAGCGCCTTGGGGTTTTCGCCGACGGCGCGCAGGCGCAGGCCGAAGCGGGTGCGGAACAGCACGAAGGCGGTCACCGGCACGGCGACAAAGGCAAGGTAGGTCAGGATATTGTGGCCCGAGATCAGCTCGGAATAGAGCCCGCCCAAGATCGGCACATTGGCCAGTTCGGGCGCGAAGGGCAGCGTGATGGGGTTGAAGCGCTGGTCGGCGCCAAGCTGGGGGGTGAAGCCGCCGCGGTGGAACCAGCTTTGGCCTAAAAAGGTGGTCAGCCCGGCGGCTAGGAAATTCAGCGCCACGCCGGAAATGGTCTGGTTGCCCTTGAGATTGATCGAGGCAATGCCGTGAATGGCCGACATGCCCAGCGCCACCAGCACCCCGGCAAGCAGGCCCAGCCAGGGCGAGCCACTGACCGCGGCCATGGCGGCGGCGCCGAAGGCCGCGCCCAACAGCTTGCCCTCGAGCCCGATGTCGACAATGCCGGCGCGCTCCGAATAGAGCCCGGCCAGGCACGCCAGGATCAGCGGCACCGCCAGGCGCACCGTGGAATCAAGGATCAGTATCAGATCGGTATAATATTGCATCAGCCGCCTCCCGCCGTGCCGCTACCCCGCGCGGCGAACAGGCGCTCCAGCGGAATGCGCAGCATGTCGCCCATGGCGCCGGTAAAGAGGATCACCAGGGCCTGGATGGTGACAATCATTTCGCGGGTAATGCCGGGCATGGAAAAGGCCAGTTCCTGCCCGCCCTGGTAAAGCGCGCCGAACAGCAGCGCCGAGAGTGCCACGCCGATCGGATGAGCCTTGCCCATGAAGGCTACCGCGACCCCGACAAACCCGGCACCGCCGACGAAATTGAGGATCAGCCGGCCCTGCACGCCGCCCACATTATTGACCGCGACCATGCCCGCCAACGCGCCGCAGATGGCCATGGTGATCATGATCATGCGCGCGCTGGAAATGCCGGCATAGCGCGCCGCGGTCGGGTTATGGCCCAGCGTGCGCATGGCATAGCCGAACTTGGTGTGCCAGGTCAGCCAATAAACGAAGACCAGGGCGATGATGGCGAGGAAAATGGTGATATTGGCCGGGGAGTTCTTGAATAGCGGCATGAACTCGCGCAGCTGCGGCACGCGCGAAATGGCCTGGATCGGCGCGCTTTCATCGGACTGCACGCCTTCGGGCTTGAACACACGGGTGATCAGGTAGCCCATCAGCGAGACGGCGATGAAGTTGAAGAGAATCGTGGTGATGACGATGTGGCTGCCGCGCTTGGCCTGCAGATAGCCGGGAATGAAGGCCCAGAATGCCCCGAACAGGCCGCCAACGATGATCATCAGCGGGACCATGATCGCCCAGTGCAGCCCGTTCAGCGCCAAAGCCACCAGGATCACCCCGAGCCCGGCCACATAGGCCTGGCCCTCGGGCCCGATATTGAACATGCCGGCGTGATAGGCCAGCGATACGGCCAGCCCGGCGAAGATGAAATCGGTGGTGTAGTACAGCGTATAGCCAAAGCCGCTGCCATAGCCGAAGGCGCCGTAGATCATGTAGCCGACCGCTTCGAGCGGGTTCTGGCCCACGGCGAGCACGATCAGGCCGCCGATCAGGAAGGCCAGGATGACGTTGAGCGCCGGCAACAGGGCGATATCGACCCAGCGCGGCAGGGGGGTGCGCAGGCTCATGAGGATTTGTCCATGCTGTCGCCGCCGCCGCGATTGTCCCTGGGGCCGCGCTCGACCAAGGTCTTTTCGATCGGGGTTTCGTGGGCGGGAACGGTTCCGGGTCCGGGCCCCTGCCCGTCTTTGGTGACGCCCGCCATCAATAGCCCCAACTCCCCCTCGTCGGCAGTGGCCGGATCGGCTTCGCCGACGATATGGCCATCGAAGATGACGATGATGCGGTCCGACAGCGAGCGGATTTCGTCGAGCTCTACCGAGACCAGCAGGATCGCCTTGCCGGCGTCGCGCATCTTGATGATCTGGTTGTGGATGAATTCGATGGCGCCGATATCGACGCCGCGCGTCGGCTGGCCGACGATCAGCACGTCGGGATCGCCCTCCATTTCGCGGGCCAGGACGATCTTTTGCTGGTTGCCACCCGAGAAATTGGCAGTCTTGAGCTCGGCATTGGCGGGACGGATATCGAACTTGGCGATGCGCTCCCTGGCCTCGGCCTTGGCCTTGGCGATATCCAGGCCTGGTCCCTGGCCATATTCATGCTGGTAACCGAGGATGGAATTTTCCCATTCCTCGAACACGGTGACCAGCCCCATGCGCTGGCGGTCCTCGGGGACATGGGCGAGGCCGGCGGCGCGGGCGCGGGCGGCGCCGTCGTCGCCCTTGAGCGAGAGCGGCTGGCCGTTGAGCATAACGGTGCCCAGCAACTGGTCGCGCATACCCGAAATGGACTCCAGCAATTCGGATTGCCCATTGCCGGATACGCCGGCGATGCCGACGATCTCGCCGGCGCGCACATCGAAGCTGACGCCCTTGACGCGGGGAATGCCGAAATCGTCGGTGACGACCAGATCCTTGACCTCGAGCATGACCTTGCCCGGCGCGGCGGGACCTTTTTCGACGCGTAGCAGCACGCGGCGGCCCACCATGGCCTCGGCCAGTTCGGCCGGCGAGGTCTTGGCGGTTTCCAGCGTCTTGACCATGGCGCCCTGGCGCATCACCGACACGCTGTCGGTGATGGCCATGATCTCGCGCAGCTTGTGGGTGATCAAAAGGATCGTCTTGCCCTCATCGCGCAGGGTGCGCAGGATGCGGAACAGATGGTCGGCCTCGGCCGGGGTCAGAACGCCAGTGGGCTCGTCCAGGATCAGCACTTCGGCGCCGCGATAGAGCGCCTTGAGGATTTCCACGCGCTGCTGCTGGCCCACCGAAAGATCCTCGATGATGGCATCGGGATCGACTTCGAGGCCATAATCGGCCGCCAGCCGCTTGAGCTGGGCGCGGGCCTTGGTGAGCGTGGGACGCAGGAACGCGGAGTCCTCGGCGCCGAGCACCACGTTTTCCAGCACCGAGAAATTTTCCACCAGCATGAAATGCTGGTGCACCATGCCGATGCCGAGCGCCAAGGCGTGGCGGCTGTCGGTAATGGTCTGGGGGTTGCCATTGACCAGGATGGTGCCGCTGTCGGCGGTGTAAAAGCCATAAAGGATCGACATCAGCGTCGATTTGCCGGCGCCGTTTTCGCCGACGATGCCGTGCACCGTGCCGCGCCGCACGACCAGGTCGATGTCGCGATTGGCGTGGACCGGGCCGAAATGCTTGTTGATGGCCCGCAATTCGATGGCGGGCGCTGGCGCAGCGGCTGTCTGGAGCCGCTGCGCCGATGTGGTTGGCGTTGCCATAAGGCGGCTAAACTCTTGCCGCCATCAGACCGGGCAAGCCTTGTCGGTGCGGAAATCGTGCACTTCGAGGGTTCCCGAGACGATATCGGCACGCGCCTTGTCGACGGCAGCGGTCATTTCGGGGGTGATGAGGGACGCGTTGTTGTCGTCGAACGCGGCGCCGACACCGTCTTCGGCCAGGCCCAGGGTCACTACGCCCGCAGTCCAGGCGCCGTTCTTTTCATCCATGAAGGCATTGTAAGTGGCCACATCGACGCGCTTGGTCATCGAGGTCAGCACATTGCCGGGATGGAGGTAGTTCTGGTTGCTGTCGACGCCGATACCGAACTTGCCGGCATCGGCGGCGGCCTGCAGCACGCCCGCACCGGCGCCACCGGCGACCTGGTAGAGCACGTCCGCGCCCTGGTCGAGCTGGCTCTTGGCGACTTCGGCCGCCTTGGCCGGGTCGTTGAAGGCCTCAAAGCCGGCGCCGATATAGGTCTCGAGCACCTTGATGTCGGGGTTCACCGAATGGGCGCCCTGCTTGTAGCCGCAGGCAAAGGCTTCCAGCAAATCCAGGTTGAAGGCCGGGATGACGCCGATGGTGCCCGATTGCGACTTCATCGCGGCCAGAATGCCGACGAGATAGGAGCCTTCCTGTTCCTTGAACAGGACCGAACGCACGTTGGGCAGATCCACGGCGGCATCGAGGATGACGAAGTGCACATCCGGAAACTCGGGCGCCACGGCCTGCAGCGCGGTCACGAAATTGTAGCCGGGGGTCACGATCGGGCTATAGCCGCGGCTGGCGAACTGGCGCAGGGCCTGCTCGCGCTGGGCATCGCTGGTGATTTCGAACTCACCATAGGTTTCGCCGGTTTCCGTCTTGTACTGCTCGGCGCCGTTATAAGCAGCTTCGTTGAAGGATTTGTCGAACTTGCCGCCGCCGTCATAGATCACGGCCGGCTCGGCAAAGGCCACGCCCGTCAGGATCGCGCTCAGTGCGACGCCGCCGGCAATGGCCTTGGTGAAAGAAGTCAATGTCATGGAAGTCTCCCTGTTCGCACATGAGCGTGGACGCTAGGCTCCAACGGACAATCCCCGTGCGCTGCGGCCGATACAATCGTGCAAACGTTCGCCCCGCAAGAGGGAAAACAGCATTTTTGCCCAAGTGGTCAAAAATTGGGCGAATGCCCGCCTGACGGGCCTGCGCCGCTCAGAAGCGGGTCAGGATGTGGGCGAACAGGTCGGCCAGATTGCCGTCCGCGGAAAACACCGCAAGCAGGGCGGCAAGGCCGATGGCGAGAAGCGCGATGGTATCCTGGTTGCGATCGGTCATGAGGGGTCGATTGGTTGGCATTGCGGGGACGGTGTTAGCCCTTTCCTAACCCAGAACCGCAGCGGCGATCATGATCGTTTCAAGGCAGTGACGCGCAGGGTTAATCACTGGTTAAGACGGGGGGCGGTAGCGGGGTCACGGCCGCGCCCATTGCGGTTCCGAAGCGCTCGAAAAAGCCGTCGATGACCCGTTGCGCCGAATTGCCGATCATGGCCTTGCCCAGCCGCATGAGCTGGCCCGAAGCCCCGCCCTGGGCGGTGAACACCAGTTCGGTGTCCTCGCCCGCATCGAGCAGGACGATATCGGCAGCGCCCTCGGCCAGGCCCAGCAGGCCGCCCTTGCCCTTGCCGGTCAGGGTATAGCGCTCGGCCGGAACGATATAGGTCAGCGCCAGGCCGCCTTTGAACACGGGGTGAATGACGCCCAGATTGACCTTGATCTCGAGGTCCAGCGCCGCATCGCCCGCCCATTCGATGCGATGGCAGCCCGGAATGGCCGCCTTGAGGACGGCGGTGTCGTTGAGCGCGGCCCAAACCTGGGGGCGCGGCGCAGCGACGTGGTAGCGGCCACCGAACTCCATCAACAAACCCTTCCCACGGCGGCACGCGTCACAGGGGCGTCAACGCCCCATTGTAGCCCGAAAGCCCGGCTCTACCTGTGCTCGCCATGTCGTGCCATCCCGCTCTTTACGTGCGGCTTTTTCGCACCAATATGAACAAATAGTGGGGTCGGGCGGCACATGCAATTGTCACGGCGCGGCCCAGCGGCAATCTATTGCGCACGCGGCGCCGCGCAGGGATATGGGGAGCGACTATGACCGATGACACCGCCAATGCAACGCTGAGTGCGACGCCACCAACCCCTGTTGTCACCGAAAAGCCCTTGCAATACCTGGACAAGGCGGTCAACGCGATCCGCGACCTGGGCATCTGGCCCGAACAGCAGGGCGAGCAGCCGATCACCGGCCTTCTGGCGCAGATCACCGAACTGGACGAGACGCGCGTGGTGCTGATCGGGCGCACGCTGAGCCAGGCCGGCGCCTTCAACGAGGTGGTGCGCGAGCAGGTGGGCGCCATGAAGATCGGCGAACGCTACGAGGACATTACCAAGGGCTTTGATTCCATTCGCGACGATGCCAAGGGCATGGTCGACCAGTTGGCCGACAACCGGCTGGACATGATGGAGCGGGTGTCCAATGTGTGGATGAAGGTGAGCCGCGGCGACATCGCCCAGCGCTTCAACACCGTGCGCGACACCTATCTGTCGGTGACCGCCGATACCAAGGACCAGATCGATCGCGAGCATATCATCCTCGAAGCCTATCGCGATTTTCGCGGCGCCCTCAAGCAGGCCGAGGTAATGGCGCTGGAAGTTCTGGCGACCGCCGAGCAGCGGCTGGGCGAAAAAAAAGGCGTCCTGGAAGCCTCCTCTGCCGCCGTGGCCGGCTATGCCGGCACCGTACCGGCGGACCGGGCGCGTCTCGAAATGGATCGCGACGAGAAGCTGCGCGACATGCAGAACGAGGAAAACCGCTACCAGATCGCCAAGGACCTGTCGGACAATCTGACCATCTCCTACAACACGTCCGAAGTGGTGATGGCGCGGCTGATGCAGACGACCAATGCCAAGGAGCGCGTCTATCAGCAGTCGATCTCGTTTTTTTCCACCAACGAGACGGTGCTGACGGCGCTGAGCGCCTCGTTCACCGGCATGTTCGGGCTGCATGAATCCACCCAGACCCTCAATGCGATGAAAGAGGGCATGAGCAAGAGCCTCGAGACCCTGAGCGAAATCGGCGACAAGGTGCAGGAAGAGGCGGTCAAGGCCGGCTACGGCCCCACCGTGCGCGCCGATGCGGTTCGCAAGCTGGTCGACAGCGTCGTCAACTTCCAGGAAAAATCGCGCACCATCATCAACGAGATGCGCGTGGCATCGACCAGGAATTCGGCGGAAATCCGCGACGCGGTCGAGGACGGCAAGCGGCGCCTGGCGCGCCTGGCCGCCGACGGCAATGCGCTGCTGCTGGCCAGCAAATCCTGAGGCATCGGCAAGGATTTGGGTGACCCGCAACCATGAGTGACGTGACGGCCCGGCCGGCAGCTCCGCTGGATGAAGTCATGCTGGCGATGGACGTGGTGGACACGCTGCGCCACCGGCAGGATTTGGCGGTCCGCGAACTCGACGGGGTGACCCGCGAGCAGCAGCTGATCGACAAGCTGCGCGACATCTATCACCAACAGGGCATCGAGGTCACCGACGCCATCCTCAAGGAAGGTGTCGCGGCCCTGGCCGAAAGCCGCTTCCTTTACGAGCCGCCCAAGCCGAGCCTGGGCACCAGAATCGCCCGCCTTTACGTCAGCCGGGCCAAATGGGGCCGGCCCGCGCTCAGCCTCTTCGTGGTTCTGGCCGTGGTGCTGAGCGGCTATTTCCTGGTCTATCAGCCCTATCAGGCCGGTACCGCCGAGCAGGCGCGGATCGATCTGACGCAAGGCCTGCCGGCCGAGATGGACGCCATCTACCAGACCATCTTCGAAGAAACCAAAGTGCAGCAGGCGGTGGTGCAGGCCGAGCAGTTGCGCCTGCGCGGCAAGGCGTTTGCGGCCGAGGGCAATCGGGCAGACGCCGAGGCGGCGGTAACCCATCTGGCGGCGCTGCGCGACCGGTTGCGCCAGGAATATACGCTGCGCGTCGTCAACCGGCCGGGCGTGGATTCGGGAGTCTGGACCATTCCGCGGGTCAATACCGCGGCCACCAACTACTATGTGGTGGTCGAGGCGATCAATGCCGACGGCAAGACCCTGTCATTGCCCGTCCTCAGCGAGGAGGACGGCACGACCGAAACCGTCGATCACTGGGGCGTGCGCGTACCGCAGAACGTTTACGACGCCGTGCGAAACGACAAGATAGACGATGGCATCATCCAGGTCAACGAGGTCGGCCGCAAGTCGGACGGGTTCCTCGATGTCGAATATGTCATGCCCACCTTGGGTGGGGCGATAACGCGGTGGTAAGGCCATGAGCATCCGCGGACCCGAAGCCCTGGCCTCGCTGGACGAGGCGATGCGCGACATCCGTCGCGAAGAGGACGAGATTTCCAAGCGCCTGGCCCGCTCTGCCGAGCGCATCAGCAAGATCGGCGAAACCGAGGCGGAGCTGTTCCGCCAGTTGGCGCAGTTGCGGCTGGACCCTGCGGTACAGGCTGAGCTGGACGGGCGCATCTCGCAGGCCGAGGTCAAGGCGCGCGACATGCTCAAGGCCCACGCCAGGAACTTGAGCCAGACCGAAAAAGAACTGGCGGCGATCGACGGGGCGCTGGCCCGCTCGACCGAATTGCGCGCAGCGGCGCTCAAGGAGCTGGACGCGCGGCAGGCCGAGCTCAAGGCGCTGGCCGGCCGGATGGGCGCCAGCATCGCCAAGGAACCCGCTTTCGCCGCCAAACGGGCCGAGGCGCGTGAACTGGCCGAGGTCGCGGCTCAATCGATGCGCAAGACCGAACAGGCAGAAGGCGATCGCGAACAGAAGGGCAAGCCCTATCGCGAGGACCCGCTGTTCACCTATCTGTGGGAGCGCGGCTATGGCACCAGCGGCTATCGCGTCAACACGCTGATCCGCTATCTCGACAGCCTCGTGGCGGGGCTGGTGCGGTTCGAGAAGGCGCGGCCCAATTTTGCCATGCTCAATGAAATTCCCCTGCGGCTGCGCGAGCATGCCGAGCGCCAGATCGGCAATGCGCAGCAGGCCGAGGCCGAACTCGATGCGCTCGAGACCCAGGCGATCGATGCCGCCGGCGGCAAGCCGATCCGTGAGGCGCTGGAGGCCATCCACGCCCGGATCGAGGCGATCGACCACGAGATCGTCTTGGCCGAGGACAGGCGCGACGACACCGCCGGCGCGTTGGCCGGCCTGTCCGAAGGCAAGGACCCAGCCTTTGCCGATGCCCTGGCGGCCCTGGCGGCGGGGCTGGGGCGCGAGGATATCCAGACGCTGTTGGCCGAGGCGCGCCGCACCCGCACCGGGCAGGACGACACCATCGTCGCCCAGATCGACGATGCGCGCACCCGCATCAAGGACGAGGACAGCGAGACGCGCGAGCAGAAGGACCGCCTCAAGACGCTGGCGGCGCGGCGGCGCGATCTGGAGGATATCCAGTGGGAGTTCAAGAAGCAGCGGTTCGACGATCCCCGCTCGACCTTTCGCGAGGAGCGGCTGGTGGGCGACCTGCTCAACGATTTCCTGCGTGGCGGCATCAGCGCCGCGACCTATTGGGGCCAGTGGCAGAAAAGCCAGAACTGGAGCGCCGGCACCACCGACTGGGGCGGCGGGATCGGGCTGCCCAACAATGGCCGGGGCCGCCCGGATCGCGGCGGCGGCTTCACCTGGCCCGATTCCAGCATCAGCGGCAGCAAGCCCAGGGGCGGCGGTTTCGGCGGCGGCGGCTGGAACCGCCCCTCGGGCGGCCCGTCTCCCGGCGGCGGCTTCTCGCGCCCCCGCACCGGCTCCCAAGGCACCCGCAAAAGCGGCGGCGGCTTCACCACCGGCGGCGGGTTCTAGTTGGCCGGGGGCGTGGCCATCAGTTCCCACACATTGCCTTCGCTATCTTCGAAGTAAGCCGAATAACCCCATTCGGACTGGGTGCCCGGCGTGATCACGGCGCCGCCGGCAATCAGCACCTGATCGAGAATGGCATCGACTTCGGCGGCGCTGCTGGCGGTGTGGCTGAGCACGAACTGGGGCGTGCCCGCGACCAGGACGTCCTTGCCGGCAGTCTGGGCGATCTGTTCGCGCGGAAACAGCACGAAGGAAAAATCCTCGTCCATGAAGAAGGCCACGTGGTCCTCCCCGGCCCCGATGCTCTCGTCGGGCAGGTCGAACAATGCCCGGTAAAAGCTGAACGCGCGTTCCAGATCGTCGACGCCGATGGTGATGATATTGATCCGTGGCTGCATGGCCGGGCGCTCCCAAATCAGGTGGCGCCAGCTTACGCAGGCCGGGGCGGATTTGCACCCGCCCCGCTATGGTTATGCGCCCGCCAACAGCTTGCGCAGCTTGGCCAGTGCGGTGGCGCCGTCTTCGCGATAGGCGATGGTGCCCTCGAACTCGCCCCTGGCGTTGATCAGATACACCGAGGCGGTGTGGTCCATGGTGTAGTCGGCGCCCTCCAGCGGCACTTTCTCGTAGTGGACGCCCCAGGCCCTGGCCATCTTGGCGATTTCGGCCGGATCGCCGGTGAGCCCGGTGACGCGGTCGGAGACGAAGGCCACGTAGTCCGCGATGATCGCGGGCGTGTCGCGTTCGGGATCGATGGTCACGAAATAGGCGCGCAGATCGCCGGCCTCCGCGCCGAGCGCCTCGTACCAGGATGCCATTTCCGCCAGCGTGGTCGGGCAGACCTCGGGGCAATGGGTGAAGCCGAAGAACAGCATGGAGGGGTGGCCGGACAACAGGGTCCCGTCGACGCTTTGGCCGCGTTGATCGAGGAGGCTATAGTGACCGCCACCAAAACCACCCTGGGCGGACGGCCGCAGCAGCAATGCCGCCGTGGCGGCGGTGATGCCCAGGGCGGCAACGGCAACCCAGAGCCAGAGACGAACCGTCTTGATGGTCATGGCCTAGTGATCCATGTGCATGGGGGCGTCGGCGGCAGCGCCCAGCACCGGCAGATCGAGCGTCACCGTGCCGGCCCGCTCGAAGGTCAGGGTGACGGCAACGCTCTGGCCTTCGACGAACGCGCCCTTGAGGCCCATGAACATCATGTGCAGCCCGCCCGGCGCCAGGGTGACGGTCTGGCCGGGCGGGATGACGACGCCCTCGGTCATGGCCCGCATTTTCATGACGTCGCCGTCCATGGTCATGTCATGCAATTGCCCGACTTCGGCGGCGGGGGTGCTGACCGACACCAGCCGGTCGGGCGTGGCGCCATTGTTGGTGATGGTCACAAAGCCCCCGCCGACGGGGGCATTGGGCAGGGTGGCGCGGGTAAAGCCGCCGCGCAATTCGAGCGTCCCGATGGCAGTGGTGGGGCCCAGATCGTGGCCCTCATGGGCAAGGGCAAGCGTGGGATACAGCAGGACGATGGCCGCAAGCGCGGCACGAAACAAGGCACGAAACATGATGAAAGCTCCAACAATGGTCTGAACGGGCCCGGCGGGCCGATGATCAGGCGATTGCGGGGGGGCCTCGCGGCGGCGCGGAAGGATTAAGGCTTGTCCCGGCGCGCGTTGGCGACAGCGGTGCATAGGCGATCGCCAAGGCCGGCGTGATGGCGCCGAGCGCCAGCACCACGGGGGCCGGCGCCAGCAAGGTTTGCTTGGCGATGCCGGCCGCAGGACATTTGGTGACAAGGCTCTTGCCTTCGGCGGGATCGGTCGTGGACGAGCACAGCACCCAGCCGAGCTGGGTGGTCTGGTAACCGGCGGCGGCAAAATCGAGCTGGGTGGCGCGCGCCTGGTGCAGCGGGGTCAGGATGGTCAAAAGATACAGCGCCAGGACGGCAAACGCCGTGCCGATCTCCCTGGCGATGCTGCGCGACGATGCCATGCGGATGGGCTCCCCTCCCGCAGCTTTAGGGTTTTGCGGCGCCGGCCTCAATGGCTTTATTGCCGCAAGCCTCAGCTTGAGGGCGCATAGGTTTCGGCGCACAAGGCGATGAAGGCGCGCATCGCGGCCGATAGCGGGCTGGTCTTGCGCCGCGCGACCAGCAATTGGCGCAGCGCCCAGGGCTCGGCCAAAGGCGCGCAGACCAGGTCGGTGCCGGCCAGCAGGTGCAGGCTGGTTGAGCGCAAAAAGCCGATGCCGAAGCCCGCTTCCACCATGCGCACCAGTGCGGGAAAGCTTTCGACGCGGACGCGTTCGCCCAACGGCTTGCCGGCCTTGCTGGCCGCTTCGATCAACAGGCGATCGAGCGAGCCGGCATGGTGGATGCCCACGATGTCGTATGCCAGCACCTGGGCGAAGGCGATATTGCGCCGCGGCTTGATCTCGCCCGCCAGGGGATGATCGGGCGGCGCCAGCACCCAGACGCGGTCGTCCTCGAAGGGCTTGATTTCGAAGCGGCTGAAATCGTAATTGTCGGAGACGATGGCGATATCGGCGCGGCCTTCATCGAGCGCCAGCAGCGCCTTGGCGGCGCTGGTCTCCTGCAGGTCGAGCGTGATGGCCTGGTGCTTGCCGGCATAGCGCGCCAGAAGTTCGGGCAGGCGCCCGGTCAGCGCCGAACTGGTGCAGGCCAGGCGCAGGCTGCCGCGCTGGCCGGTGCCGAAATCGACCATGACCGTATCGAGGTCGGCAATGGCGCGCAAAACGGTGCGGCAGCCTTCGGCATAGGCCTGGCCGGAACTGGTCAGCTTGACGCCATGCGCCGAACGATCGAACAGGGCGACGCCGAGCCGCGCCTCCAGGTCCGACACGCGCCGGCTGACCGCCGAAGAGGCGATACCCTCGCGCTCGGCGGCACGGCCGATCGAGCCGGTGTCCGCCAACAGCAGGATCAGCCGCGCGGTGACGCTGTCGAAACTGTGCATGCCATCTCCCCCGGTGATGCCCATCGTAGCGGAGTGCATCGTTCAGAGCACCAGTGCAATGCCCTGAACCAGATAGTATCCTCCGATAGCCGTAACGATCCAGCGCATCCAGGCGCGAAAATTGACGTCGGTCAGGCGCTGCAGCACCCAATAGCCCGCGCTGGTGCCGGCAATGGCAAAGGGCGCCGCCAGCAGCACGGCGCCCCATTCGGTCGCGTCGAGCACCATGGCGGCCTGCCAATAGAACACAACCTTGGACAGGTGGGACAATACCTGCATGGCCGCCTTGGTGGCAACGATGGTGCGGCGATCCAGCGTCGTGCGGATGAAAAAGATGTCGATCGAGGGCCCGGACACCCCCACCGTCAGGTTGAGCCCGCCCCCCAGAAAGCCGCAGGCGAAGGCATGCAGTGGCCTGGCCGCATCCAGCTGCAGCCAGGACGGGGGCAGCCAGACCAGGATGGGCAACAGGCCGACCGCGATATAGACCGTGGCCAGCGCCGGCGTATAGCGCGATAGCCACAGGATCACGCCGGCCACCAGCAGCCCCAACATCATGGTGCCCAGGATGCGCCAATCGATGAACGCCCGCGACAGCATGGCACGCGAGCCATTGGCCACGATCTGGATGACGCCCTGCACGGCGATGGCGGTGCCGACGGGCAGGATGAGCAGGAGCAGCGCCAGAAGGATCAGGCCGCCGGCCATGCCGAAAATGCCCGAAATGGTGGAGGTGACAAACACCGCCGCCAGCATGGCCGCGCCAATCCAGATACTCATCGATTTGTCCTCATGCCGCCGGCCTTGTGCGCCCTCGATGGCGCCGGCACCAGCATGGATCGGGCATGAGGGGGTGCCGGATGGTGGGTGGCATGGCCGCCCTAGGGCAATCTGGGAAAATAGGCCTTGGCGGTCGGGGCCAGCAGCGCGGCGATATCGCGCAACTTCACGGTCAGCAGGTCCTGGCTGCAGGCGAAGTTGACATGGGGCAGGCCCTCGATGGTGAACAGCACTGCGTCGCCGGGGACGAACCGCAGGGCCAGGTTGGAGGCAATAAGCTCGTTGATGCCGCATTCGGCGTCGAAATCGGAATCATCGCCCGGCACGCGGTTGGCGATGGCATAATCGATCAGCGGCTGGCCGGCGGCCCAGACATAATCCTGCGGCGCGCCGATCGCGGCAGACTGGTCCACCGGCGCCTCGAAATCGAGCGCATTGCCGGTGGCAATCCAGTCCTGGAACACCTTGGCCAGCGCCAATGGCGCGCCCGTCCGGACATCGAGCATATAGGTGTTGCTATGATTGTCCGGGTGGGCGCCCATGCAAAAGGTGCTGCCCGACTCCACCCAGTTCAGCACAGTGGGCGACAGGTAGGACACGACGATGGTTTCGCTGTCGTAGTCGCCCAGCGTCCCGGCGCCCATGCCGGCGGCATATTGATTGGCGCCGAAGCCGGCATAGATTTGCCCCAGGCAGTCGAAGGCATAATAGTTGATCAAGGCATGGCGGGCGGCCAGGGCCGCATTGGCGGCATCGGGCGCGGTGCCATCGGCAAGCGAGACGATGCGCGGGAAGGCGAACTTGCTGCGCGGGTCGGTGACATAGCGAAAGCTCGAACCGTCCATGGTCTGGATCGCTCCCTCCTCCAGCGCCACGTCCATCTTGGCGAACTCATAGGGGGCGGTGGCGGGTGTGAACGGACCGCCATCACCGAAGGTCATCCGGAAGGCGCTATCATAAAGGCCATAGGGCGAAATTTCGGCAGCGCCGGGCAAGGTGCGGCGGCCGATCTCGGTCAGCCTGATGGCCAATTGCTTGCTCTTGTCCTTGGGCTCCCAGGTGCCGGTAAGCCCGGTGCCATCGGCCGATGGCGCCAGCGACCAGATCGCGCCAAGGGGCTTGTCGGGAACATTGCCGTCATCGTCCGCCATGCACGTTGTCGTGGTACAGGGCGCCTCCTCGGCCAGCAGCACCGGCATGCGGAGCCGCCCCATGGTATCGAGCGGAATATCGCCGCCCTGGCGCATATAGCTGTACCGCCCCACCAACCCACCAGGCGCGGGCGCTGCCAGTTCAGCCACGATCTCCAGCCCGCCCAGCGTGCCCTTGTAGGTGACGGCATCAACCGCAAACGCCGGAGCGGTGGCCAGAAGCAGAATGCCAAGAGCGACGCGCATGGAAAACTCCGATCTATGGCGGCGGCAGATGGTTAGCTGTCACCGGGTCCCGTGCCCTGTGTGAGCGTCGCTTTGAGAGTGTCATCAAGGGGCATGCCGATCAATGGATCGCATACCCACAACCTTCCCAAGAGCACGGCTATCGCCTCCGTCCAACGCCCTTGGCAAATATCCTAGTCAACGCCTCCCCCTTCCAGGGAAGGATCAAGGTGGGGATAGACCGGCTGTGTAGGGACACTTCATCTTGGAGTGAAAGAAAAAAGGTGAAAGGAGGCGGGAGGGGAGTGAAAACGCGTGATGGCGAGAGGGTTTGCGGGGAAACGGGCGGATCGGGGCATTGCGGCGGCCTGACACTTGAATTTGGAGCGACGGGCAGACGGGACACTTCGATTCGGAGCGGGCATCGGGCAGCGGCTGGCTTCGAAGGGAGCGTGAAGAGCCTTCGAAGTCCGGATTGCCGCGAGTTTAGGGGCGCGCGGCAGCGGAGTCGAGGACCCTGCACCCGCGCCAGAGACGACCGTAACGAGAAGGGGGCGCAACTGGTCCCGACAATGGTGCCTACCAGCCGGAAAGCCAGGCGCAGTGACGGTTTGAAGCGGACCTTCGCTCGTTCCGGCCGGCGGCGCGTCGTTGCAAGATGCACGTCTAGTTGGACGGGGCTTTAGACGCCGGAAGCGCCTCGAACGCCTGCAGATAGGTGCGCGCCAAAACTATCATCACCCCGGCAGTATTGGTCGCTGCCTCCATCTTCGCGATTCTGGCGTCGTCGATCGTATCGCCCAGAGCGCAAAGCCCCATCAATCCCAAAGCGTCGCTCGACAGGTCGAGGTGCTGGCGAACGGCCGGCAGCAACGCCTGCAGCGCCTCGTTAACCCTCGAATAGGCCGCTCGCTCCTCGGCGCTGACGATCTGCAGCGTGGACCAATCCACGCGATGGGCGCTGACCGCGTCCAGGTACATCTTAGCCTCGCGGGTCGAGGCTTCAAATGCAGCCGATGCCCGGGTGCAATCCGCGGCGTTTGCCGCCGTGACGAACAGGGCCAGGCCAAATGCGGCAAGGCATAAAAACAAGCGGCGCACGCAGTTCATAGGACGCTCCCGATCACAGATTTGCGCAGACCAGACGATACGGTGCAAGGGGGGGCGGATTTTCGGCGGGGACTGGAAAACGCCAATTGGCGTCGGCATCGGCGGTGAGCTCGATCCGGCCTTCGGGCATGCGGTAGACACGCCGCGCCACCAGTTCGTCACTGAGATCGGCTAGATCGGCCTACTATCGCACCGCTTTCACCCCCACCCAACCTCCCCCTGTCAGGGGGAGGAGCAGCGCTGTGGCACTGGAAATATTGTGCCCATCCATCTGCGACAGCCCTGCCCAAACGAGAACCCGGGCGCGGACAACACCGCCTCAGGTACTCGCCGCCCGGGCATTGACCTGGGCCACCAATTCGTCGGGAATGTCGTCGAAGCTGGCATAGTTCATGTTGTAGAGCTTGGCATAAAGCCCGTTCTTGTCCATCAGCGTGTCGTGGTTGCCGGTTTCGATCAGCTCGCCGTTCTGCAGCACGATGATGCGATCGGCGCCGCGGATGGTGGCGAGGCGATGGGCGATGACCATGCCGGTGCGCCCTTCGAGCAGGATCAGCAGCGCCTTCTGGATCTGGCGTTCGGTATAGCTGTCGATATTGGCCGTGGCTTCGTCGAGCACCAGGATCTTGGCATCGGCGACGAGGGCCCGGGCAAAGCTCAGCAATTGGCGCTGCCCCAGCGACAGGTTGGAGCCGCGTTGTTCGAGCATGCTGTCATAGCCGCCAGGCAGGCGCGAAATGAACTCATGGGCGCCCACGGCCTTGGCGGCGGCAATCACATCGTCCAGGCTCGCCGAGGCCTTGTTGTAACGGATATTGTCGAAGACGCTGCCGGTGAACAGGAACGGCTCCTGCAGCACCATGGCGACCTGCTCGCCCAGCGATTGCTGGGTGATGTCGCGCACGTCGTGGCCACCGACCAGCACCGCCCCCGACTGCACTTCGTAAAACCGGTGCACCAGCGACATGGCCGAGGTCTTGCCCGAGCCGGTCGGGCCGACCAGGGCGACGGTTTCGCCGGGATTGACCTTGAAGCTGACATGCTTGAGCACCGGGCGGTCGGGGCTATAGCCGAACACCACGTCCTTGAACTCGACCGAGCCATCCATGTCGCGCGTCAGCACCGTGGCATCGGGTTTGTCGTTGATCGAAGCGGGAACATCGAGCACTTCGGTGATGCGCCGCCCCGAGGTCATGGCGCGCTGCATGATCGAATATTGCATGGTCAGCGAGCGGATCGGGTCGAAGAACCGCTGGATGTAGAACAGGAACGCGACGATGACGCCGATCTCCAGCCCGCCATTGAGCACCAGCGAGCCGCCGACCACCACGACGATGGCCATGGCGATGCCGGTCAGGCTGTCCACGATCGGCACCATGACCTGGGCATAGCGCGAGCCGGTGAGCTGGGTTTGCAGATTGGCGAAGGCCTTGTCGTCGTAGAGATCGAAATTGACCTTCTGGCGATCCAGGTTCTGCACGGTGCGTACCCCGTTGATCCCCTCGGCCATGGCGCCGGCGGTGATCGAATTGGTTTCGTGCGCCGCCCAGAAGGCGCGCTTGGCCGGCGGCAACCAGAAGATGCGCACGATGAACAGGACCGGCATGGTCGACAGCGTCAACAGGCCAAGCCGGAAATCGAGCGACAGCAGCACGACCACGATGCCGACCAGCAGCACGATGTCGCCCACCGAGATCACCGAGGTTTCGAGGAATTCCTGCATGGAATTGACGTCGCCTTGCAGCCGGCTCATCAGGCGGCCGACCTCGGTCTTGTCCATGAAGCTGAGCGAGACGCGCTGCAACTGGGCGAACATGGCCCGGCGCATGTCGAACAGGACATGCTCCGCCACCTTGCCCACTTCGGTTTCCTGCACATAGGAGGCGCCGAAGTTGAACAGCACCGCCACGGCAAAGGCGAAGACGGCCCAGATCAGGTTGGTCAGGTTGCCGCCCTCGGTCATGCCGCTATCGATGGCGCGGCCGATGATCAGGGGAATGGCCAATTGGGTGGCGGTGAACACCAGGACCGCCCCGACCGAAAGATAGATATTGGTACGATAGGGCTTAACGAAGGCCCAGATGCGCCGCACGGTTCTGGGATCATAGGCCTTGCCGAAAACTTCTTCCTCGATCCGGTGCGAGCCGACGCTGGCGCGCGGCGGGCGCTGGCCGGGGAAAGATGCCACATCGCGATCGTCGTCCTCGATGACGCTCATTGGGCGGCACTCCCGATGTCGATCTCGTCGACCGGGCGGGTCTGCAGGTCGTAGAGCGCGCGATAGCGCCCATCCTTGGCCAGCAATTGCTCATGGGTGCCGCGCTCGACGATCTTGCCGCCGTCGAGGAACAGGATCATGTCCGCATGCATCAGCGAACTCAGGCGATGTGAGATGATCAGCGTTACCCGATTGCTAGCATAACGGCGCATGGCGCTGCGAATGCGGTGCTCGGTGCCGGCATCGATGGCGGCGGTGGAATCATCGAAGACCATCACCGCGGGCTTGAGCACCAGGCTGCGCGCAATGGACAATCGCTGGCGCTGTCCGCCCGACAGCGACACGCCGCGCTCGCCGACCACGGTGTCGTAGCCACTGGGCAAGCCCATGATATAATTGTGCAATTGCGCGCTTTCGGCGGCCTTCTCGATCTTGACTTCCTTGGACCAGGGATCGCCATAGGCGATATTGTTCTCGATGGTGGTGGTGAACAGGAACGAATCCTGCTGCACCACGGCCACCGAGCGCCGCAGCGATTGCAGGCTGACTTGGCTAACGTCCTGGCCATCAATGGTAATCCGTCCGCTGCCGACATCGTAAAAGCGGGGGATCAGATGCGCCAGCGTCGACTTGCCGCTGCCCGGAGCCCCAACGATTCCAATGGTTTGCCCGGCGCGCGCTTCGAAGCTGACGCCATCGAGCGTAGGGTGTCTGGCGCCGGGATAGGTGAAGCGCACATCCTCGAACTTGAGCGTGCCCTTGCTCACCTTGAGGTCGACCACGCCGGGCGCATCCTCGATCGCCAAGGGCTCATCGATGAACCTGAACAGGCGATCGCCGCAAATCGAGGCCCGGGCGAAGGAATTGACCATCATCCCAAGCTGGCGCACCGGCATTTGCAGGATGGTCATGAAGGTCAAGAACGAGGCGAGCGTGCCCACGCTCATGTCGCCGGCAATGACCTTGTTGCCGCCCACCCAGAGCACCAGGCCCATTGCGGCGAAAAAGGAAAAGGTCATGGCCGAGGTGTTGCGCACCCGGATGTCGACGCGGTCATGGGAGAGACTCAGGGCTTCCCTCGAGCTCTTGTCGAACTTGTCGAGCTCGAATTGCTGGCCGGAAAAAGCCCGCACCACGCGGATACCGCCCAGGTTTTCCTCCATGACGCGGGTCAGCGCGGACAGCTTGTCCTGCAGCACGATCCAGGTGGCGCGCAAGGTCAGTTGCGCAGCCGAAGAGCGCCAAGCGACAAAGGGCACGAAGCTCAGCGCCAGCAAGCCAAGCACGACATCGGTGGTGAGCAGCATGAAGGCGCCGACCCCGATCAGGACCGACAGCAGCACGACGCGCACGAGGCCGGTGGCAAAGAACATGCGTACGCCATCCAGGTCGAGCAGGCCCATGGTGATCAGGTCACCGGTATGGACCCGGTCATGGTAGGAATAGGACAGGCGCTGCACCTTGTCGTAAAAGGCCAGGCGCAGCTCGTAGCCGACATAGTGGCCCACCGATTCAGAATAATAGTTCTGCATCAGGGTGAAAAAGCCGCGCGCCACCGAAACCGCGAGCAGGGTCATGGCGCTCCAGAACAGCGCCTGCTGCGCGCCCTCGGCGCCAACGCTCAAAATGCCCTGAGCCTGATCGACCGCATGCCCCAACAGCCGCGGAATCATCAATTGCAGCACCGAAGCGACGATCGTGGCGCCAACCGCAGCGGCGGCCTGCCAGGGATGGCGCAGGGAATAGATGGTGATGCGGGTGAGCGGCTTTTTGCCCTTGCCGGCGTGAGCTGCGGCAACATGGGCACGAGCGTCGCCGCGCTGCTGCGCACGGCCAACCTTTTCGGTGGTCACGGGAAATCCAGACTTCAATAATCAAGCGCCCGGGCGGGGGCACGGCGGAGCCGAAACCTAGTGTCGGGCAAATCAAAACGCCTGCACATAGAAAGCCGATTTTTTGGCCGGTTCAAGGTTAAATCGCAGAAAAACGGCGTCGTTATTGATAATTGTTTGACTCGCGACATCGCCGCAACGGCGCTGGTGCAATAATCAAATGCCCTGGGCCGATAGCCAGTCCAGCTGCCGGCGCTCCTGAAAGCCGCCGCCGCCTTCGTGATCGTTGAAACCATAGGTTTCGATGGCCTTTGGCCCGGCGTAAACATTGTAGGCGCCATGGACCGTGGAAGCGGGACATACCGCATCCATCAAACCCACGGAAAACAGCGCGGGGGCCTTGGCCCGGCGCGAGAAATTGACGCCATCGAAGTAGCTCAGCGTTCTGAACGCGATGTCGGCCTTGTCGCGATGCACCGACAGGTAATTGACAATTTCGCCATAGGGACCGCGAACGGCAATGGCCGCGCCACGGCGAAAGTCGCACAGAAACGGCACGTCGGGCATGGCGGCACGCAGGTCGGGTACAAGGCCCGCGACGGCCAGCGTGATCCCGCCACCCTGGCTGCCGCCCACCGCACCGACACGGTCGGCATCGACTTCGGGACGGGTGCGAAGGGCGGCGACCGCCCGAACCGCATCGGTGAAGACCCGGCGGTAGAAGTAGCTCTTGGGGTCGGCAATGCCGCGGGTCATATAGCCGGCATGCGCGGGGTCGGAGCCGACGGGATCGGGCGTTTCCCCGTGCGAGCCGCCGCTGCCCTGCCCGCGCGTATCCATGACGAACACGGCCCGGCCCGTCGCCGGCCAGAGCAGGTGTTCATGCGCAAAGCCGCGCCCGCCATTGTAACCGATGAATTTGACCAGGGCGCTCAGGCCCGCAGCGGCGCCGCGCGGACGGATATACCAGCCCTTGATCGGATGGCCGCCGAACCCGGCAAAGCTGGCATCGAACACGTCGACCAGCTGCAGCCCGACATCGATGGGCTCGAACCGGGCGTCGAGCGGGATCGTCGCGGTTTCAGCCAGGGTCTGCGTCCAAAAATCGTCGAAGTCGGCTGGGTCGGCAACGTCCGAACGGTAGCGCAGGAGTTCGGCAGGCGACAGATCGATGAAGGGCATGGCTGGATTTCACTGGCTGGAGCGGACAGGCCAGCAGGTTACAGACGGGGAAGAAAACCGCAACCTCAAGGCGCGCTCGGAGCGACAGGATAGATCAGCGCCGAGCATTGGCGCGTGCTTTCGTCCAGCTTGGCCTGCTCGTCGGCCGAGACCATGCCGGTATAGATAGCGTTCCACAGATCGTTATCGATGACGCTCTGCAGTCCGCATTGGCAATAAGTGACGCACAGCTCGGCACTGGTGCCGCCAGCCTGGCAGGTGGCATGGCAGGAGGCGATGAAATTGTCCTCCCGCATGGCGATTTCGGGATGCAGCACGCCAGCCAGCGGAAACAGGATCCCCAGCAGGATCGGCTGGTGTACCAGATAGATCACCAGGCTCCAGCGGCCCAGCCGCGCCAGCCACCGCGCCGGCCGGTTTACGGGCTGGATGGCCGCGAGCGAAGCGGCAAGACCCGAGGCAAGCACCATGCGCGCGCCGATAACGCCGAGCAGCACCATCCCGAACCAGGGAAACACCGATACCAGGTCATTGCTTGGCGGCGGCTCGACCCAGAAGCCGATCCAGGAGATTTGACGCAGATCGAACAACGGGTTGGAATAGAGCGCGGGCAGCAGGATGACGATGGCGGCCGCGACAATCACCAGAACCAGTGGTGCGCGCAGGAACGGCAGTGCCAACAGGCTGCTCAGCGCGATGGCATGCAGCACGCCGAAATAGATGAAGGCCTGAGGAAGGGTAAAAGTGATAACGACAGGCCAAGGCCCGGCGTGGGGTACCACTGCTAATCCCAGCCCCTCTGCTAAAGTTCCTGCAGTAACCACAAGGGCACCGGTCACCAGAAAAATCCAACGTTTCCAGAAGGCTTTCCAGCGAATACCGCGCCCATGCCCCAGCACCAGGCCGATGCCCACCAGTATGAGAAAACCGGTGAGCACCAGTCGCCCGAAGATCACCCAGCCCAGATCGAACCCGACATTGGCGCTGATGAAGCGCAGATAGCTCAGATCCCAGCAGAAGTGGTAGATCACCATGGCGATGATGGCCACGCCACGGGCGATATCGAGCACGGCGAAGCGGGGCCGTGGCACAGAAGCGGCAGGTTCAGTCATTGGCGCTCGAACCTTCCGGCATCACAGCCGGCTGCTGGGCCAGAACCGCGAGGAACGCTTCGCCATAGCGTTCGAGCTTGGCCTGGCCGACACCGGGCAAGCTCAAAAGGTCATGCAATTGGCGCGGGCGGGCCTGCGCCATGGCGCGCAGCGTGGCGTCCTGGAACACCACATAAGGGGGCACGCCCTGTTCGCGGGCAATGCGCAGGCGTTCGGCGCGCAGGGCGTTGAAAATGCTCATTGCCGGCTCGGCCAATTGTACCGCCCCTGCCAGTTGGCGACGCACATCGGCGGCCTTTTTGGGCTGGTCCTTGCGCAGCGTGACGCGGCGTTCGTGCTTGAAGACGGCACGCGCGCCCTCCCCCAGCGTCAGGGCGCCATGGGCGGCGTGATCGACCACCACCAGCCCGTTGGCCGTCAACTGGCGCAACACCGATTGCCAGGTGCGGGCATCGATCGCCTTGCCGGCGCCGAACACGGCCTGGTTGTGATGGCAGAAGCGCGCGACCTTTTCGGTCGGCTTGCCGAGCAGCACGTCGATGACATGGGCCGCCCCGAAGCGCTGCCCGGTGCGATAGATCGCCGCCAGCGCGGTAATCGCGGCCTCGGTTCCGTCCCAGGATGCCACCGGCGAGCGGCAGGTGTCGCAATTGTTGCAAGGGGCCTCATAGTGCTCGCCGAAATGGGCCAGGATCACCTTGCGGCGGCAATCGGCGGTTTCACAGACGCCGAGCAGCGCATTGAGCTTGGTATGCTCGACCCGCTTGACCTCGTCGGGCGCATTGCCTTCATCGATCATGCGGCGGCGCTGCACCACGTCGGCCATGCCGTAGCTCATCCAGGCATCGGCCGGCGCGCCATCGCGCCCGGCGCGGCCGGTTTCCTGGTAGTAGGCTTCGATGGAGGCGGGCAGGTCCATATGGGCGACATAGCGTACGTCGGGCTTGTCGATGCCCATGCCGAAGGCGACGGTTGCGACCAGGCACACCTCTTCCTCCTTGAGGAAGATATCCTGATGCGCATTGCGCCGGGCGGCGTCCATGCCGGCATGATAGGGCAGCGCGCGAATGCCCTTGCTGGATAGCCATTCGGCCGTGTCCTCGACCTTGGCGCGCGACAGGCAGTAGACAATACCCGAATTGCCCTTGTGGGCGGACAGGAAGCTCAGCAACTGGTCGCGCGCCCGGTCGCGCTCAACGATGGCATAGGCGATGTTGGGACGATCAAAGCTCGCCGAAAAGACCTGCGCGCCCTCGAGCCCTAGCCGCTCGATGATGTCCTGGCGCGTCGTCGGATCGGCGGTCGCGGTCAGGGCAATGCGTGGCACCCCGGGGAACAGTTCGGTCAGTTGCGCCAGTTCGCGGTATTCGGGGCGGAAATCGTGGCCCCATTGGCTGACGCAATGGGCCTCGTCGATGGCGAACAGGGCGATGTCGACATTGACGAGCATTTGTCGGAAGCCCGGCGTCGCCACGCGCTCGGGCGCAACATAGAGCAGATCGAGTTCGCCATTGCGCAATTGCCGGCGCACGGTAGCCGCCTCATCGGGCGTCAGCGAGGAGTTGAGCGCCGCTGCCGGCACGCCGGCCTGGCGTAAGGCTTCGACCTGGTCGCGCATCAAGGCGATCAGCGGCGATACCACGATGCCGACGCCGGGGCGGCAGATGGCGGGGATCTGGAAGCAGGCCGACTTGCCGGCGCCGGTGGGGAACAGCACGACGGCATCGCCGCCGCCCGTCAGGTGGCGCACCACCTGTTCCTGCTGGCCACGGAAACTCTGATGGCCGAACACGTCGCGCAGCACCGAGAGCGGGTCGCGGGGCCTGCCCGCGTTGCCCGCGCCGAACATGTCGTATGTCGAATCCAAGCTGCTCACACTGCCTTGGATCATGGAGGCGTGCTGCGCCGCAAGGCGGCTGTGGCAAAATGGCCGCCCTAGGCTTGCAAAACCGATCAATGCGCCGCGTGGGACTCGGCGTTGCGCTTGCGGGTTGCGGCGGCCTTCTTGGCGGATGCCGAACGATCGGCCGCAGAGCGGCTGGCGGACGCCTTGCCACCGGTTTCACCACCCTTGTGGGCTGCAGGATGGCCGGTGTCCTGGCCCCGGCCGGAGCCGGATTTCTTGCCGCCGCCATCGTCCTTGTTGACCGTCGTCCAGGCGCGGCGCTCGGCTTCCTGTTCAGGCACGCCGCGGTCCTCGTAGCTGTGGGCGATGTGGTCGGCTTTGCGTTCCTGCTTGCCGGTATAGGCGGATTTATCGCCTCGGGGCATGGCATCCTCCAAAAGATTGTTGAGGCGCAACACGGGCGGGATAAGGGCTCGGCTACCATTTCGTTGGTCAGGAGGGAAACCGGAAAAACCGTCCTGTTCCCTATGCCGCCACGTCCGGTTGACGCGTGTTGCCGCCTCGCGGAGATAACCGCCACGGCTAGCGATCGTTCCCATTGGTGCAATAGCGCACCAAACTCACGTCGAGAGTATCGGCTTGCTCAAGAACGCAGAACTGCGCAGCCCGAAGCGCCATGGGGTCTCGATCCCCTTGGTCAGCCCGATGCGGATGCCGGTGGCAATTTCGGGAGCGGCCCCCGGCAGAATGGCGAAAGGCGACGCGTCCAGCGGCAGGCCGTTTTCGGCGATGGTGATCCCCAGCGCCTGGCACAGCTTGCCGGGGCCCGAACACAATCGGCGCATCGGCAGCCCACCGCGCCGCTCCACCATGCGCTGCAACCCATGGGTGGGCTGCAGCGCCCGGATCAGCACCGCGCTGCCCGGCCGGCAGACGAAATTGAGGCACCAATGCATGCCGTAGATCTTGTAGACATAGGCCTGGCCTGCCGGGCCGAACATGGCGGCGTTGCGCGGGGTGGGACCGTTGAAACTATGGGAGGCGGGATCGGCCTGGTCATACGCCTCGGTTTCTACGATCACGCCGCCAACGCCATCGACCAGCAGGGTCGCCCCGATCAGCGCCGGCGCCACATCGAGGACGGGACGATCAAAAAAGGTGCGGTCAAGCGGCGCAAAATCGGGCATCATCGTGCGCTTTTGCGCAGGTAGGCAGGCTGCGTCAAGCGGCTATGAACTCTGGACCCGCTGGCGCGTTGTTCGCGCTGCAAGGAGACTGCAATGACCAAGATCACCTATGACATCGTCGCCCATGATGGTGGCTTCGCCTATAAGGTGGGCGATGTGTTTTCCGAAACCTTCCCCACCCATCAGGCCGCCCATGAAGCGGCTGCCCGGGCGGCCCAGCGTCAGCAGGTTTCGGGTGTTTCGACGGGCATCGAATACGAAACCCGCGATGGCGTGTGGCACCAGGAAGTCGCCAGCGGAGAAGACCGGCCCGAAGCGGTGGTTGAAGACAATTTGAAAGACTAGCGTTCCGCGCTGACCCAGACCGCCACCGATAGTGTTGCCAGCGCCGCACTGTCCGGAACCCCGTCGATGCCGGAAAACAGCTCGCGCCAGCGCCCCGTAGCGGCCGGCATCACTTGGCCGTCCACAGCATGCCATGGATGCAATGCCACAGCGACGACCATGGCTTGTCCCTCATGTCGTCGCTGAAAGGCAACCACATGCTCGCCCGCCGGCAATGGCTCGTAGGAGCCATGGGCGAACAAGGCGGGATGGTCAGCGCGCGCTTGCAGCAACCGCTCGATGACGGAGAGCTTGATCGCGCCATCGTGCCAATCGGCAAGATCGAGCGGACCCTGGCTGCCCAGCAGGCCCTGGCGCGCCGCGAAGTCCACCGGCCGGCGATTGTCCGGATCGACCATGCTCTGCTCCCACAGTTCAGCGCCCTGGTAGATATCGGGTACGCCGGGAGCGGTCAGCTTGAGCACGGCCTGGGCCAATCCGATCCGGGCCCCGGCTTCGCCGATAGCGGAGGCAAAGCGGGCAAATGCAGGCGGGAAACGGTTATCCGGCGTGTCGGCCAAGGCCACATCGACCAGGGTCTCGAGCGCGGTTTCATATTCCGCGTCGGGCCGGGTCCAGCTCGAATTGCGCCGCGCCTCGCGCACGGATTTGAGCATGGCCGCCTTGAGGCGCTGCCGGAACTGGTCACCGGGTTTTGCCGCGCCAACGGGCCAGGCTCCAAGCAGCATCTGGAAAAAATACCAGAGTTCATTGCGCTCGATGGCGTCGGCGGCCGGTCCCAGCAACTGCGACCATTCGGTGACCGACCTTGTCCACTCGTCGGCATGGCCGGACAGCGTCAGGATGCGGGCGCGCGTGTCCTCGCCGCGCTTGGTATCGTGGCTGGACGTGGTCAGCATGGCTTGGGGATATAGCCCCAGGCGCGCGCCGTTGAAGTCATGAAAAGCCTCGATGCCCAGGGAAAACCGGTCCGGGCGCTCGCCGACATCGTTCAGCGCGATAAGGCGGTTGTAGCGATAAAGCGCGGTATCCTCGAGCCCCTTGGCCATGACCGGCCCGCTATATTGCTGGATACGCCGGACCAGTTCGAGTTCGTCATCGTCGCGCGGACTGGCGATCAGGGTGTCGAGAAAATCGAACACTGCGGGATCAATGGTCGGCGCCGCCAGCCGCGCCGCGGCCAGGGCGACACCGACGTCGCGGCGGTCCGTGTCGCTGCTGCCTTGGGCATCGACATAGCTGCGATAGACCTCCATGGCGGCGACCAGCTCCCGGACGGCGCTGCGCAGGCCGTTGCGGGTCAGGTCGGCGCTGGTGCGGCGGCTTGCCGCTATGGTGCGTGCCAAGGTCGCCAGCCGATCGAGTTCAGCGGCCATTTCGGTATCGATGATGATCAGTTTGGCTTCACGCTCGATCTCGCCGAGCGAGCGTTGCTCGCCGGTGAACGCCGTGTAGCCGCGGTCGAGGGCAGTCTCGCCTGCCGGGTCGGCCCCCAAGGCGGTCAGATGGGCGGAAAACTCGTAACCGGTGGTGCCGTCGACGCGCCAATTGGCCGGCACTTGTTCGTGCGACGCCAGGATTTTCTCGACCACGAGATAGATCGGTTTGGGCGATTTCTCGCGCAGCTTGATGGCGTAGGCCTTGGGATCGTAAAGGCCATCGATATGATCGATGCGCAGGCCATCCACCAGGCCTTCCTCGATCAGCTGGAAGATCAAGGCATGGGCGTGATCGAACACCTCGGGCGCCTCGATGCGGATGCCGGCCAGATCGTTGACGATGAAGAAGCGACGATAGTTGATGTCGTCGGCAGCCACCGAATAGCGGGCAACCCGCCAGTTCTGCCGGCCGATCAGCACATCGAGCCGGTCAGGATCGGCGTTGATGGTTTGGACGGCCGCGGGGTCGGGATAGCTTGCCGGGTCCAAGGGCAGGCAATGGGTGTCGTCGGCCCAGATGGCAAAGCTGTCCGCGTCGGCATCGTGCTTGAGCACCAGGCGGCCCTCGGCAAGAGCGGCGTCATAGGCGCCGCCAAGCACCGGCACCAGCACCTTGTCGGCAAGGCTTGCATCGGCGGGCGACCAGTCGATATCGAACCAGTGGGCATAGCGGCTGGCCTTGCCGTATTTCAGCACGTCCAGCCAATAGCTGTTCTCGGTGCCGCCGATGCCCATGTGGTTGGGCACGAAGTCAAGGATGATGCCCATGCCGCGCTGGCGCAGGTCGCCGGCGAGGGCGCGAAAATCCTCGAGCGTACCCAGTTCGGGATTGATCTGGCGATGCTCCACCGTGTCGTAGCCATGGGTGCTGCCGGCGCGGGCGCGCAGGATGGGCGAGAGATAGAGGTGGCTGATGCCCAGGTCCGCGATATAGGGCACCAAGGCCTGCGCCTGGGCGAAGCCGAAATCCTTGTTCAATTGCAGGCGATAGGTGGCGCGGGGGATGGCGGCAGGGATCATCAAGACAACGCTTTCGGCAAGGCCGGGCGAGACCGGCGGTTCGCACGGCAACGGTTTCGCCACGGGTTCGGTTGCCCGGGTCAAGCGGCGCGGCATTTCGGCGATTGCACTGCCTTGGGCAGAGCGGCACTATTGCTTGGAGGCTGAACCGGAGAGCGTCGCGTCATGAAAGTCATCGTCCTGGGCGGCGGGGTCATCGGGGTCACCACCGCCTATTACCTGGCCATGGCCGGCCATCAGGTCGAGGTCATCGAGCGCCAGCCCGCCGTGGCGCTGGAAACCAGCTTTGCCAATGCCGGGGAAGTGTCGCCCGGCTATGCCTCGCCGTGGGCCGCGCCGGGCATTCCGCGCAAGGCGGTCAAATGGCTGTTGATGAAGCACCCGCCCCTAATCGTCAAAGCGGTAGCCGACCCCTATATGGCGCGCTGGGTCCTGCAGATGCTCGCCAACTGCACCGCGAGCCGCTACGCCCTCAACAAGGCGCGCATGGTGCGGGTGGCCGAATATTCGCGCGACGTCCTCAAAGCGCTGCGCGCCGAAACCGGCATCAGCTACGACGAGCGCATGGCCGGCACGCTGCAATTGTTCCGCACCCAGCACCAGGTCGATGGCGCCGGCAAGGACATCAAGGTGCTGGCCGAATATGGGGTGGCCTACGAGGTGCTGGATCGCGCCGGCTGCATCGCTGCCGAACCCGGGCTTGGCGCATCGTCCGCCCCCTTAGCCGGCGGATTGCGCCTGCCGGGAGACGAAACCGGGGATTGCCACATCTTTACCACCAGGCTTGCGGCGCTCGCGAGCGCGCTGGGCGTCGTCTTCCGTTATGGGGTGACGATCAACGCAATCGAAGTCGATGGCGGCGTCGTCACCAATGTCCAGACCAGTGCCGGAGCGATCAGAGGCGATCGGTATGTGCTGGCCATGGGCAGCTACTCGCCGCTCCTGGCGCGCGCGATCGGCATCGATCTGCCGATCTACCCGGTCAAGGGCTATTCGATCACGGCCCCGATCAAGAACGGCAATACCGCGCCGGTCTCGACCGTGCTCGACGAAAGCTACAAGATCGCCATCACCCGGCTGGGCGACCGCATCCGGGTCGGCGGCATGGCCGAACTGTCGGGCTATAACAGCGACCTGTCGCCCAGGCGCCGCGAAACGCTGGCCTATTGCGTCAACGAGCTGTTTCCCGGCGCGGGCGACACGGCCCAGGCCAGCTTCTGGACCGGCATGCGGCCGATGACGCCCGACAGCACCCCGATCATCGGGGCCAGCAAGCTGTCCAATCTCTTGATCAACAGCGGCCATGGTACGCTGGGCTGGACCATGGCCTGCGGCTCGGGCCGGGTGATCGCCGACATGGTCTCCGGCAAGCCCGCCGATATCGATGTCAGCGATCTCGGTCCCGAACGCTATCGATAAGCGGGCATAATTTGCCGCGTCGCCAAGTGCTCGGCACTATAGCTGCGGCGTATCGCAGCACTGGTATAGGCGTTTAGCCGCGGCGATTGAGCCGCTCGCGCCATGGTATTGTTCCCCTCGCAGGTTTAACTTGACGATATCGAGCCCGGTAAGGGCGAGCAGCGAGGCAATCCATGTTCCTGGGGTTTACTGCCGAAGGTCTGGCGCGTTTCCAGTTCGCCTTCACCATGTCGTTCCACTTCATCTTTCCCTCCTTCACCATTGGATTGGCAAGTTTCCTCGCGACGCTGGAGGGGCTGTGGCTGATCAAGAAGGACGACGCCTATCTGCGCCTCTTCGACTATTGGAAAACCATCTTCGCCATCGTCTTCGGCATGGGCGTGGTGACCGGCATCGTCATGAGCTACCAGTTCGGCACCAATTGGTCGGTGTTTTCCGACAAGGCAGGCCCGGTGGTCGGCCCGTTGATGGGCTACGAAGTTTTGACCGCGTTCTTCCTGGAGGCGGGTTTTCTGGGGATCATGCTGTTCGGGCGCAAGCGCGTCGGGCCGGGCCTGCATTTCTTTGCCACCTGCATGGTGGCCCTGGGCACATTGATTTCGGCCACCTGGATCATTTCAGTCAACAGCTGGATGCAGACCCCGCAGGGACACGGCACCAATGCCGCCGGCCAGTTCATTCCGCTGGACTGGTGGGCGATCATCTTCAACCCATCCTTCCCGTACCGGCTGGTGCATACGGTGCTGGCCTCCTACCTGACCACGGCGTTTGCCGTCGGCGGGGTGGCGGCCTGGCACCTGCTCAAGAACAATGGCAATCACCCGGCGCGGATCATCTTTTCCATGGCGATGTGGATGGCCGCGATCGTCACGCCCATCCAGATTTTCGTGGGCGACATGCACGGGCTCAATACGCTGCATTACCAGCCGGCCAAGATCGCCGCGATGGAGGGCCATTACGAAACCCAGAAGGGCGCACCGTTGATCCTGTTCGGCATTCCCGACGACGAGGCCGGCGAGACCCGGTTCGCCATCGAAATTCCCAAGCTGGGCTCGCTGCTGCTGACCCATGAGCTGGACGGCGAGGTCAAGGGGCTCAATGCATGGGACAAGCAGGATCGGCCCAAAGCGCTGATCCCGTTCTTCACCTTCCGCATCATGGTGGGGCTGGGCATGCTGATGCTTTTGATCGGCGCCTGGTCGGTGCTGGCCCGGGTGCGGGGCAAGCTCTACGAGTGGACCTGGCTGCACCGGGCCGTCTGGGTGATGGGGCCGTCCGGGTTCATCGCGGTGCTGGCGGGATGGTACACCACCGAGGTCGGCCGCCAGCCCTATACCGTTTATGGCCTGATGCGCACGGCCGACAGCATCTCGCCGGTTTCGGCCCCGGCGGTGGGGGCCTCGCTGATCGCCTTCATCGTCGTCTACTTCCTCGTCTTTGGTGCGGGTGTCCTTTATCTGCTGCAATTGATGCGCCGGCCTTTGCAGGATGGGGATGACGGCCTGGACGAAGGGCCGGTCAAGGCCGCGGGCCTCACGCCGGGTCCGCATCAGGATACGCCGCTGGGAGCTGGAAATGGCCATTGACCTTCCCTTCGTCTGGGCCGCCCTCATCGCCTTCGTGGTGCTGACCTATGTGGTGCTCGATGGTTTCGATCTGGGCGTCGGCATCCTGTTCCCGCTGTTTTCCGAACGCGGCGAGCGCGACATCATGACCAATTCGGTCGCCCCGGTCTGGGACGGCAACGAAACCTGGCTGGTGCTGGGTGGCGGGGGCCTGCTTGCGGTGTTCCCGCTGGCCTATGCCATCATCTTTCCGGCGCTCTACATGCCCATCATCCTGATGCTGCTGGGGCTGGTGTTTCGCGGCGTGGCGTTCGAATTCCGCTGGCGCACCGGGCGCTGGATCGGTTTTTGGGATTGGGGCTTTGCCGCCGGCTCGACGGTTGCGGGATTTACCCAGGGCATTGCGCTTGGCGCTTTGGTGCAGGGCATCAAGGTCAATGGCCGCGCCTATGGCGGGGGCTGGTGGGACTGGCTGACCCCGTTCAGCCTGTTGACCGGGGTCGCGGTGGTGATCGGCTATGCGCTGTTGGGCGCCACCTGGCTCAACCTCAAGACCCATGGACCGCTGCAGGCGCGCGCCCGCCGCATCGCCATGGTGGCGGGGGCGCTGACCGTGGTGCTGATCGGGGTGGTCAGCCTGTGGACCGCGCTGCTGAACCCGATCTATTTCGAGCGCTGGTTCGGCTTTCCCACCGCCGTCTTTTCGGCCATCGTGCCGCTCCTGCTGGCCGGTTGCAGCTTCGGGCTGTGGCACGGATTGACCACCGACAAGCATTTGCAGCCGTTCCTGGCGGCATTGGGGCTGTTCGTGCTGAGCTTTGCCGGCATCGGCATCAGCTTTTATCCCCACATCATTCCTGGGGCCCTGACTTTCGAGCAGGCCGCGGCGCCGGACAGTTCGCTGGCCTTCCTCCTGGTGGGCGCCGCGGTGCTGGTGCCGACCATCCTGATCTATACCGCCTATTCCTATTGGGTGTTCCGCGGCAAGATCAGCCCGGACGACGGGTATCACTGATGGCGGAACGGCTCGCTTTTCGCCTGTTCTGGTTCGCCGGCCTGTGGCTGGCCGGCGTAGCGGCGGTTACGCTGGTCGGGCTCGTCATCAAGCTGATGCTGGGACACTAGACTCGCGGCCCGGCGGGCCGCACGCGCGCAATCTCGCCGCAATTTGGCGTTGGCGCCTGGCGAAAAACCTTAATTTTGCGTTAACCGATCGCGGCATGGTCCCGTGTTCTTCGAAAATACAGCCATACCGATCAATACCTTATCGTGCCTGGGCAAGACATGCGCTGGCCGCAAGCCAGTTGTCCGGACACTCGCATTGACCCATCGGGCGGGCCGGGCCCTACTCCCCCGAACGTGCGCTCACGAAATCGCGATGCATCCGGCCCGGCGGCCGCAGCTCGATCCGCCGACATTTCGAGCCATCCCCGGGGTGGCCGCGCTGCTCGCGAGGCGTTTGCGGGCACCAGCAAGGAAATCGCCACAAGTTGAGGCGACTGGACCCTCGGGACAGGAGAAGCAACATTGGTCAAGGTGCTCTATCTGGTGCCCAATCTGAGCGACAGCGCCGTCGATCGACGCATGGCGATGATGCGCATGGGCGGCGCCGAGGTCGTGGTGGCGGGGTTCCGGCGCGGCGACGGGGTGGCGTCGGGCGATGCCATCGAGTTGGGACAGACCTTTGACGCCCGCTTCGCGCAACGGCTGTTGACGGTCTGGCGGGCGCGGGGCGCGATCACCCAAAGGGTCGGGTCGCTGCCGGTGCCCGACGTGATCATCGCGCGCAATCTGGAAATGCTGTCGCTGGCGAGCCGGCTGCAGGCGTTCTGGCCGGCACGGCCGCCCATCGTTTACGAATGCCTCGATATCCATCGCCTGCTGTTGCGGGGCGATCTGATCGGGCGGGCGATGCGGGGGGCCGAACAAAGGCTGACGCGCAAGGCCGCGCTGCTGGTCACCAGTTCGCCGGCCTTTTTGCGCAATTATTTCGATGTCCACGGCGCCCCGCCCTCGGTGGTGATGGAAAACAAGGTCTTTCGCGACGCCGGTGGGCGCGGCATCAATCCATCCATGCTGGCCGACGCGCCGCCGTCCGGGCCGCTCCGAATCGGCTGGTTCGGTGCCCTGCGCTGCAGCAAGTCGCTTGCGGCGCTGGCGCAACTGGCGCGTGCCACGGAGGGGCGGGTCGAAGTCGTGCTGCGCGGCCGTCCGGCGCTAGGCGAGTTCGCCAATTTCCATGGCTTCGTGGAGGCCCAGACGCATCTGCGCTTTGCGGGACCCTATCGCAACCCGGACGATCTGGCGGCCATCTATTCGGAGGTGCATTTCGCCTGGGCCATCGACTTTTTCGAAGAGGGCCAGAATTCGCAATGGCTGCTGCCCAACCGCATTTACGAGGGCTGCCTGCACGGCGCCATCCCGATCGCGCTCGCGGGCACCGAAACGGCTGCGTTCCTGCAGCGGCACGGCATCGGCGTGGTTTTGCCCGATATCGCGCCGGCAACGCTGGAAGCCCAGCTGACAGGCTTGAGCGGGGCGCAGATGGCGGCGCTGGCTGGCGCCGTGGCGGCCGCCGATATCGGCCATTTCACCTATGACGAGGCCGATTGCCGGCTGTTCGTGGATCGCCTCGGCAAGCTGCGTGGCACTGATCTGACCCTGACGGAGGCGGCATGATATCCAGCGCGGCGACTGCGCCAGGCGGGGCCAGGTGCCTCATCGCGGTGCCGACCTTGAACGAGGCGCGCCACATTGCCCTGCTGCTCGAGCATCTGCTGGTGGAAGCCGAAGCGATGGATGGCTCGATCGTGGTGATCGACGGGGGCAGTACGGACGGGACGCAGGACATTGCCGGCCGCTATGCCGCCGAGCACGAGCGGATCACCCTGATCCACAATCCCAAGCGCATCCAGAGCGCGGCGATGAACCTGGCGGTGGAGCAGTTCGGCGACGGCGCCGACTACGTCATCCGCATCGACGCGCATGGCAAATATCCACCCGATTACTGCCGCGCCCTGGTGCGCGAGGCCCGGGAGATCGGGGCCGATTGCGTCGTGGTGCCGATGCTGACCGTGGGGGAGAACACTTTCCAGCGGGCGGTGGCGACGGCACAGAATTCGCTGGTGGGCACCGGCGGGTCGGCGCACCGCAACGGCACGGGCGGGCGCATGGTCGATCACGGCCATCATGCCTTGATGTCCATTCCCGCCTATCGCGCCATCGGGGGCTATGACGAAAGCTTTCGTCACAACGAAGACGCGGAGATGGATTACCGCTTCACCCAGGCGGGCTACCGCATCTGGCTGACCAATGCGACGGTGATGACCTATTATCCGCGCTCGACCCCGTCTGGATTGTTCAAGCAATATTTCGGCTATGGGGGCGGTCGCGCCCGCAACGTCCTCAAGCATCGCATGGTGCCTCGCATCCGCCAATTGGTGCCGCTGGCGATCCTTCCGGCGGTGGTGCTGGCGGCCTTGTCGTTCGTGCATTGGAGCGCTCTCGTGCCGCTGGTGGCATGGTGCGTCGCGTGCCTGGCGCTGGGCCTGGTGGCCACAGGCAGGCATGTGCAGGATTATGGCTTGCCGGTCAGCCGCGCACCGCTGGTCGGCGTCGCTGCCATGATCATGCACCTGGCTTGGTCGTCGGGGTTCTGGCTGCACCTTGCGCGTAACGTGACCGGTCCGCGCAAGGCGGGGGTGTGAGCATGAAGCCAGCCAGCGTCGATATCTGCATCTGCACCTTTCGCCGGCCCTACCTGGCCGAAACGCTGCGCTCGGTCGCGCAACTGGACATCGAGGCCATCGCGGTTCGGGTAATCGTTTCGGACAATGACGCCACGCCCTCGGCGCAGAGCCTCGTCGAACAGATCGCGCAGGATTTTCCGTTCCCCATCAGCTATCTGCACAGTCCGGCTGCCAATATCTCGATCGCGCGCAATGCGTGCCTGGATGCCGTGCACGCCGAATACCTGGCCTTCATCGACGACGACGAGGTGGTGTCGCCAGTCTGGCTGCGCCAATTGCTCCAGACGGCGCAGGACAGCGGGGCCGATGCGGTGCTGGGGCCGGTCAAGGCAATCTATGCGCCAAGTTCGCCCGATTGGCTGGTGGCAGGCGATTTTCATTCCACCGCGCCGGTGATCGTCGGGGGCGCCATCCGCACCGGCTATACCTGCAACGTGCTGGTGCGTTGGGCGGCGCCGCTGAACGCCTTGCGGTTCGGTCTGGCGCTGGGCAAATCGGGCGGGGAAGATACCGATTTCTTTTACCGCCTGGGCGATCTGGGCGGGGTGATCGTGCAATCGCCCGATGCCCTGGTTTATGAGCCGGTGCCCGAAAGCCGCGCGGCCATGCGCTGGCTGGTCAATCGCCGCCTGCGCGCCGGCCAGACCCATGGCATGCGCCTCAAGCGCGCCGGCTCGTCCGCCATTGCGGCGGGGGGCATCGCTGCGGCAAAGGCGAGCTATTGCATCGCCATGACCGCGGCGACCGCATTTTCGCCGGTTGCGTGGCGCAGGAACCTCCTGCGCGCGGTGCTGCATATGGGCGTCGTGGCCGGCATTCTCGGCGCGCGGCAGGCCGTGCATTATGGCGAGGGCAAGCCTTCGTGACACCGATGACCGACACTATTTTGCAAACAGGGAAACAGACCCATGCTTGAAAGAGGGACGTTCCCGGACGGGCCGGGGCCACAGGCCTCAGACCTCAAATTCATCGACCTGGACCGGGTCTGGGGCATCTTGCGGCGGCAGTCGCGGGTGCTGATCCTGTGCGTCGCCATCGGGCTGTGCCTGGGCGTTCTGTATATTTCGATCGCGCCGCGTACCTATGTGTCGGCCAGCCAGATCCTGATCGACAAGAACCTCAAGGAAGTGGTCAGCGACGTGGCCCTGCCCACCAGCGCCATGGATCTGGAGGCAGAGATCCTCAACCAGATCGAGGTTCTCAAGTCCAGCCGCATCGCCCAGGTGGTCGCCCAGAGCGAAAACCTGATGACCGATCGGGAATTCCTCAATCCGCCCCGTTCGGCGAGTGCACGCGTCAAGGCCATGTTCATGGGGCTGCTGGCGCCATTTCGCGGCCCCGTCGCGCCGGATGCCGCGGCGCCGGAAGCCAGCCTGGACCAGGCGGCGGGCGCGCTGCGCGCCGATATCCAGGTCGACCGGGTCGGTCGCAGTTCGGTCATACGGCTGGGTTTTGAATCGTTTTCGCCCGAACTGGCCAACCGGATTGCCAAGGCCTATTCGGTCGCCTTCGTGCAGGACCAGCTCAATGCCGACCTGGAAGCCACCCGCCAGGCGACCGACTGGCTGCAGCAGCGGCTGGCCGAATTGGGCGAAAGCCAGCGCCAGGCGACGCTGGCCGTCGAGCAGTTCCGCCGTGAAAGCGGGCTGTCGGTGGGCCAGGACGAAGTGTTGTCCACCCAGCGGCTGCAGGCGCTGACCGACCAATTGGTGCTGGCGCAGGCCGAGACCGCGCGCGTCAGGGCGCTGTCGGCGCAATTGACCAATGTCATCGCGGCCGGTCCCGAAAGCGCCGCCAACAGCGTGGCCTTGCTGTCAGGCCCTGGGATCGATGCGACCGAAGTGGCCACCATCCGCACCCAATATGCCTCGATCGTGCGCCGCATCAGCGAAATTACCGCCTCGTTCGGCACCGATCATCCCCAGATCGCCGTACTCAACGCGCAGAAACAGGCCCTGACCGGGCAGATTTTTACCCAGTTGCAGGGGCTGGACGAGCAGTACCGCAACCAGCTCACCATTGCGCAGCGCCAGGAGGACGGGCTGCGCGGCGATATCGAGAAGGAAGGCGTGACGGCCGCCGAATCCAATCAGGCGCAAGTGCGCTTGAGCGAATTGCAGCAGCGCTCGGCCGCGCTCAAGCTGCTCTACAACTCGTTCCTGTCGCGCTACGAGGAATCGATCCAGCGGCAATCCTTCCCCATCCCCTCGGTGCGCGTCATCAGCGAGGCGGCGCTGCCGCACGAGCCTTCGGGTCCGCGCGTCATGCTGGTCATGGCAGGGGCGCTGATCATGGGCCTGTTCCTGGGCCTGATTGTGGGCGCCATCAACGAATTGCGCGAGCGCTCCTTCCGCATCGGCAGCCAGATCAGCAATGAATTGGGCCTGCGGTTCCTGGGCTACTTGCCCAAGCTGCGCACGGGCGGCGGCGCGCGCAGCCCGGCACAGGCGGCGCGAACGCATCGCTTCATCAAGGATCAGGTGGTCGAGCGCAGCTCGAGTTCGCCCACCACGGCGTTCCTCGAAACGCTCAAGAGCGGCAGGATCATGTTGCGCAACCGGCGTCATGCCGGACGCGGGGTGACGGTGGGCGTGGTTTCGGTGCTGCCGGGGGAAGGCAAGACCACCTATGCAGTGGCGTTTGCCGAAATGCTGGCCGCCAGCGGCAGCAAGGTACTGCTGATCGACGCCGATCTGCGCCAGCCTGCCGCCAGCCGGCTGGTGACGCCCGATGCCACATTGGGGCTGCGCGACATGTCGCTGGGCACGCCCTGGCGCGATATCACCCGAACCGATGCGGAAACGGGACTGGTGATCATCCCCGCGCTGTCATCGCCCAATGCCTCGACCTCCAATGATTTCCTGGCCTCCGCGATCATGCAGAAGTTGCTGGAAGAGGCGCGGCGGGAATTCGACTACGTGGTCATCGACCTGCCACCGATCGGCCCGGTGGTCGATGCGATGTCGATCCAGCCCTGGACGGATGGGTTCATCCTGGTCACCGAATGGGGCCGGACGCCGCGGCGGCTGGTGCGCGGGCTGATCGAGAGCGAACCGCAATTGTCCCAGGACATCATCGGCGTGGTGCTCAACAAGGTCGATTTCGACAAGCTGGGCCGCTACAGCGATCCGGGCGGGGTCGAGCGCTTCGTAGGCACGTATGACCAATATTATCAGGTGGCAAAAACCAGCGACGCCTGAGCCATCCACCGGACACTGAAAAAAGCGCCACCCGACGGTGGCGCTTTTTTCGTTGCGGCAGCGGTTTATTCGGCGGCGGTGCGCAACGTGCCGGGCAGTCCCAGATCGAGCTTGTTCATCGCGGCCAGGAACCCTTCGCGGATATCGTCGCGATCCAGGGCATAGGCGACGTTGGCGGTGAGAAAGCCGATCTTGGAGCCGCAATCGAACGAGGTGCCCTGGTATTTGACCCCGCTGAAGGGCTGCGAGCGCATCAGGGTCTGCATGGCGTCGGTGATCTGGATTTCCCCGCCGGCGCCCTTGGGCTGGTCGGCCAGCAGGGCAAAGATTTCCGGCTGCAGGATGTAGCGCCCCGAAATCATCAGGTTGGAGGGCGCATCCTCGCGCCTGGGCTTTTCCACCATGTCGGTAATGGCAAAGCCGGTATCGGGGCCCTCGCCGCGGGCGATAATGCCATAGGAGGAGACTTCGGAGGGCGGCACTTCCTCGACGGCGATGACATTGCCGCCGGTTTCCTCATAGGCTTCCATCATCTGCTTGAGCACGCCGGGCACGCCCTTGAACAGCATGTCGGGCAGCAGCAGCGCAAAGGGCTGGTCGCCCACGATGTCGCGGGCGCACCAGACCGCATGGCCCAGGCCCAGCGGTTCCTGCTGGCGGGTGAACGACGTACGACCCGCCGAGGGCAGGTCATGGCGCAAGGCATCGAGCGCCTGGGTCTTGCCGCGCATCTCGAGGGTGGTTTCCAGCTCGAACTGGCGATCGAAATGATCCTCGATGACGCCCTTGTTGCGGCCGGTGACGAACACGAAGTGCTCGATGCCGGCCTCGCGCGCCTCATCGACGGCATACTGGATCAATGGCCGATCGACCACCGTCAACATCTCCTTGGGCAAAGCCTTGGTCGCCGGCAAAAATCGCGTGCCCAAGCCCGCTACTGGAAATACCGCGGTTCTGACGCGTTTGACCATGATCGACTCCTTGGCTAATAATAATGTGCCCGGAAAAGGCACCATGGCAGCCGGTGGAAGTCCATCGCAAAGGCCAAAATCACACGCATAGCTATAATGCGGCGAGCGGGTAGATGTATCGGCCTGGCGTCGTCAAGAAATTGACACAAATCGGACCGGATCATCTACCAGTAACGCAAACGTATTTTTGGCCTCAGACGTACTATAAACAATACAGCTCAGGCACTTTCTATATCGGCCATTGCTCGCCCCCTAGATATTGGCTGTTATCAAAGCGGTCATTTCGCGCCTTTTGCAGCAGCCGGCGACAATAAGAGTTGAAGCCACGCCCGTTGAAGTTTTGCTCGTCAGGCGATATCACTGCCTGCAGACCGCAGGTGTCGATGCCAAAGGCGGTGCTCGTCCAACCTGAGCAGAGTCAAGACGATCGAAAGATCGCATCAACTGGTGCTGGACGGCATTAACTGTGCGATATGAAGTTTCGGCTTTTACAGAGCCGTTTGCTCTGGCCTTAAGACCGGATAAGGAAGCTTGCAGTAATTCCTCGATCGCGACGGTGACGAGAATTGGGGCGGAGGATCGAATGCAGCAGGACGGGCGTGACGACGAGACGATCGCCAACGATGCCGGTCTGCACGCTGCCGCCCCCGAAACCCGCAAGGATATCTGGTCGCGCTGGCCGCAAGGCCTTGTGGCGCTGACCGTGATTGCCTTGGGTTGGGTGGGTATTTACCTGCTGTGGAATGGAATCGTCTTGCTGTTTTCCGTTTGAGCCGCAAATTGCTGGCGAACTTGCTGTCGATGTACAGTTCTTGCCGCCTGATGACCTGACCAACATAGTAATGATGGACCGGGCAGTCCCGCCGCAGCACAGGCTTTTCGACTCTGTGCCCTTTTTGAGGCACAGGGGTCGCATGACTGCCATGCGCTCAAAGTGTTGCCACTAAATCCCATTCATGTTCCCCTGCGTTTGAGTGATTTAGGTTAATTTGTTTGCTGGGACTCTAAAACCGGCCAATAAATTCCAGATATCGGCGCCATGTAACTGGCGTCATCCGGCATATCCTGCTGATGGGTTTGCCCCGCTCGTGACTGTAGAAAACGGTTGTATTACTTTTGAGCCAAGAAATACAAACAAGAGTTCGAGAATTCAAGGCCGAATACTCGATCACTGCTACACAGCCAATATCGTCTCTTCAATGCGGGTGAAGAAAATGTCGGTCATCAATGCTGATCTGGATGTATCAGGGTCCTCCTCGGAGATTCGTGTTCCCAAAGGCGGCAGGTCAAAGCGAGTATTCGACGTGGTTCTGGCCTCGACGATGCTGTTTTTCGCCTTGCCGGCCATGTTTTTCATCGTCGTGATCATGTTTTCGACTGATAAGGGGCCGATCTTTTTTGGCCATGAGCGCATCGGGCATCGTGGCAAGCGCTTCCACTGCCTCAAATTCCGCTCGATGGTCGTCAATTCCCGGGAAGCGTTGGAGCGGCACCTGGACATGTTTCCGCTGGCCAAGCTCGAATGGGAAGCCAGCCAGAAACTGCGTTGCGATCCGCGCATCACCCGGCTCGGCCGCTTCCTGCGCGCCACGAGCCTGGACGAGCTACCGCAGCTGATCAACGTCATTCGCGGCGATATGAGCCTGGTCGGTCCCCGCCCGATCGTGCAGGACGAGGTGGTGCGCTACGACAGCGAGATCGCCGCCTATGCCAGCACGCGGCCGGGCATAACCGGCCTGTGGCAGGTGAGCGGGCGCAGCGATGTCGGCTACGAACAGCGCGTCCAGCTGGATGCGCAGTACGTTAGGGAATGGACATTTTTCGGCGATATGATGATCCTGGTCAGGACGGTCAAAGTCGTTTTGTGGCGCACGGGCAGCCGCTGATCGCGGCGACGCGGCGCCAGGAGATTGAAACATGGCCTCCATCCTATCGCTCGGCACGAAGATGTTTCGCACCCGCAATTCGGCGCGCGACAGCGGCACCGACATGGACCGCTTCATGACGGTGCGCCGCTCGGTGGAAGCGGCGATCGAGAGTGCCACGCGCGAGCGCCGGGGGTTGCAGCAGCGCGTGGACGTCTATTACGCCCAGGCCACCAGCCTTTTGGACAATTCAGCCGAGTTCGGCCAGCGATCGGACCAGGACGAGGATGCTATCGGGGATGCCGAGAAAAATGCGGCAACCGCCAGGGCGCGCATCAGGCAGATTTCGGCCCATATCGACCAATTGAACGCCATGCTGTCGGGTGTGGATGCGGCGCTGAACAGCGAGCCGGCTTGAGCTCTGGCCGGCTCGCACCGATCATCGAATTGCCCCTGCGGGCGATAGCCGCGGGACGGCAATCCTTCAGCCAAACCAATGGGTAGCCAAGCCATGCTTGCGACACGACCCACGCGCGATCCATCCAGCCCGCTGATTTCGGTGGTGATGGCCAGTTACCGAGCCGGGCCCAGGCTCGTGCGCGCGCTGGACTCCGTGCAAGGCCAGAGCGTGGACGATCTGGAAATCATCGTGTCGGACGACGCGTCGGGCGATGACAGCGCGGCGCTGGTGCGACGAGCCATGGCCAGCGACACCCGTATCCGGCTGATCGAGGCCGAGTGCAATGGCGGGCCCGCGCGAGCCCGCAATCGCGCGCTGGACATGGCGCGCGGCCAGTGGATCGCGATTGTCGATGCCGACGACATCATCCATCCCGAACGCTTCGAGCGTCTGCTGGCGGCGGCGGCGCACTTTGACGCCGATGCCGTGGCCGACGATCTGCTGCATTTTCACGAGGATGGCGCGCCGGTCGGGTTCTTGCTGGGCGAGCGCCAGCGGCAGCCGTTTGGCGTGGCGCCGTCCGATTGGGTCCTGGCCGGCATCAGCCCCGATACGGCGCCGCTGGGCTATCTCAAGCCCATGATCAAGGCAGCCTCGCTCGGCGCCTTGCGCTATGACGAAAGCCTGCGCATCGCGGAGGACTACGACCTGGTGCTGCGCCTGTTGCTGGCCGGCGCCAGACTGCAGGTCATCCCCCAGCCCTGGTATTTGTATCGCCGCCACGGCGCCTCGATTTCCCATCGCCTGTCGGGGCGCGACCTTGGATCGATGATCGACAATCAGCAGCGCCTGATGGCGCGGGAAGGCCCCTTTCCGGCCCCGCTGCAGGCGGCGCTCGAGCTGCGCCTGGCCAGGCTGCGGCGCAGCCGGGACTATGAGGGGCTGGTCGAGGCCATCAAGCGGCGCCGGATCGGGCCGGTTCTCAAGCTCCTTGCCGGCCGGCCGTGGTTCGCTGCGCGGCTGTGGGCCTCGCTGCGGGATCGGCAGCGCAATCGCTCGGCAGTTTCCCACGCCGACCAAGGCGACGTGCCGGCGGTTTTACGGCTCGGCGAGGGCCTCGATCCGGCCCACCATGTACCCCCTTATATCGACCCCCAGGCAACGGACTGGGCCGATTTGCCCCCGCGCGCGATCTGGGCGGCCCTGGCCAATCTGGGTGGTGGCGCCATGGTGAGCGTGCAATGCGATGACGCGGCCGGGCGCTATGCGGCCGGTTTCATGCCGATGGCACAGGCGACGCGCAGCCCTGCCGGTGCTGCGCTCCACCCTGAGGGGGCCACACCATGAGCGCCCTTCGCCGCACGGCCGGCGTGCCGCGCCTGCATATCGACATCGGCGCCATCCTGACGGTCCTGGCGCTGTCGGCGCTGGTGCTCAACAGCATGTTTGGTTCGCTCTCGGCCTTGCTGTTCCTGGTCTTCGGAGCGGCGCTGCTCGTCAGCAATATCGAGCACACCGCCTTCATGCTGACGCGGTGGTGGTTCGTGCTGCTGCTGCCGGGCTATTGCATGCTGTCCACCCTGTGGTCGCAATATCCGGACAATACGCTGCGCTACTCGGCCCAGTTGATGCTGACCATGGCGATCAGCGTGGTCATCGCCGGGCGGGTGGCGCCGCCGACCCTGCTGCGCGCGCTGTTCGTAGTCTATGGCATTGGCGTAGCGGCAAGCCTGCTGTTCGGCTATTTGCCCTCAGGAGCGGCATGGCTGGGCATTTTCGGCAGCAAGAATGCTTTTGGCGCCCATCTGGCGGTGTTTGCGCTGGCCAGCGTCGCGGTGCTGGTGGACCGGCGCTCCCCGCTGCTGCTGCGACTTGGGGCCCTGGGCGGTGCGGTGATCGTCTGGCCATTGCTGGTTCTGGCGCAATCGGCGGGGGCCATCATGATGGTGGTGCCCTGCGTCATCATCATCGGGCTGGTCATGCTGACCAACCGGCTGACCCCTTTGCAAAAGGTGTTCCTCGCCGTCTGCGTCGTGATGGTGCTGGCCGTGCTGGCGCTGTTCATCGCTGCCGACGGGCAGGTGCTCCTGGCCGATATCCTGGAGGGTTCGGGCAAGGACCCGACGCTGACCGGGCGCACCGATCTGTGGGCCACGGGCTTTTCCTTCATCGCCGAGCGGCCGTTGCAGGGGGTGGGTTATCGCGCTTTCTGGGTGCCGGGCTTTGCGCCGGCCGAACAGCTCTGGGCCATGTTCGGTGTGCCCTCGGGCGCCGGGTTCAATTTTCACAACACCTATATTTCCAATGCCGTGGAAATCGGGCTGGTGGGGCTGGTGCTTCAGCTTGCCATCATTTATGGCGGCGCCGTGCTGATGGCTATCTACGCGCTGGCGCGACCCAATGCCCACAACGCGTTCCTGTTGGCGATGCAGGTGCTGGTGATCCTGCGCAGCTTCATCGAGGTGGAGGTGTTCTTCGAGTTCAGCGTGCGCTCGATCCTGACGATCTGCACCTTCATCTATGCCGCCCAGGGCCTGCGCGCCCTGCGCCGCGGCAAGGCCGCCGTCCCGCGCGGGGCACCGGTGCGGCCGGCCACACACGCAATGGGAGCTTGAGATGAGCGAACGCAATGGCGGCCTGGTGCATGTGCGCACCCCCACCTACAAGCGCCCGGACGCGCTCAAGCGGGCGCTGGGCACGATGATCGCGCAGGATTGGCAACACTGGGTCTGCGACGTGTTCGACGACGATCCGAACCGCTCGGGCGAGGCGGCGGTGCTGGCGCTGGGCGATCCGCGCATCCGCTACAACCACAATGTGCCCCAGCGTTTCGCGTCCAGGAATATCGACCAGTGCTTTTCGGCCGGCAATGAGCACGGAGCGGACTATTTCTGCGTCGTGGAAGACGACAATTTTCTGCTGCCGGGATTTTTCGCCGATAATATCGCGCTCTGCCGCGAGCAGGATGTCGCCGTGGTGCTGCGCAACCAATTGATCGAACATGCCAGCGGCACCGATCATGCCAGGCTCAGCACCGGCGGCGTGCTGGATCAGCTGTTTGTGGATGGGCGCTACCTTCCCGAAGATTTCCGGCTGTCGTTGCTGATCGGCATCGGGGTGTCCAATGGCGGCCTGTTCTGGTCGCGCGACACCACCTGCCAGCTCGAGATCGGCTATCCCTGCACCGCCACGCTACAGGAATACATGCGCACGTTTTCCATCTGCGAGCCGGTCTATGTGGCCATGACGCCCCGAGCCGTCTGGGCGGAAAACGCCGAACAGACCACGCGCAATGCCGAACTCAAGGTGTCCTATACCCGGCGCGAACTGGATTTGAAGCGCGCGGTGCAGGCGCTGCAGCGCATGGCCTGGAAGAGCACGCCCAAGGAGCGACGCGACCACTTCCTGACCAGTCCGCTGTTTGCCGCCGATGCGGCCAGCCGCTCCAAGGGGCTGGCCAAGGCGCTGATCGTGCATGGCGCCTCAGGCGACTTGCCGGCCGGAGAAGCGCTGCGCCTGCGGGCGCGCGGCCTGATGATCCGCATGCTGGGGCAGCTGACGCCCGATTTTGCGCCTTTCGTGCGCTCGCGCCAGCAGACCGCAGCGGCGCAGCGTTGAGCGGACGCCGCCACAAGCATAAGCTCGACGCGGGCGGAGTGCGCCGGCGACGGCCCGGAATGGTTCGAGTATGAGTGCAATCAACGCGGCGAACTCACAAGCTTCGCTCGACCATATCAGCAGCGGGCGCAGCAGCGCGGCGGTGCGCGGCGCCGCGTGGTCGGTGGTCAGCAGTTTTGCGCCGGCCGCTTTCGGTATTCTCGTGTTCATGGCCACGTCGCGCATGCTGGTGCCCGCCGAGTTCGGCCTGGTCGCCTATGCCGCCAGCATCGCCACGCTGGGCACGGCGATTGCGCCGGCCGGGTTCGGCGAAGCCTTGGTGCAGCGCCGGGGTATCGAACAGCGGCATCTGGATGCGGTGTTCTGGCTCTGCATCATCTCCGGCATCGTCATCTTTGCCGGGCTGGCGCTGGCTGCGGGGCCCATTGCGGTCCGGCTGGGCGAACCTCAACTGGCCGCGCTAATCCCCTTTATCGGCGCCCGGGTGATTTTCGACATGGGCGCGACGGTGCCCAATGCGCTGCTGGTACGTGCCATGGCGTTCAAGCAGGTGGCGATGCGCACCGCCCTGGCGTCGCTGGTCGCGGCAGGGTTGTGCCTTGCGCTGCTATGGCTCGGGTTCGGGCTGTGGGCGCTGGCGTTTTCCCAGCTCGCCACCTCGGTGGTGGCCTGCGCCGGCGCCATGTTTTCAGCGCGCTGGTGGCCGCGCTGGCGGCTGAATTTTGGTCCTCTGAAGGACTTGGGCGCGTTTGGGCTGTTTGCCTCAGGCAATCGGCTGATCACCATGCTCAGCGTCGACCAGATCCTGATCGGCACGCTGCTCGGCCCTGCGGGACTTGGCATCTACGGCTTTGCCCGGCGCATTTTCCAGATCCTGAGCGATCTCATTACCGGGGCGCTGAGCTCGGTCTCCTATGCGCTCCTGTCCTCCATGCAGGGTGAACACGGCAAGCTGCGCGAGGCCTATCTGTTTGCCACCTTCGCCTCTTCGGTCGCCTCGTTTCCGGTGTTCGTGGGGCTGGCGCTGATCGCCGACGATTTCGTGCCCTTGGCATTCGGGCAGAACTGGGTCGAGGCCGTGCCCGCGGTGCAGGCGTTCTGCGCGCTGGGGCTGTTGACCAGCATCGGCGTGCTGCAGGCCTCGCTGGTCAAAAGCCAGGGCCAGGCCGATCTGTGGTTCTACTACCTGGTCGCCAAGCAGGTGGGCACCCTGCTTTATGTGGGCCTGTTTTATTCCTGGGGCGTCAATGCGCTGACGCTGGCCATCGTGATCCAGAACTACGTGATGTGGCTGCCGGCGGTGCATATGGTGGTGCGCATCCTGCGCATCTCGCCCTGGGCCTATCTGGGCTCGCTGGGCATGCCGGCCCTGGCCACGCTGTTGATGGCGGGCGCGGGCATGGCGGTCAAGCTGGAGCTGGCGCAGGCCCAGCCGCTTTTGCGCCTGGGCGTCACCATCGGCGTGTGCGCGGTGGTCTATGCAATCCTGCTGCTGCTGTTCGCCCGCCGGCGCCTGCTGCAGGTGAAAAGCGCGGTGTTGAGCCGCGCCAAACGCTAGCTGGCGCTAGTGGATGAGCGAGGCGTAGAACCCCAGATAGTCCTCTGCGGCGCGGCGCATCGACAGCCGGTCGGCCACGTATTCGCGCGGCGTGAAGCTGTCAAGCCGCTCGACAAACTGCGGCAGGACGTCGGCGAAGTTCGCCATGGTAAAGCGCAAGCCGCACCGATCGTCGAAATACGGCACGCTGGTGACCTGCAGGTCGGGCGCATAATGGATGAGCGCCGGATCGATCAGCCGCCCCTCGTCCCAGGCCAGCACGGGCAGCCCGGCGGCCATGGCCTCCTGGTAGGCGATGCCCTGGGTTTCGTGCTCGCATAAAAACAGCAGGGCGCGCGATTGCGCCATGGCCTGCCGGTATTCCTGCCGGATATGGCCGCCGTAGCGCAGCACCTTATAGCTGTGGCCATCGGCTTGCAGCTTTTGGATCACACGATCGAGCACTGCGGGAACCTGGGTGTCCCGATGCCAGCGAATCTTGTCGTAGATCAGGAAGTCGTGGAGCTTGGGCTGGTCCGGCAATGTCCAGCTGGTATGATCCACTCCTACCGGCCAGGCCCGCAGCTTGTCGCCGCAATAGGGCACGTTGAACGCGCAGGCCCAATCGCAGGGCTGGATGAGTATCTTCATATTGTCGCGCGCCGCGATCTTGGAGGCTTGCTCGGGAAAGCCGATATCACCATGTCCGAAAATCACGGGATTATCGAGGTTCACCACTTCCAGGGCGGTCGGGTAGCCGGCCATGCCGATGGGATAATGCGGGCGTTTGCGCGCCGCGGCGAAATCATTGACCCGCACGTCGCAGCCCAGGCTCCTGAGACTGCGCTGGAGCGACAGAAAAGCGGTATAAAAACCGGTATGGACCTGCTTGCGCCGCGCCGTGCGATAGAGATAGCGCGCCAGGCGGCGGCTTTGCGAATAGACCATGCCCCCCGGGCCCGGCCGCGCACTGAGGTCATAACCGTCGAAAAACAACAGGACGAGCGGACCACGGGACGTCATTTCGAGCTTTGCCGATAGTGGTGCGGCCATATCCATCCGTATCTCCCAAGGCGCCTGGTTTGACTAAGAAACCGCCAGCCGCGATCCCACAAAGGCCTGGACTGCCTCCTGGGCACGCTCGGTCACCTGGGCAATCCTGCTGTCGCTGCTGAGTTGGGGCTCCATCTTTGCCAGCTTCTGCAGGTGCCGGGCCGCCAGATGGGTGAGTATGGTGTTGGGAATCCTGGCCACCGGGCTTCGGGTCAGCTTGCCGATCTTGCCTCTGGCGCCGCCCCGGCCGGTCGTTCCGACATAAAGTTCAAGCAGGTTGCTGGGCGCCAGCCGATGCATGCGCAGATCGATCGCAAGCGCCTCGGACCAGTCCAGCCATTTCATGTGATGACCCCAAAAGATCGGACGTGCCGCGACCCATGGCGTGCGCAAAGCGTCGGCGACGATGGCGCCGTGCATGGCTTCGGTGATCAGCAGCCTGGCGCCGCCGATCTGGGCCAGAACGGTTTCCACCGGATCGGTGGCATCGATCAGCTTGATCCCCGCCAGGGCACAGGCCTCTGCCCACAGGCCGCGCTCGAGGCTTTCGTAATGGGGCATGAAGGCGATGTCGACATCCTGGGCCTTGGGCGATGGGTCCATCGCCCGCAGCAGCACGGCGCTGTCGCAGATCGCCAGATCGGGCGACAGCTTGAGCAGATCGGCCGTGCGGGGGCCGCGTACGAAGCGGATATCCCAGGTGCCGTCATGCACGTCGGGCAGGCCCATATAGCCGGCATAGCCCGAGCCCATGACGAACTTGCGCGCCTGGGGCGGCAGGTGCGTGCCGATGATCGAGCCGATGCCGACGAACAGCTCGGCGGCGTCTTCGTCGAGAAAGCCGGGCGGCAGCAATTGCGGCCAGACATGCAGGTTCAACTCGTCGCCGAAATTGGGCACCTTGCCGCGGAAAAATACCAGCTTCATTCACATATTCCTTGTTGGTGGCCCGGTGTCACGGTGCTCAGGGCGCCAGTTGCAGTTCGGCCTTGATCACGTCGCCGGCCTCGAGCGCGGTGGTGTCGTCGGCGGCGATGTCCTCGCCCTGGCGGATGATGGTGTAGCGATAGGTGGCCACCGCCGCCCCGGTGCCCAGCGCCAGGCCGCTACCCAGCATGGCGTGCTGCACCAGGCCCTGCTGGGTGCCCAGCTTGAGCACCAGTCCGGCGATATCGGCATCGGCCTTCTGGCGCTCCAGCGTCAATTCGGAAATGCGCACGTCGCCCAGTTGCACGCGCTCCTTTTCGGCGTCCCCGATATCCTGGCGCGCCTGCAGCACGGCGGTATCGATGTCGAGCAGGCGGCCCTGCAGGTCGGCGACATTGGTTTCGAGCGCCGACACGCGCGACACGATGCTCAGCCCATCCTGGGCCAGGTTGCGCACATTGGTGAGCTGTTCCTCGGCCTGCGCCAATTGCCGCTCGATCGCCTGGCGCTTTTGCCCGAAGGTCTCGATTTCGCGGTTGAGCAGGGCCACGCGATCGTCCACCGCCGTGGTCTGGGACACCAATTGGCGGGCATGCGCCTCTAGAATCGACTGTTCCACCCCGATCAGCCCGGGCGCTGCCGGATTGTCGGCCAGTTCCGAGGGGATGGCGACGGCATCGGCATTGGCCAGTTCGGCATCGAGCCGGGCGCGCAATGCCAGAAGGCGCAAATGCTCGTCGTTGAGCACGTACAGCGCGCCGGTGGCGCTGATCAGGTCCCGGTCGGCCCCGGCTGCGTCCTCGGCGGTGCGGCGCGCGCCGCCGGCCAGGCTGAGCGCCTTGATGACGTTGAGGCCGGGGGAAAACTTGTACTCGCCGGGCGCCTCGACATCGCCGGTGACATAGACGGGCCCGAACTCGGCCACGGCGATGGTAACATCGGGGGCGTTGATCAGGCCCAGCGAGCGCTGCAGGCCCTGGCTGAGCGCGGTCGCCAGGGCATCGGTGGATTGCCCGGCGCTTTGGGTTTCGCCCACGAAGGGAAACGCCGTGGTGCCGGTGGGACCCACTACATAATCGCCCCCGATCGCCGTCCACTCCTCGAATTGCTGCTCGGCCGGCTTCCAATCGACGACGCGCACGGTGATCTTGTCGGAAATCGCCAGCTTGTAGGGGTCGGCCGCCAGCGCCGGACCGGCCAGAGGCAGCAGCGCAACGAGCATGGGCGCGAGCCGAAAAGGCCGAAATCGGCGGTGTGGCGAACCGGTCGCTATGTGCATGAGCCATTGCCTCGCATTTGGTTTGGTGCGCCGAAGCGTCGGTGCAAATATCGCCAGCAATTGGGCGAGGGCATGTTCTATGCCGCAACGGACCCGGCCGCCGCGCCGGTTTGGGTCGTTGTGCCAGACTAGCATGGGTTGTCATTGATGGGACCCGGCGGTGGTTCAACCCAGCCCTGCGCTCCCGGGGACGCTTGGGCAAGCCTGCATCGCCATTTGGTGCCGTCAGGAACTGCCTATATTATCGGCACCAACCCAGGCCCGCGCCCATATTTTGTCCAGCCTCCAGCTTTGTCGATCCAGCAACGCCTTGATTCACCACGGCTTTGCTGCTGGCACGGCACTTGCTCTATCAAGGGAGAGTAAGGAGCTAGGGTTCCGGCGTTCATCGAACGCGTCTGGTCCGAGAGCTACCACCGCGCGGGCGACATCCGCGCGGATGCACGGCGGGACAAAAGCCCGGGAGACCTCGATAGCCAAGGGATTGGCGCGATGGTTTCTGCCGATCCCTTGTTGTGAGACACGCAAAGGGGAATTGAGATGCGCATTCTTTCCAAGATCGCCGCGACACTGGCGTTTTCGGCGGCCCTTGCGGGCGCCATGACCAACCTGGCACAGGCCCAGGCCAAGACCGATTTCAAGGTCGCCTGGTCGATCTATGTCGGCTGGATGCCCTGGGGCTATGCTTCCGACACCGGCATCGTCAAGAAGTGGGCCGACACATACGGCATCACCATCGAGGTCACCCAGTTCAACGACTATGTGGAGTCGATGAACCAGTACACCGCCGGCGCCTTCGACGCGGTGACGCTGACCAATATGGATGGCCTGTCGATCCCTGCCGCCGGCGGAGTCGATACCACCGCCGTCATCATTGGCGACTTTTCCAACGGCAATGACGCGGTGATCCTCAAGGGCGCGACAGATCTCGCCGCCGTCAAGGGCCAGAAGGTCAACCTCGTCGAATTCTCCGTCTCCCATTATCTGCTCGCCCGCGCGCTCGAAAGCGCTGGCATGAGCGAGCGCGACGTCAATGTGGTCAACACCTCGGACCCCGACATGGTCGGAGCCTTCCAGACCGCCGATGTCACCGCCATGGTCACCTGGAACCCGATGGTTTCGGAAATCCTGGCGCTGCCCGACGCCACCAACGTCTTCGACAGCACCAAGATCCCCGGCGAAATCATCGACATGATGGTGGCGAACACCGAGGTGCTGAAAGACAATCCCGATTTCGGTAAGGCGCTGGCCGGCATCTGGTACGACACCATGGCCATCATGACCGCCGACACGCCCGAAGGCGCCGCCGCCCGCACCGCAATGGGCGTGGCCTCGGGCACCGACCAGGCGGGCTTCGAAGCCCAGCTCGCCGCCACCAAACTGTTCGACAAACCCGCCGACGCCGTAGCGTTCACCGCCTCGCCGGACTTGGCCACGACGATGGACAAGGTGCGCATCTTCCTGTTCGACAAGGGGCTGCTGGGTTCGGGCGCACCGTCGGCCGACGTCATCGGCATCGAACTGCCCGACGGCAAAGTGCTTGGGGATGCAGCGAACGTAAAGCTGCGGTTCACCGACGAGTATATGGCGGCCGCTGCGGCGGGGACGCTTTAGGGCCCCCTCATCCGGCGCTACGCGCCACCTTCTCCCACGAGGGGAGAAGCGGTCGACTGCGATCTTTCGGCTCCGTCCCCTTCTCCCCTTGTGGGAGAAGGTGCCCAACGGGCGGATGAGGGGTTGCTTCCACGTCATCAACCCAAGCGACACCACTCCATGCGCTGGATCAACACCAAGCCCACAAGCGCTAGCCAAATCGCGCTGATGCTCGCGCCGTTCGTGCTGCTGATCGTCGCCTATGGCTTCGGCTCGGCCGCGCGCCTGGCCGACAACCCCAGCGACAAACTCCTTCCCGCGCTGCAAACCCTGACCGATACCATCAACCGCATGGCGTTCCAGGCCGATCCGCGCACCGGCGAATACCTGCTCTGGTCCGATACCGGCGCCAGCCTCGTCCGCCTGTTCTCCGCGCTCGGCATCGCCACACTGATCGCCCTGGTCCTGGGCATGGTCATCGGCATGCTGCCTTACGTCCGGGCGCTGCTCGCGCCGTTCGTCGCCACCATTTCGATGGTGCCGCCCCTGGCGCTGCTGCCCATTCTCTTCATCGTCCTCGGCCTCGGGGAAACCTCCAAGATCACCCTGATCGTCATCGGCGTCACCCCCGCGATTATCCGTGATCTCGCCCTCAAGGTGCTCGAACTGCCGCGCGAACAGCTCATCAAGGCGCAAACCCTGGGCGCTTCCTCCTGGCAGATCGCGCTCCGCGTGGTCCTGCCGCAAGTGCTGCCGCGCCTCGTCACGTGCCTGCGGCTCCAGCTTGGCCCCGCCTGGCTGTTCCTGATCGCTGCCGAAGCCATCTCGTCGGATTCCGGCCTCGGCTATCGCATCTTCCTCGTCCGCCGCTACCTCTCCATGGACGTGATCTTCCCCTATGTGCTGTGGATCACGCTGCTCGCCGTGCTCACCAATTTCGCGCTCGATCGGTTGCGCATCGCCGTCTTCCCCTGGTCGAACCTGGAGGCACGCTGATGAGCCAGATCGTGCTCGACAAGGTCTGGAAGGAATATGGCGACCAGATCGTCTTGGAGCGCATCTCGCTGACCATTGCGTCGCGCGCCTTTGTCGCCCTGGTCGGCCCCTCCGGCTGCGGCAAGACCACGTTCCTCAAGATGCTGCTGGGCGAGGAGGCCCCGAGCCAGGGCACCATTACCCTTGATGGCGTCCCCTTGATCGCTGAGCCTGGCCCCGATCGCGGCGTGGTGTTCCAGCGCTATTCGGTGTTTCCGCACCTGACCGTTCTGGGCAATGTGCTGCTCGGCAAGGTGTTCAAACGCTCGCCCATCGCTGCGCGCCTGTTCGGCGCCGAACGCCGCGCCGCGCTGGACGAGGCCATGGCACTGATCGCCGAAGTGGGGCTTGGTGGCGCCGAAACCAAATATCCGGCCCAGCTTTCCGGCGGCATGCAGCAGCGCCTCGCCTTGGCGCAGGCCCTGATCATGAAGCCCAGGGTATTGCTGCTCGACGAACCGTTCGGCGCGCTCGATCCGGGCATTCGCGCCGAAATCCATGTGCTGATGAAACGCCTCTGGGACGAGACGGAACTGACCGTGGTCATGGTCACCCATGACATGCGCGAGGCCTTTACCCTGGGCACCCGCGTCATCGCCTTCGAGCGCCCCCGTGACCGACCCGAGGAGCGCGAGCGCTACGGCGCCGTGCTCAGCCGGGATATCGATATCTGGCCGCCCCGCATCGCCGGCGAGCCGAGCATTTTTGCCCCCGACCGGGACGACCCGGTCCTTCCTTTGGGACTTGGCCGGGACGACCCGGCGCCACAAGGAGACGCGCCATGAGCCGCACGCCAGACCAGATCGCCGCCGACCGCGCGCGCTACGATGAGCACCAGCGCAGGGGGTTGCAGAACGCCCCCAAAGCCCTGCCCGGCCCCAGCGTTATTCCGGCGGCGCCGATCACCAATCCGATCCATGCCGAAACCATTCCGGGCGGCTGGTACTGGTCGAGCACGCTCAAGGCCGGCGACACCATCCGCATCGCGCAGGAACACGGCCCCGCCGCTGTCGCCATGATCGCCTGGAGCTTGGCAGACACCAGCGAGCGCCTCAACCTGCCCGATACCGTCAAGGTGCAATGGACCACCGCCATCGCCAGGGGCCGCGTGCTGTTCTCGGACATGGGCCGCGTCATGCTTTCGGTCACCGAAGCCGCCTCGTCCGCCCATGACGGCCTGGTCGGCGGCTCGACTGCCGCGTCGAACGCCGCCAAATATGCCGGCGACACGCGCAACACCCGCGATAATTTCATCCTCGTCGCCGGCAAGCTCGGCCTCGACCGCCGCGATATTCCTTCGGCGCTGACCTTCTTCGCCCCGGTCCGCGTCCTGGACGACGGCAATTTCGTCTGGCGCGAAGACCTGCGCCGGCCTGGCGACTATGTCGACCTGCGCGCCGAGATGGACCTCGTCATCGGCCTCTCCAACTGCCCCCATCCGCTCGATCCTAGCCCCGACTATGCGCCCCGGCCAGTCGAAGTCACCCGCTACCGCGCCGCACCGCCTGCGGCCGATGACCTCTGCCGCACCGCGACCGCCGAAGCCGTGCGCGGCTTTGAAAACAACGCCTTGCAGAGCGCGTGAGGAGAACACCATGGATCACCTCATTCCCGCCGAAAAGCCTTGGTCCGGCGTTGTCCGCAAGGGCCAGACCATTCGCATCATCGACAGCGAAGGCCAGCAGGCCATCGATACCCTGTTCTACAAGGCCGATGATTTTTCCGAGCGCTATAGTGGCCAGGACACGCTGCGCGTCCAGGGCAATGCCTATATCGGGGTCGGCACGCGCCTCATATCCAACGAGGGCAATGTCATGCTGACGGTCACCGCCGATAGTTGCGGGCGCCACGACACCTCCGCCGGCGCCTGCTCGTGCGAAAGCAACAGCGTCCGCTTTGGCCACGACACTAGATACCTGCACGCCTGCCGCGACAACTTCGTGCTCGAAGTCACCAAGCACGGCATGTCCAAGCGCGATATCGTCCCCAATATCAACTTCTTCATGAACGTGCCGATCCAGTCCTCCGGGCAGATGACCATCGTCGACGGCCTCTCCAAACCCGGCGACCACATCGAACTTCTCGCCGCCATGGACGTCCTCTGCGTCATCTCCAACTGCCCCCAGGTCAACAACCCCTGCAACGGCTTCAACCCCACCCCCATCCGCGTCGTGATCTCGGGTGGGCCGAATGAATAGACAGCAAGGTCAGACGCGGCCCCCTCATCCGGCGCTGCGCGCCACCTTCTCCCACGAGGGGAGAAGGGTAACGACTGAGAATTCTCGGCTCCGTCCCCTTCTCCCCTCGTGGGAGAAGGTGCCCGAAGGGCGGATGAGGGGGCCTTTCTCTGATGTTCTCTAAAGTCCTCATCGCCAATCGTGGCGAAATCGCCGTGCGCATCATCAAAACCTTGCGCCGCATGGGCATCGCCTCCGTCGCCGTCTATTCGGACGCCGACCGCTTCACCAAAGCCGTGCAACTCGCCGACGAAGCCGTGCGCCTCGGCCCTGCCCCCGCCACGGACAGCTATCTGAACGTCGATGCCGTCATCGCCGCATGCCGCGCCACCGGCGCTGAAGCCGTCCATCCCGGCTATGGCTTCCTCAGCGAGAACATCGCCTTTGCCACGCGCCTCGCTGCCGAGGGCATCGCCTTTATCGGGCCTACCCCGGCCAATATCGAAGCCTTCGGCCTCAAGCACACCGCGCGCGAACTGGCCAAGGCCAGCGGCGTCCCCCTCCTGCCCGGTACCGACCTGCTCGCCAGCGCCGAAGCGGCCCTGGCCGCAGCGCAAACCATCGGCTATCCGGTCATGCTCAAGTCCACCGCTGGCGGCGGCGGCATCGGCATGCAGTTGTGTGCAGACGCCCAGGCCCTCGCCGCCGCCTTCGCCAGCGTCCAGCGCACCGCAACCGCCAGCTTCGGTGATGCTCGTGTCTATATCGAACGCTTTGTCGCCGACGCGCGCCACGTCGAAGTGCAGATCTTCGGCGACGGGCAAGGCCGCGTCATCGCGCTGGGCGAACGCGATTGCTCGCTGCAGCGCCGCAACCAGAAGGTGGTCGAGGAAACCCCCGCGCCCGGCCTCTCCGACGCCGTCCGTACGCGCCTCCACAAGGCCGCCACCGATCTCGGCGCCGCTGTCCAATACGCGTCTGCCGGCACGGTCGAATTCATCTACGACCCCGTCCGCGAGGACTTCTATTTCCTCGAGGTCAACACCCGCCTTCAGGTCGAGCACCCCGTCACCGAAGCGGTATTCAACATCGACCTGGTCGAATGGATGATCCGCCAGGCCGCCGGCGAAGACGTCATCGGCACCGCTGGCTCGCTGACGCCGGTTGGCGCCGCGATCGAAGTGCGCGTCTATGCCGAAATTCCCCATGCCAATTTCCAGCCCAGCGCGGGCCTGCTGACCGAGGTCGCATTCCCCGATTTCGCCCGCGTCGATACCTGGATCGAGACCGGAACCGAGGTCACTCCCTTTTACGACCCAATGCTGGCTAAAGTGATTGTCGCGGGTAGCGATCGGGTAACCGCAATTGCCAATTTGCGACATGTGCTGAAGCACATTTCGATCGCCGGGATCGAGACCAACCTCGCCTACCTTCGCGCCATCGCCGCCTCAGATCTGCTCGCCAGCGGCGAGGTCGCCACCACCGCCCTGCGCGATTTCGCCTTTGTCCCCGATGTGGTCGAAGTCCTTGTTCCCGGTGCACAATCCAGCTTGCAGGAGCTCCCCGGGCGCCTCGGCCTTTGGCATGTCGGCGTCCCCCCCAGCGGCCCCATGGACGGCCGCTCGTTCCGCCACGCCAATCGCCTGGTCGGCAATAACGACGTCACCGCCGCCCTCGAGCTCACCATGGCCGGCCCGACCCTGCGGTTCCACTCCGACGTCGTCGTCGCCCTCGCCGGCGCCAAAATGCCGATGAAACTCAATGATTTATCCGTCACGCATGACGCCGCCATCGCCGTCAAGGCCGGCGATATCCTCACCATCGGCACCATCGATGGCGCCGGCCAGCGCAGCTACCTCGCCGTCGCCGGCGGCTTCGCCGCTCCGGTCGTCCTCGGATCGCGCGCGACGTTCGGACTCGGCCAATTCGGTGGTCACGCTACCGGCACCCTCAAGGCCGGCCAGGTGCTGCATCTCGCCCGGCATACACAACAAGACGTCCAGCATGCCGGGGCTCACCCGCCTCTCACCCGGCACTGGGATGTCGGCGTGCTCTATGGTCCGCATGGCGCCCCGGACTTCTTCCAGCCGGGCGATATCGAGACCTTGTTCACCACGGACTACGAGGTCCATTTCAACAGCGCCCGCACCGGCGTTCGCCTCATTGGCCCGGCGCCGAAGTGGGCGCGCACGGATGGCGGCGAGGCCGGCCTGCATCCATCCAACCTGCACGACAACGCCTATGCCGTTGGCGCCATTGACTTTACCGGCGACATGCCCATCATTCTTGGACCCGATGGTCCGAGCCTTGGCGGCTTCGTCTGCCCTGCCGTGATCGCCCGGGACGAGCAGTGGAAGATGGGTCAGTTCAAGCCCGGCGACACCATCCGCTTCCATCCCCTCGCCCGCGAGGGAGACCCCATCGCCGGCCCGGCGATCCGCCGGCCTTCGGACTTGGGCTCTCCCATTGTCGGCCAGAGCGACGCCGGTCCGGTCCCGGTCATTTACCGCCGCCAGGGCGATGATAACCTCCTGGTCGAGTATGGCGCGATGTCGCTCGACATCGCGCTGCGACTGCGAGTTCATCTCCTGCTGGAAGCTGTCAAAAACTCCCATTTGCCGGGCATTATCGACCTGACGCCGGGCATCCGCTCGCTGCAAATTCACTATGACGGCACCACAATCACACGCATGCGGCTCCTAGGTCTGCTCGCCGAAATCGAGGCCACGCTCCCGCCTGCCGAGGCCGTCACCGTGCCCAGTCGCATCGTGCATCTGCCGCTGTCGTGGAACGATCCCGATGCCAGGCTGGCGATGAAGAAATATCGGGACCTGGTGCGCCCCAATGCGCCCTGGGCGCCGGACAATATCGAATTCATTCGTCGTATCAATGGCATAGAGAGCGTGGAAGCGGTCAGGCGTATCGTCTTCGACGCCAGCTATCTGGTGCTTGGGCTGGGCGATGTCTATCTCGGAGCGCCCGTCGCCACCCCGATGGACCCGCGCCATCGCCTGGTCACCACCAAATATAATCCGGCCCGCACCTGGACCCCGGAAAACGCCGTCGGCATTGGTGGCGCTTATATGTGCATCTATGGCATGGAGGGGCCGGGCGGATACCAGTTGGTGGGGCGCACCATCCAGGTCTGGAACACCTGGCGCTCGACACCGGAGTTTGCGCCGGGCAAGCCGTGGCTGCTGAATTTTTTCGACCAGATCCGGTTTTTTCCCGTCGAGCACCAGGAGCTTACCGAGGCCCGTGCCGCTTTTCCGCATGGCGCCTACCCGATCAGAATCGAGGAAACGCAGTTCTCCTACGGCGACTATGCCCGCGATTTGGCCGCCAATGCCCAATCCATCACCGCCTTCAAGACCGGCCAGCAAGCCGCCTTTGATGCCGAGCGCCAGCGCTGGAAGGACCAAGGCCTCGACAGCTTTGTTCCCGAGGATGCCGGCAATGCCGTGCCGGAGGGCGAGATGCCGGCCGGTTGCTTTGGCGTCGGCAGCAGCGTTCCGGGCAATGTCTGGAAAATCCTCGTGGACGATGGCGCCCCGGTTGCTGCCGGCGATGGCGTCGCCATCATCGAATCCATGAAAATGGAAATCACCGTCACCGCCCATGCCGCCGGCAGGGTCCGCGATATCCGCGCCCTGCCCGGCCGCACCGTCAAAACCGGCGACGTCATCGTCGTGCTGGAGGAGCTCTAACATGCTGCCGATCATTCTCGACCTTGCCAGCCTCAGGGCGCTCTATGCCGATGGCACCGCGACCCCGCTCGATGTCATCGAGGCGGTGATCGAACGCCGTGCCGCCTGGCCCGACAAGGCGGTTTTCATCACAGAGGCGAGTGATGCGGACCTGCGCGCCGCCGCCCGAGCGTTGATGGCGCAGCACCCCCAGCCCAACAGCCTGCCGCTTTGGGGCATTCCTTTTGCCGCCAAGGACAATATCGATGCGGCCGGGTTTGCTACCACCGCCGCCTGCCCCGCCTTCGCCTACCAGCCCGCGGGGGATGCCACGGTCGTGGCGCGGTTGCGGGCCGCAGGTGCCATTCTGATCGGCAAGACCAATCTGGATCAATTCGCCACCGGGCTCAATGGAACGCGTTCGCCCCATGGCGCGCCGCGCTCGGTGTTCGATGCCACTTATGTGTCGGGCGGCTCCAGTTCCGGCTCGGGTGTTGCGGTGGCCGCGGGTTTTGCCAGCTTTTCGCTCGGCACCGACACGGCAGGTTCGGGCCGCATTCCCGCAGCATTCCAGAACCTGGTGGGAATCAAGCCGACGCCGGGTCTGCTGCCCAATAGCGGGGTCGTGCCGGCCTGCCGCAGCATCGATTGCGTGACCATTTTTGCCGGCACGGTCGGCGATGGCGTCACTGTGCGCCGCATCGCCGAGGGCTTCGACGCTGCCGATCCATTCTCACGCCGCCCGCAATGGGCGGAGCTGCCGGTAGCGGGCTTGCGCATTGGCGTGTTGAATGAGACCGAGCGGGAATTTTTCGGCAATAACGAGGTAGAGACGCTCTACGACACGGCGATCGAGAACGCACGCGCGCTGGGCGCAACGATCGTGGCGTTCGATTATGCGCCGTTCCGCGAGGCTGCAGCGCTGCTCTATGACGGCCCCTGGGTTGCCGAACGGTTGGCGGCGGTCGAAGGCTTTCTGGCGAGCAATGCGAAGGATTTCGACCCGGTGGTGCGCGGCATCATCGAAGGCGCAACGGGCAAGACTGCCGTGCAGGCGTTCAACGGCAAGTACAAGCTCGAAGCGCTCCGCCGGCAGACCGAGGCCACCTGGCAAGAGGTCGATGTGCTGTTGTTGCCGACATCGCCGACCACCTACACGGTCGCCGAAATGCTGGCCGATCCCGTCCGCAAGAACAGCCATTTCGGACGCTACACCAATTTCGTCAACCTGCTCGATTGTGCCGCCATCGCCGTCCCGGCGGGCTTTGACAGCGACGACCATTTGCCGGCCGGGGTCACCTTGATCGCGCCGGCGTTTACCGACGAGGCGCTGGCGCCGCTTGCCGATGCCCTGCATCGCCTGGGCGCACGCGGCATGGGCCGTGACAAGGGCGCGGTTTTGCCCGAAGCCAGCCAGATTTCCCCAGCCCCCGGCGCGTTGATCCCGCTTGTCGCGGTCGGCGCGCATCTGAGCGGCATGCCGCTCAATGGGGAAATCACCGGTGCTGGCGGCCGGTTGATCAAAAGCTGCCGCACGGCGAGCGACTATCGCCTTTATGCCCTCCCGGGCACGGTGCCGCCCAAGCCGGGCATGATCCGTGAGCCTGGCTTTGCCGGTCCGGGTCTTGCGGTTGAAGTCTGGGCCTTGTCGCCCCAGGCGTTCGGACAATTCGTGGCCCGGATTCCGGCGCCGCTCGGCGTCGGCAAGATCAGCCTTGATGACGGGAGCAGCGTATCCGGCTTTTTGTGCGAGCCCCATGCGCTGACCGGCGCCGAAGAAGTCACCCAGCATGGCGGCTGGCGCGCCTTCATCGCCTCGCGCCAGCCTGTGGGGCCTGGGCCAAAGTAGAGCTGGAGCGAGGGCCTATCCGATGCCGGCAGGACGGGGTGTGCCGGCAACAGAGCCATGGCGGGCCCGATGGCCGAAATCTACGACAGCACTTTTTCCAGAAGGGACTGCTGCTCGATATCGTTGCGGATGTGATCGAGCACGAGGTCCGCCTCATGCGGTTCGTTGACCGAGGGCAGGCTTTCCTCGACCGGCACGGACACCATGAGCCCGCCATTTTCAATGATGCGCATCTGCTCGATCGATTCCAGCGTCTCCACGACCCCTGGCGGCATCGCCGATAGGTCCATCAGGTAATCGCGGCGATAGGCGATCAGCCCGAGCACCTTGCGGATATAACGCTGCTGGTCGGCAAAGGCCGCCGTCGAGGGCGAGCGGCGGAACGCATAGATCCAGCGGCCCGACGGCGCTACGCTGCATTTGACGAAGGAATGGCGGTCGAGTTCCTCGGGCTCGTTGATCGGGGCCGTGGCATTCCACGCGTCGCCGCCCGGCTCGGTATTGATTGCGGCAATGACCTGCTCGACATGGCGCGGCAACAGCAGCGGTTCATCCCCCTGCAACAGCAGCACATGGGTACAATCCAGCTTGGCGACCGCTTCGGCAACCCGGCTGGTGCCGTTGCGATGAGTGTCCGCCGTCATGATCACCTTGCCGCCCGAACCGGCAACGGCATCGGCAATTTCGGTGTCGCAGGTGGCGACATAGACATCCTCGAGCCCGCTGGCGAGCAGCGCCCGTCGACGGACATGCTCGATCATGGGCACGCCGGCAAACGGAAACAGGATCTTGCGCGGGAACCTGACCGAGGCGAGATGGGACGGAATGACGGCGATGATCCTGGTCATTTGAACCCTTATTGGGGCAAGACGCCGCAATCGACATTGATGCATTGTCCGGTGATGGCGGAGGCGCCTTCGGAAGCGAGGAACAGCGCCATATTGGTGACTTCCTCGCCGGTGGGCAGCCGGCCCAGAGCTGTCTGGCTTGCGGTGAAACCGGCAAGAAAACTCTCGGGATCGCCCCTGGCCGGCGACCAATCCGTCATCAGGGCATCCATTAGGCCAGGGGTGCGGACCAGCACCGGGCAGAGCGCGTTGACGCGAATGCGCTGCGGTCCAAGTTCCTTGGCCAGCGATTGGGTTAGCCCGTTCATGGCAAACTTGGTGGCCACATACATCGCATTGTTGGAGGTCCCGCGCTTTCCCGCCAGGCTGGAAATATTGATGATGGCGCCGCCGTCCGTCATCGCGGCGGCAGCCGCCTTGCACCCCCAGAACGCCCCCTTGAGATTGACATTCATCATGCCGTCGAAAAAGTCGCTATCGATCGCACCGATCGGCCGCCAGGCCGAAAAACCGGCATTGTTGATATAAACGTCGGCCCGTCCCGTCCACTCGATCGCCGTGTCGACGAGCCGCTGATGGTCCGCCTCATGCTGCACATCGGTGGGGACAAAACGGACCTGGTCGGGGGACACCTCCTCAATGCCGCTGGCATTGCGGGCGCCGACCACTACGGCGTAGCCGGCGGCCACGAAGCCTTCGGTGAGCGAGCGGCCAATGCCGCGACTGCCCCCGGTAATGATGACTGTGCGCTGCATCGCTCAGATCGTCATGGCCGAATAGCCACCATCAACCGCGATCTCGGCGCCGGTCACGAAGCCCGAAGCATCGGAGGCGAGCCAGATCATTGCACCCACGAGCTCGGACACCTCGCCATAGCGCCCCATCGGCGTATGGCCCAAGATGGCAGCCTCGCGATCGGGGGTGATGAAGTTCTTGCGGTTCCATTCGGTGGGAAAGAAGCCTGGGCGAATGGCATTGACGCGGACACCCTGCTTGGCCCATTCCCGGCCCAGATTTTGCGTCAGGTTCTTGATGCCCGCCTTGGCGACCGAGTATGGGAAGGCCTTGGACAGCGGCGGGCCGGCCGATGCGGACGAAATATTGATGATATTGCCGCGCCCGTTCGCGACCATGTGCTCGCCGAACACCTGGCAGCCCAGGAAGGTGCTGGTGATCTGGGAATCCATCACCCTGTTCCATTCCTCAAGTTCCATCTCGAAGAACGGAGTCGAGCTGTTGATGCCCGCCCCGTTGACCAGGATATCGACCGGCCCAAATGGTTCGACGGTCGCGGCCAGGGCGGCGGAAAAATCGGCCTTGCTTGTGGCATCGAGGGCCACGCCGATCGCCTGGCCGCCGGCATCGCGGATTTGCCCGGCCACTGCCTCTGCCTTTTCGAGGCGAAGATCGAGAATGGCAAGCTTGCAGCCGGCCTTGCCGAAGCCGCGCGCCATTTCCCCGCACAGATGTCCGCCGCCACCGGTAACGGCCACCACGCGGCCGGACAGGTCAAACAGCTGCTTTACAAATTCTGACATGTCAGTTCCTGAACTGGTCGACGACGGCGCCGGTCTGCTCCGCCCACTTCCAGAGCACGAACAGGTCGGAGCCCAGAATGACGAAGGTATAGCCCTGGTCGAACACGTCCTGCACGGCTTCGCTCGAAACCTGCTGGAGCTGGGTGCAGCAGCTCTTGTTGTGCCGCGCGCAGGCCTCGACCACCGTCTTGGCAGCGGCGCGGACCAGGGGATGGTTGATCTGGCCCGGCACGCCGAGCGAGCCCGAAATATCGTAGGGACCCACCATCACGCCGTCGACTTCATCGAATGCCAGGAGCTCATCGATGTTTTCCACGCCGGTGATCGATTCGACCTGGATGATGAAGCTCGATGTCGCATTCCACTCGGTGATGTAGCTGTCGAAATCGAACCCATAACCGTGGGCGCGATTGACGCCATAGCTGCGGCGCCCGACGGGCGGGAACTTGAGGTCCCGAACCAGATTGCGCACCTGTTCGGCGGTCTCGACCATCTGGATGATCATGCCGTCGGCACCGGCCTCCAGCAGCGGCTTGATGATATCATTGCTGTGCGAAACCGGTCGCGGCAGGCAGGTCGTGCCCTCGGCATGGCACGAGGTGATGATGTGCTTGGCCTGCTCCAATGAGATCGTGGTGTGCTCCATGTCGATCGCGATGAAATCAAAGCCGGCACGCGCGAACGTCTCCGTGATGGCCGGGTCGGGATACGAGACCCAGCCCCCGAACGCCCGTTCGCGGTTGCGAAGCTTTGATTTCAGTGCCTTGCGGCGCGCAATTTGATCGGCAAATGTCATCGGAAAACCACGGTTGTTTGCCGAAGCTGTATCATCAGGTTCCGCGCGCCGACAACTGCTTCCTGCGGGCAGGTACCGACGATCATCTTGATCTCCAGGGCCACTTTGGCAAGCCAGGTTGCCGTTGCGATCCCGGCCCCTACGATGAAGCGGGATGATCACGGCGCCCATGACATTGCCGCCTTGCACGGTTATGAGGAGCTGGAATGATGGATCGATTTGGGCAGATCGAGATGACCACAATGGATAAACTCTGACATGCAGCTTAAAACGATCGAAGTCGGCTACGGTGATGTGACCAAGGTTCACATCGGTCCGCGGCTGCCGCTTGTCTTTATTGGTGGACCTTGCGCCATCGAGAGCCGCGATCATGCGCTGAAAATGGCCGACATGATAGGCAAGATCTGTCGGGAGCTGGACGTCCCGTGGATTTATAAATCCTGCTACGACAAGGATTGCCGCTCGTCCCCGGACAGCTTCCACGGGCTGGGGATGGAGGAAGGACTACAAATCCTGGCCGACGTACGGGCCGAATTCGGCGTGCCCGTCGTGTCGGATTTTTCCGATGCATCCTGGGCGGCAGCGACCGGGGAAGTGTGCGACATGGTGCAGATTCCTGCCTATCTGTGCCGGCAGACCTCCATCCTGCGCGCCGCGGCCCTGACCGGACGTCCTGTCCACGTCAAGAAGGGGCAATTCATGAGCCCCTGGAACATGAAGAATTCCGTTCGCAAGCTCGAGGCGAGCGGCTGCCAGCAAATCCTGTTGGCGGACCGCGGCACATTCATGGGCTATAATATGCTGGTCAACGACATGACCAGTTTTCCGATCATGGCCCGTACCGGCTACCCGGTCAGCTTCGATGCCACTCATTCGATCCAGATGCCGACCTCCATGGGCAATGTGTCGGGTGGCCAGCGCGAATACATTCCCTATCTGGTCCGCGCTGCGGTGGCCTGCGGGGTACATGCGCTGTTCATGGAAACACACGACGATCCACCCAACGCCCTGTCGGACGCCAATACGGTCCTCGACATCAAGTATCTGGCCAATGTCCTCTCGCAGGCAAAACTGGTGCACGAGACCCGCCTGGCAATTCTGGAAAAGTTCGGAGAGGATCAAATTCATGTCGAAAACTGATGCGTTCCTGGTTTGCGACGTCATGCTGCCTCTGGGGCGCTTTCCAGTCACGCCGCCGTCGACTTTCCTCAAGTCGGCACTGGAGGAAATGGGCAAGATGGGCCTCGGCATCGTCTGTGTCGCCGATGCGGACGGCAAGCTCGCCGGCATTCTGACCGATGGCGATATTCGCCGGCGGCTTCTCAAAGTGCAAAAGCCGTTCTCGTCGTTTTTTTCCGATGACGTCATCGATCATGCCGTCAAGGGACCTGCGACCGTGCGCGACGGCGCCCCTTTGTCGGAGGCCATCGACCTCATGGAAACCAAGCAGGTTTGGGACCTGCCGGTGATCGGCGACAACGACACGCTTGTCGGCCTCCTGCATCTGCATCCCGTCGTGCAGATCCTGCTCAACGCCGATTGACCCGGTCAATTCACGTTGCCCCGCGCAATGATTCGCGGTGGCGGCATTGACCTCTTACTCAAGCAGAGACGATGACACAAAACAGCTTGAAATTTGGCACCAGCGGGTTGCGGGGCCTGGTCGTGGACCTCGCCGGCGACGCGGCGCGCGTTTACACCTCGGCTTTTCTGCGTCACCTGGAAGCCAGCGCTGAACGAGCTGACACGCTTTACATTGGCCGGGACCTGCGCCCGAGCAGTCAGGCCATTGCCGCCGATTGCATCGCCGCGGCGGCGGCCTTGGGCGTCAGGCCGGTGGATTGCGGGGCTTTGGCAACGCCGGCGCTGGCGCTGCACGCCATGGCAGCGGATGCTCCCAGCATCATGGTGACCGGCAGCCACATTCCGTCGGATCGCAACGGGCTAAAATTCTATCGCCGGAGCGGAGAAATCACCAAGGCCGACGAGGCCGGCATTGTGGCGCATGTCCGCGGTGCTGAACGCGGCGATTACACCGTCTCTGGCGTTGACGAGACAGAAGCGGCAAAGCTGCGGTATCTGCAACGGTTCGAACATGTGCTGCCGCCGAAAGCTCTTGCGGGCTGGAGGTTGGGCGTGTTCGAGCATTCCAGCGTCGCGCGCGAGGCATTGGCCGCGATATTGACCGCCTTTGGCGCCGACGTCGTGTCGCTCGGCCGGGTCGAGCATTTCGTCGCCGTCGATACCGAGGCCTTTGGCGATCCGGTGTTCGCGCCGCTGGCGCACTGGCTGCGTGACCACAATCTTGATGCCATCGTTTCGGCAGACGGCGACGGAGACCGGCCGCTGCTGATGGACGGCAAGGGCCGTTTTGTGCGCGGCGACACGCTGGGCTTGCTGACCGCGCTGTTTCTCAAGGCCCAGGCGGTCGTTACGCCGGTCACCTCGAATACGGCAGTTGAGGCGCTGGGCGCGTTCCAATCGGTTATCCGCACGCGAGTCGGGTCGCCCTACGTTATCGAAGGCATGCAGGGCGTAAGCGGCTCCGGCACATCGGTGATCGGCTTCGAGGCGAATGGCGGTACGCTGCTGGGCACCGCAATCGAGCTCGAACGGGGCACTTTAACTGCCTTGATGACGCGCGACGCGGCTTTGCCGCTGATCTGCGCCATTGGCCTTGCCGCACGGCAGGGCAAGACACTCGCGGACATGGTCGACGCATTGCCGCTACGGTCTGCCTTGAGCGACCGGCTGACCGACGTTCCGGCCGAGTCAAGCGCAGCGTTCCTGCGGCGATTGAGCAATGCCGATCACGCTGCACGCCATTTCAGCCACCGGGCCGTGGTCCGCCACGCCGATGTGGACGGGCTTCAGTTCTGGCTCGATGACGGGACCATGATCCACTATCGCGCTTCGGGGAATGCCCCGGAGCTGCGCTGCTATGTGGAAGCCGGCAATGCCGAGCAGGCGCGCGAAGCGCTTGCATGGGGCCTGAAGGCTGCAGAAACGGCATTGTCGCCTGGGTGACAACAGCCCTTTGCTCGTCTATTGCCCACCAAGCGGTCGGTACGTTTCATTGAAAGGCTCGCTCATGAGCGAAATCATTCCAGTCATCCTCGCCGGCGGACAGGGAACCCGACTGTGGCCGATGTCACGGTCGGCAAGACCCAAGCAATTCATACCGCTGCTTGGCGCGCTTAGTCTGTTCCAGCAGACCCTGTTGCGCGTGGCCGATCGTGCACGCTATGGCGCGCCGATCATTCTGACGCATGCCGACTATCGGTTCCTGGTGGCCGAGCAGGCGCTGGAGGTCGGTGTCGCGCTGGGCGCGATCCTGCTCGAGCCGGTGTCGCGCAATACGGCTGTGGCCATTGCCGCAGCCGCGGAAACGGCCTTGGCGCAAGATGCCGACGCTGTTCTAAACGTTTTGCCGTCCGACCACGCCATCGCCGATGACGCGGACTACCATGGGGCGGTGACGACCGCTGCGGCAGCCGCTCGGGACGGCTGGCTCGTGACCTTCGGCATAACGCCGGACCGGCCGGAAACCGGCTATGGCTATATCGCCTTGGGCACAGAGGTGAACACCCAGGTCCGCAAGGTCGGCCGCTTCGTCGAAAAGCCCGACCTGGACGGGGCGCAAGCCATGCTTGGACAGGGTGGCTATGTGTGGAATTCGGGCATGTTCATGTTCTCGGCAGCGGTGTTCCTGGCGGAATGCGAGCGTCTCGCTGTCGACACCAAACGGGCTGCCCATACCGCCGTCCACAAGGCAAAACGCGATCTGGATTTCGTGCGCCTTGATGAAGAAGCCTTTGCAACGGCACCGAACATTTCGGTCGATTACGCGATTTTCGAGCGTACCGACAAAGCCGCGGTCCTGTCGGTCAGTTTTGGCTGGTCCGACCTTGGCGCCTGGAATGCGGTCTGGCAGGCGCTGACGCCCGATGCCGCAGGCAATGTGTCCGTCGGACCATCGCTGCTGTCCAACACGACCAATTGCTTGGTGGTTACCGACAATGCGCATGTCGTTGTCGAGGGATTGGACGACGTGGCGGTGATTGCCACCGAGGACGCCATCTTTGTCGGGCGGTTGTCACAGGCGCAACGGGTCGGCGCCCTGGCCAAAAGCCTCAAGGAAGACGCCAAAACGCAAGGCCTGACTGATGTGCATAAAACGGCGTACCGGCCCTGGGGCGGTTACGCGTCGGTGCTACTGGGCGAGCGCTTCCAGGTGAAACGGCTTTTCGTCAAGCCCGGCAAAAAGCTGTCGCTGCAAAAGCACCATCACCGGTCCGAACACTGGGTCGTGGTCAGCGGCACGGCGGAAGTCACCGTGGACGGCAAGATCACCGTCCTCAGCGAGAACCAGTCGATCTACCTGCCCCTTGGCTGTACGCACCGCCTCGCCAATCCCGGCAAAATCCTACTCGAAGTCGTCGAAGTGCAAACCGGATCCTACCTAGGCGAGGACGACATCATCCGCATCGAGGACGAGTTCGGGAGGGCAGGCTAAAGCAGACCACAGCCAATTGGCACGGCTCTTTGAACTCGCCGATAAATCCGGCTAGAGTGCCGAGGCCAACGTTTCGCTTTACAACTGTTTGCTAGGCTTCGCTTGGGGCATTCTTTCCTTTCTTAACTGTAACTGTTGGCGAAGCCGTGCCGCATACCTGCGAGACGTGATCAAAGACCTTGGTCATTTCATTGTCCCAGGTCAGGTCTCGCATCGTCTGCAAGCCACCATCAGCCAGACTTTGACGAAGCGTGACACTAGCGGCCATCGCCTCGTAAGCCTCCAGTATCGATTGGGGCACAGGGTCAACGAGATAGCTATTGGTCAGGTGTTGGCAGTGCCATTCAATATGGGGGCCATTGTTGGAAATCACCGGAACGCCCGATGCCATCAGTTCCACCGGCAGGTAAGAGAGATTTGTGCCCGAGAACGCCATCCCGACATCGCAGGTGCGATAGAGGTCACCAGTCTGCGCCAAGGTCATATTACCCAGCAGGGTTGCCTCAAAAGGTGGCGGCGAAGACAGTTCCAGGCCACCAATGACAATCTCCAGGTCAGGATATTTTTCTTTAATCAGAGACAGTCCGGCTATTCCCAAGTCAAAGCAGCGTCGTTCTGTTGACGGGCGACCGTAAAAAAATAGTCAGCGGACTTTTTTGGCAGCCGGGTAGAAAATCGACCGATCCGCCGCAAACCGATAGTTGATCGCGGTGCCACCATGAGATTCGTAGCAATGTTTAAGCCATCCGCCACCGGTGACGCCGCTGAAGCCGAATGAGTAGGTGGCGTTCGCCTGCATCGACTGCGTTCCAAACGAGTAGAAATAACTCTCGTAGTCCTGCATAAAGTACAGTTTGTTTTTGGCGTGCGGAAAGGCCTTTACCTTATAGGCAGACTGCCAGGTCGTTGCGATCGCGCCAGTTGCATTTGGAAGCTTTTCCGGATCGACGATGACCTCGATCTGGCAATCATCAAGTGCATCTTCGAGTTCTTTTTGCAGCTTGGTCGGCGTACCATGTCGCTGGTTATCATAGACAAATATGATGTTGCGAGAACCGCTCTTGGCAAAGTGATTTGCGAACCGAAAAAGCGTGTAGTGGCCACCGCCCCAAACATTGAGCCAGTCCGGCACAAACCAGATATAACAGGGTCGGTTGTCTGAGGACTCAACGGCTACATCGCCGCCGCCGTAGTCCGACCAGAGCTTGTAGTCCTGAACATTCTGTATGGCATGCAGGTAATTGCCAGTGGAAAGCTCCGACACGGATCCACCAGACGCCACCCTGCGCGCCAAGGCAGCAAATGCGCGGGGGAATAGCGTGTACCCGCCCAGCGTGAGGGCGTTTGCAAGACCATCGGTCCTAACGACGCGCCCGAATACACGAGCTTTGGAGCGGAGCGTCAATTAAACACCTCAAGGTAGTCCTGGAGATCGGTGCGCCAGTCGTTTGGTCCAGGGGAACCCAAATCCGTCGGCATATAGATGGAAACAAGTGCTTCCGACTGCGGTCTTGGTGCCTACAGCGGATACTCAGAAGACGAGACACCCTTTACGGTCCCTGGAAAGCCGAAGAACAAGCCTATTGATTCAGCGATTTGCAGCCTGCTCACCGCGCCCATGCTGGCGAAATGAACGAGTCCGGTATGCTGTGTCTGCACGGCCCATACAATGAACTCGGCCAACCGCTTGGCATAGGTAATACTGCCGTACTTGTCGGAGACAGCGGAAATCGCCTCGGCTCCGGACCGGATCTGGCCGATTATTCGCCCGACGAACTTATGATCGTGCTCGGGTCCTCCACCAATCATCCAACCTGGACGGATGATCAGTGATCGTGACGGCAACACAGCCCGGACCGCGTTCTCGCCCATCAATTTTGATTTGCCGCAGTAGTTCAAGGAGGCAGGCAGGTCTAACTCATTGTACGAAAACCTGCCTTCGGCGCCAAACACGTTGGAAGTCGAAATGTATATAAGGTAGGCGCCGGCCTCTTGTGCCGCCACCGCAATGGCTTGCGTGGCCAAGTGGTTCGCGATGCCGGCCTGCCGCGGATCCCGCTCGCATAAGTCGACGTTCGTTTCAGCTGCCAGATGAATAACACCGGCGGGGCCGGCAACATAGTGGTAGACCCCACGCGGATCCGTCAAATCGAATTTGGAACGATCAGCGAGATGCGCGTCGATGCCTGCCGCCGCAAGCGCGACCACGACGTCCCGGCCAAGCATGCCGGTACCACCGGTCACGAGGATCATTGCTTATTCTCCTGCAAGAACGGGGCAGCAGCGTCTTTGGCGGAAAGCAAAGGTACACCCGTGAGCGGCCAGTCGATGCCAATGGTCGGGTCATCCCAGCGGACGCTACGATCGCAATTCCGGTCGTAGAAATTCGTCACCTTATAGAGGAACTCAGTGTGATCCTCCAAGGCCAGGAAGCCGTGAGCAAAACCTTCGGGAATCCAGAGCTGCCGACGATTTTCGCCCGTCAGAAGCTCTCCAACCCACTTTCCGAAGGTTAGCGAGCCGTCGCGTATGTCGATGGCGACATCGAATGCCGCTCCCCGAACCACGCGAACCAGTTTGCCTTGCGCGGAAGGCGCCGTCTGATAATGCAAGCCGCGGAGAACGTCCTTGCATGATGCGGAGTGATTGTCTTGAACAAACGTTACCGGACGGCCAACCGCCTTGTCGAACAATTGTTGGTTAAAGCTTTCAAAGAAAAAACCGCGATCGTCTTTGAAGGCCTGCGGCTCAAACAGGATTACGTCTGGTAGTGCGAGTGGTGAGGCTATCATACCTGAGTGGCTCCTTCGGTAAGGTTTCGAGATAGCGGCCATAGCCGCTTTTGCCGAGGGGGCGGGCCAGCGCAAGCAGCTGCTCGTCGTCGATCCAGCCCAGGCGCCAGCTGATTTCCTCGGGGCATGCAACTTTGAAGCCCTGACGCTTTTCGAGCGTCGCGATGAACTGCCCGGCCTCCAGCAGCGAATCGTGTGTGCCGGTGTCAAGCCAGGCAAAGCCCCGACCCATCATCTCCAGCTTAAGAGCGCCTTCCTTGAGGTAGAGACTGTTGAGGTCGGTGATCTCAAGCTCGCCACGTGCGGAAGGTTTTAAGGAGCGTGTCCGTTCGACGGCGGTGCCGTCGTAATAATATAAGCCCGTTACAGCATAGGAAGAACGCGGAACCGCAGGCTTTTCCTCAATGGATATCACCGTACCTGCGGTGTCAAATCGGCGACACCGTACCTTTCCGGGTCCTGCACGTGATAGGCAAAGACCGTCGCGCCCTCCGTGAGAGCGTCCGCCCTATCCAGCAAATCGATGAGCGAGTGGCCGAAGAAAAATGTTGTCCCCCAGCACCAGGGCGCTGGGACCGTCCCCGATAAAATCGGCGCCGACCAAAAATGCCTGGGCCAAGCCGTCCGGGCTTGGCTGTCCTGCATAGGAAAGGTTCAGTCCCCATTGACTGCCGTCACCCAGCAATCGCTGGAAACGCGGTGTGTCATCAGGCGTGGAAATAATGAGGATATCGCGCATGCCACCGAGCATCAGCGTGGTAAGCGGGTAGTAGATCATCGGCTTGTCGTAGACCGGCAAAAGCTGTTTCGACATGGATAGCGTAGCCGGATGCAGCCTTATGCCAGATCCACCAGCGAGTACGATGCCCTTCCGCGTCATCGCCGTGCTTCCGCAAGTTCTTGCATGGTACGAAGTACTCCGTCTTCCCAGTTCGGCATGTGGAGGGCAAATCGCCGAAGCAACTTGGATGTGTCTAGCGTACAGTTTGTTGGCCGGCGGGCCGCTCGCGGATGTTCGGCCATTGTAATCGGAATAACTCGGTCAGGCTTGGTCACCAGTTGAAAGCCCATGGCTGGAGCTACAGTAACGAGCCAACGGGCATATTCGTGCCAGCTAATCTCGCCCGACGCTGAAAGGTGGTACGTGCCGGACGCGGAGTCTCCTTCTTTGACAGCCTGATGCAAAGCGTGGGCCGTGACATCGGCAACAAGATCGGCGCTCGTTGGCGCCCCCACCTGATCAGCGGTCACCCGAAGCTCGTGGCGCGTATTTGCCAAATCCAGGATGGTGCTGATAAAATTCCGGCCGCGAGCGCTATGAACCCAAGATGTCCGAAAGATAAGATGCCTGCAGCCCGACGCAGCGATGGCCATTTCAGCACGCCACTTTGTTGTGCCATAAACACTGAGAGGATTTGGGGCGTCCGTTTCTAGATAGCGATCTGGCGCGCTGCCATCGAATACGTAGTCCGTCGAATAGTGCACAAGCCAGCAATTGCGAGCCGCGGCGTCGGCTGCGAGAATAGCGATGCTGGCTTCATTGACCACTTTGGCCAGGGCCGGTTCAGACTCGGCTTGATCCACCGCAGTGTAGGCTGCTGCATTGACGATAACGTCGCAGTCCTGCTCAATCAGGAACGCTTTCAGCGCCTTGGGATCGGCGAAGTCAACTTCACTTCGGCCGCAAGCGACGAGTGTTCCTAGGGGTGCAAGTGCCCGCTGCAGCGACCAGCCGACCTGACCATTTTTTCCAAACAAAAGAATTTTCATGCGTAATGAGCGTCAACCCAGCTTCGGTATGCTCCCGAGGTGACGCTTTCTACCCAACTTTGGTTGTCCAAATACCACCGGACCGTCTTTTCAATGCCGGTCTCAAACGTTGCAGCGGAGACCAGCCCAAATCGCGTTGGAGCCGCCCGGCATCTACTGCATATCGACGGTCATGCCCCGGCCGATCCCGCACGAACGTAATTAGGTCCGAATAGGTTTTCCCATCACCCCTGGGGCGCTCTATGTCGAGAATTGCGCAAATGCTGCGCACGACGTCGATGTTCGCCTTTTCATTGTTGCCGCCCACGTTATAGGTCTCGCCTACGATACCCGCCTGCAATACGCGCCTTATCGCCGAGCAATGGTCGGTAACGTATAGCCAGTCACGCACCTGCTGCCCGTCACCGTAAATCGGAAGTGGCTTGTCGGCCAGCGCATTATGGATGATGAGCGGAACGAGCTTCTCGGGAAAATGATACGGCCCATAATTATTGGAGCAATTGGTGATCAGAACCGGCAACCCGTAAGTCTCACCGTACGCACGAACAAAATGATCCGAAGCGGCTTTGGAGGCAGCATAGGGACTGTTTGGCCGGAACGGATTTTCTTCGGTGAATGCCGGATCGTCGGGCCCCAGCGTTCCATAGACTTCGTCCGTCGAAATATGCAGGAAGCGGAAGTTTGCTTGCTGGTCAGCATTCAACGACGTCCAGTGGGACTTCGCGGCTTCAAGCAGTTGGAGCGTGCCCATCACGTTAGTCTGCACGAAAGCTTGCGGGCCCACGATCGATCTGTCGACGTGGCTCTCAGCGGCAAAGTTTATGATGGCCCGAACCTGCCGCTGCTGCAGAATGGACAGAACCTGGGCAGCATCTTCAATGCTGCATTCAACAAACGAAAAGTCGCCCCGTGCCAACACGTCCTTAAGGTTGGACTTGTTGCCGGCATAAGTGAGCGCGTCCACGCAAACAACGGGCTCTTGTTCGTTGACAAACCACTCCAGGATAAAATTGGAGCCGATGAACCCGGCGCCGCCAGTAACTAGGATGGTCATGACCACGTCCCCTGTTTGGCGCCCTGATAGTCGAGGACGCTCGTTATGACAAGGCATGCTCTCGCCTTCGGGCGGTTGGTCCGCTAAAGGCAATCGTCATCTATGAGGTAGAGGGTCCGATGGTCCAGCAAAGCTTTCTGCAGCGCCAAACGTCGCTGCGGTTATCGTTACCTATCGGCCGGACCTCGCCAGGCTCAAGAAGTTGCTGGAGGCGCTGAGAGACAGGTTTCCTTTGCAGTCATCGTTGATAATGGCTCTCCCGGCCCGGCAGTGGGAGAGTTACTCGGACCGTTGCCAGATCGGCAGCATGTTATTGCGCTGGACGAGAACAAAGGAATAGCCAAGGCCCAAAATATCGGCATCGCTCATGCACAGGAACGGCGCGTCGAATACATCTTGCTGCTCGACCAAGACAGCGTTCCTTCCAACGGCATGGTTGAAAACTGGTATCGCATTGCATTGCTCTGATCAGCTTGGGCCAGAAGGTTGCCGTTGTAGGACCACGGCTTGGTGACGAACGTTGGGACAGCGAAAAACGTCTCACACCCCGTGGGCGCGAACAAGCGCTTGAAGGCCTCCTGGAGGTCGATCACGTGATCGCGTCCGGGTCTATCATACCGATGCACGTCATCGCCATTGTCGGCGGCATGAAAGACGATCTCTTCATAGATTATGTCGATATCGAATGGTGCTTGCGCGCATCGCGACAAGGATATGCCTCCTTTATCGCCAAGGATGTGAGTATGGACCACCAACTGGGAAAGCCCATGACTGTCATGGGCAGAACAATTTCAACACATAGTCCGATGCGTCATTACTATATGGTCCGAAATACCATATGGCTATTACGCCAACGCTGGTTGTCGGCCAAATGGCGGTTTTTAAAGGTACCAAAGATTGGTCTGCACCTCTTGATCAACGCCATGTTTGCCAGACCGCACGCTGACCATTGGAAGATGATGTTGCGAGGCCTTTACCATGGGCTGACAGGGCGGATGGGCAGAGGCCACGATTAGCATTCTGACCGATTATAAACGACGCAGGATTGCCGCTGCCACCAATGCCAAATCCCCTTTTCGCGTCTGACGATAAATTCCCGAGCGCATGAGCCGAATGATCGACGACACCGCATTTCCCGCGGTCCTAAGGCTTTTAAACGCTGCAAGGCAATCCAAAGCATGGGGGCTTAACAGGTCTGAGCAACGATCCAGCGCCTGCACATTTGCATCGTTCCATATGGTGTATTTCCCACCTAGCAGCTCAAGCAGGCGTTTGGGGCGTTTTGCCAAACCAATACGTCCTCCTAGGGCGTTCTTGCCATGCTGACGGTAATCTATGTGGGGTATGGGATCGTAGATGACGCGTCCGCCAGCGCCGGAAACGAGCAGGTAGGCCCACCAATCGTGCATCAGGAACTGCGTCCTGCGTGCACTCTCGGCGAGAAGGACGAACCCGGGTCTGTTCAGAACCATGGTGTTTCCGGCGGCAAGGCTTTGAACAAGCGCGTTCTTGACGTCTGGGGGACGCAAGAATAGCGGAGGAAGTCCTATCGGTTCACCGTCTCCATCGACCAGAACGGATCGTCCGCCGTACAGACAGGCGTCATCCGTCAAACCCGCAAGCCGGAGCATTGCGCTCTCAAGCTTGTCGGGATGCCAGACGTCGTCTTGATCGCAGAAGGCTGAAAAATCGTTCTCTGGCGCTCGCAACATGAGACTGCGAAAATTTTCCGCAAATCCGCGTCGCGGGCCTTTTTCGATTACGAAGTCGCCCTTGCGCCGATTCTGCTGCCAGTTCCGCAAGATTTCGTGGGTTTGATCCTTGGACCCGTCATCGCTGGCATACACGTTCAGCACCGGTACGGTTTGAGCGGCCAATGAGCGCAATTGCTGATCGAGATAGGCAGCCCCATTGTAAGTGCAGAGCAAGACAGTGCAGGAGGGCGACTTGCCTGACATATAGAACCCCCATCCAAGCGTTCATTGGCCTGATGTTACATCGCGCGGCGACCAGCGGCGGACGCAATCTGGAGGGCCAATATCGCTGGTCATGCACCATTTGATCCGCGCCAGCAGCGTTTCATCAGTTATTGCAAAACGCGTGTGCACGCTTCGAGACTTTATGAGTGTTGTTGTTGCCGAGATACGCCCAGTCGCAACCCGAACGACAACAGCCTCTTGCGTCCAATATTAACCGCCAATGGTTGCGCTAGCGGCAACCGATGTTCGGGAATCATGGACCAACCTGCCGTGCTCCATTTCCAAGCGTCGGTTGCAAAATCTATTGATCAGATCTTCCGAATGGCTAGCCAGCAGGACGATGGATGTGCGAGCGAAAAGGCTTTCAATCCGCTTTTGTGCCTTCTCTTGGAATGCAGCATCACCGGCCCCGATGCCTTCGTCTATCAAGAGAATATCATTGTGCATTGCCGTCGAGATGCCGAAGGCCAAGCGGGCAGCCATGCCTGCAGAATATGTTCGCATGGGCAGGTGGAGGAAATCGCCAAGATCGGTGAAGTTGGCAATGTCCTCGATCTGCTCGTCGATCTGAGGTTTGTTCATGCCCAGCAAGTAGCCACGCAAGTAAATATTCTCGATACCGGTCGCTTCGTTGTCCATGCCGGCCTGAGGGTCCAGTAACGTTCCGACCTTGCCCTCGATTCGGATGCTCCCGGCGACAGGCTTGTATATGCCGGACAGCACACGCAACAAGGTTGTCTTGCCAGAACCATTGTGCCCCACAAGCCCAATGCGATCGCCGTTCTTGATTTCAAGATTAAGCCCGTCGATTGCCCGCACCGCAACGATATCGCGCGCGCCTGCCATCAGTTTGCCGCCAGTCGCCTGTGCGACAATCGTATTCTTCAAAGACCGAGCGGAAGAACCGAAAACGGCGAATTCAACCGATAGGTCTTTAATTGAAATATGAGCCATAAAGTCAAACCCAATAGGCTATGCGAGCATATGCCCGGCGGTAGAGATAAGCCGTTACCGCAAGACCGGCGACAGAAAGCGCGATGACGGAAAGCCAACTTTCCGACGACGGCAGTTTTCCCAGCAATGGCGCTCGTACCACTTCAAGCAAGTGATACATCGGGTTGAAGTGCACGAAAGCGGGACGAGTGGGTAAGACTTCCACCGACCAGAACACCGGGGTGACAAAGAACACGACCTGGATCAGATTCAGGGTCACTTGAGGAATATCGCGATAACGAGTGGACAATATGGCCGCTGCCAATGCCATCCAGCTGATGTTAATCGCGAAAAAGACAAGCCCTGGAATGACAAGAAGCACTGTCTACCCGGGATTGATGCAGAAAAATAGCAACACTCCCAAGTAGATTGCCATATTGAATCCCCAAATGATTATGTTGCGCGTCAACATCCGGTACACGTGCACGCTAAGGGGGAGAGGGACATTGCGGATGTAGGACTCATTACCGATAAAAACTGTCGTGCCTTCACTGATACAGCTGGTTAGCAGACCCCAGAAAATCGGACCGGTCGCTATGTAGGGCAAGGTGTCCCGAACGTCTTGTTGAAACAATGTTCCAAATACCAAGCCAAGCGCCGCGACCATTATGCCCATGCTGAGGGTCAGCCAAAATGGACCAAGGACGGAACGCCTGAACCGCTGGCGAATGTCATGGGCAGCAAAACGGCTCCACATATCGTAGCGTTCGAGACCCTTCCACAAATCTTCCATTGCAGCCCTTGGCACATGATCAACGCTGATCACGGTAACGCTGTTTGGGATATCGCTCATAGGAATATGACGTTCCTGCTTAAACTGCTGCCCGTCTACAACTTGGTCACTGCCACGTCCAGTTATTAGACATTGGCAGACCCGCCGCCATCCGGTTATCGGCGCATTGCACCGCGACCAGCCAGTTGCCGATAAAGGTCGGCGTAAGCTGCGGCCATTTGTTCCTGCGTGAAAAGATTCTTGTACCGTTCCTGAGCGGCCCTGCCAAAATTGGCAGCAGTTTCGGCATTACCGGCAAGGTTCTGCATTGCTTGAGCGAGGCGGGATGGATTTTGGGGGGGCACGACGATACCTGTCTCGCCATCGACGTTGACATAAGTTGTGCCAGTACCGATTTCGCAACTGATCATCGGCTTACCGGACCGCGCGGCTTCCAGGAGCGCCACTCCAAATGCTTCCGAGCGCAAGTGCGACGGAAAAACGAAGGCTCGACAAAGATCGAGCAACGCTTCCTTGTCTTCGTCGCTGACCCTACCCGTCGCAACGACATTTGCGGGCAACTTTGCGCGCTGCAAATCGTCAGCCTCTCCAGCAATGACCACAGGCAGTCCGGACATTTTCGTAGCATCAAGCAGCTAGTCTATTCCCTTATAGTATCGTGCGGCCCCGACAAATAAAAAGAAGTCGGACCCCAGTTGTCGACGCCAGTGGTCACGGGTGCCAATGGCTACCTTCGGGCGCGGCTCAATGCCGATTGGAATGACCTGAACCTTTTCCGAAAATTGGCGCAGAACAGGGCTGGTCGCAACGTAATTGGGAGAGGTCGCAACGATAGCGTCGGCCCTCGACAGAAAATGATTCCTGAGAGGTGCATATATCTTGGAGAGCCTTAGCTGTTTCACGATATCGGAATGATAGGTTATGACTGCCGGCTTGCGGGTCCCGGCAGAAAGCCAAAGGAGATCCCCGAAAGGCCACGGATAGTGATAGTGGATGATGTCGGCACCCGCGGACAGCGTTCGAAAAGTGGTAAAGGCCCTGGTTGAGACATCTGTCGAGGCTACCTGAAAATCACGTCTCACTTTATGAACAAAGTGATGTCCAACCTTTGACACACCCTCCTCTGCCCCTTTGGTCAACGCAAACACGTGACTCTCAATCCCTTTTGAGGCAGCACCTTCGGCTATGGAATGGATAACGCGTGGTACCCCGGTAAAATCGTCAGGGAAATATGTTTTGTAAACGTGGAGCACTTTCATGGAGCTCCGCCTGTGGTTGACAGATACGCAATCAAGCCTGCAGTACCGTCGCGATATTTTTGCCGCGTATCTGCCGGTTTTAAGAGTGACTTACCGATTCGACCTGACTTGGACAAACTTCTCCTCCAAAAATGCCAAGAGGCTCGTTGGCGTAAGCTGATGAGGTTGCAATGATGCCGAGTAAGCGGCGCCATCCCGGTCTGGAGGCCGTGATCCGACGAGGCGCGCGGCGCCATCAGCACCAGTACGTCGCCATGATCGGGGCGGCAATCCCCGCAACGTTGGTGACTGCGGCAGCCAATGCCACACTTTACATGGTCATACTCGCTTCGGCCGGCCGCACCGACTGGTACAACATCATCGTAGGCGCAGCGGGAGCCGCCGCCATCCCGATTGTCGCTATCAGCTTTCTTTTTCTAATGACCAGACGTGATCATCCCGTCACTCTGGCGCTTGCCGCGACCGCTTTTGCCGGCTCCCTGCTTATAGCGTTCCTGTCGGCAACACGCATCCCCATCAGCTTTATTGCCTTGCTGGCGAGCTTACCCATGACAGCAGTGGGTGTGTCGTTCGCCAATGTTTCGCTGGCTCGAGCTCTTAAGAAGTCCGTTGCCGTATTAGACTTTCCAGGCGCCCTGAAGGTGGCTTCTCTGATAGGCAGGGCCGTGCAGGTGGTTTCTGCGCAGGACGTTGGCGCCAACATCCACAGGCTTCTCATTGACCCGGTTGCGCACCATACGCCAGAGTATGCGACAGTACTCGCCCGGCTCTATTTGAGGGGCGTGGCTCTTGAAACGTGGCCTGTCTATCTGGAGGGCCATCTCGGCAAAGTCGATATCAAGACTTTTGACCTTGGCGATATATCCTATTCACCCAGCCAGCTTGCTTACTATCGAACCAAGCGTTTGATGGACGTTGCCGCAGTGGCGCTTCTACTGACTCCTGCAGCCGTCATCTGTTCCATGATCTGGGTCTATATCCGCCTGATAGACGGTGGGCCAAGCCTATTCGTGCAGGAAAGACGCGGTTATGCGGGCTCGGTTTTTCGGCTATACAAATTCCGAACCATGCGTCTCGGAGATCATGTCGGCTCCACGACCATCAACGACGACAGGATTCTGCCCGGCTGCGTTCTGTTGCGTCAACTTCGGCTGGATGAGCTGCCTCAGCTGTTCAACATCCTGAAGGGCGACATGAGCTTTATTGGGCCTCGACCTGTATCAATCGAAGTTGCCTCGGCTCTTGAAGCCAAATTGCCTCAGTATATCAACAGGCAAATCTTGTTTCCCGGACTTACCGGATGGGCACAGGTCTCGCAAGGCTATGCAGAGAGTGAAGACGAGGAAGTCGAAAAGCTGTCTTATGACCTGTTTTATCTAAAACATGTCTCTCTGGATCTCGACATTATCATAACTGCACGGACATTTCGGACCATCCTGTTGCGACAGGGAGCGCGATAGCCCTACTTGAGCTTGCACAGACAGCGCACAACGGCGCTGGATAGAATCGCAGATCGAGTGGTGGTCGCTCCGGTCCTCAAGACAGTGCTGAAGCTGGCCAGCCGCGGCGGCACGGTTCTAGGACCGATCGGCCGGCAACGGTCGGACCCTCTCCATCAATATCCTTAGGCCCAAAGATCTTTACCGGGTTCATCGGACCAAGCGCCGCAGCAGAATCGCAATGCACAGCTGGTAACAGCGCTCTGGCACCGACATGGATACGGTCGCCCGCAGAAAGCGGCGTCAGTGGTCGAACATCGTCAGATTGTCGCGGCGCTCCGCCACAATGATGCGGACTCGGCAGCCTGCTTCGCGATGGCCCACGCCGCCCGCGCGAAGTTCGACTTGCTCAATCGAATGGCTGCGACTTGAGAGGGCGCTCGACATTCGTGCAGCCAATGGCGGCGTGTGCGCCTACTCCTTGCTGCCGGAGCTGGCGATCGAGGTCACGAAATAGCGCTGCAGCACCAGGAGCACGCCCTCTGGAATAAGAGCCAGCGCCGTGGTCTGGGCGAAGACGCTACCATAGTCGGTCGAGAAGGCCCCGAACGACTTGGCGATCGACACAGGCGCCAGATCGAGATTTTCCTGCGATACGACCAAAATGGGCCACATATAGGCCTGCCACTGGAAGAGAAACAGGATCAGCCCGGCGCCGATCAGCGCCGGGCGGCATAGCGGCAGGTAGATCATCCAGAATATGCGCCACCACCCGGCCCCGTCCATATGCGCGGCCTCGGCCAGGGAATAGGGCACGCCCAGGAAGAACTGACGCAAGATGAAGACCGCAAGGCCATTGCCCAGCCCCGGCAGGATCAACGCGGTCACGGTATTGGTCAGTCCCCAATCGGCCATGTTGCGCGCGAGCGGGATGGCGATGGCTTCGAAGGGCACGAGAAAGCTCAGAACGATTGCGGTGAAAACCGGCTTGCGACCGGGAAAGCGGATGACCGCCAGGGCAAAAGCCGCCATAGCGCTGATCGCCAGGCCCAGCACCACCGAAATGCCGGCGACCAGAAGACTATTGAACAGATTGCGCAGGAAGCCCTTGTCGAGGGCCGACTGGAAATTCTCCAGCGTCCACTGGCGTGGAATGATGGTGTACCAATCCACGTTGGCGCCGCCCGCAAAGGTTTCGGCCACGGGGCGCAGCGCGCTCGCCATCAGCCAGAGAATGGGCAGCAGGAAGATCAGCGATATCGAAACAGCCATGAGGGTCAGCACGGTCTTGCCGAGTGCATTTGACATATCAGTCCTCCTGTCCGCCCAGCAGCTTGAACTGCAGCGCCACGATGGCGATCATTATGGCCAGCAGCACCACCAGTTCCGCCGCCGCCATGTGCGGATCGGATAGGTCGAACGAGCGGTGGAAGATGTCGTACATCAAGAAATTGGATTTTCGCTGCGGCCCGCCGGCGGTCAGAATTTGGACCGGTGCGAACAGGACGAAATTAGCCACGGTATCGGCGACAAGCACGAACAGTAGCGGCCGCCGCAACAGCGGCAGGGTGATCAGAAAGAAGGTGCGGACCGGGTCCGAGCCGTCGATCTTGGCAGCCTCGTAATAGACCGGCGGAATATCCTTGAGGCCGGCGATCAGGAACACCATCCAGGTGCCGCAGCCGATCCAGCTGGCCAACAGGATGATACTGAAGACGACCTGCTCGGGGCTGGTGAGAAAGGGCTGTGGCGGGATGGCGGCCAGTGCCAAAAGGCCATTGATCGGGCCATCGGGCCGCAGTGCCAGGCCCCAGACGATGGACGAGCCAGCCAGTGGCACGGCCGAGGGCAGAAAGACCAAAGTGCGCCAGATGCCGCTGGCTGGCAGGCCTTGCGACAGCAGGACCGCCAGAGCAAGGGCTATGATGATCTGGATGGGATTGACCAGCAGGTTGAAGATCAGCGTCTGCTGCACGGAGGACCAAAAATTGGCCGAGCTGAAAAGCTTGGCGAAATGTTCGGTGCCCACGAATTGGGTGCTCGCATTGCGCCCGATCCCGGTTGACTGCACGGAATCCGCAACCGCGCTCAATGCCGGAACCAGGCGCAACACCATGATCAGCACCACGACCGGAGCTAGGAATAGCGCGGCGTTGGTCAGGTCGCGCCAGCGCCAGTCGTGGGTTTTCGCCATTTGCATCACGCAACTCCGGGAAGGGCTGCGCGGGGTGAGGGCCCGCGCAGAACATGCCTACTGGTACTTCGACCAGGCATCCGCGAGTTCGGAAGCGGCGCCATCAAGCGAAGCCTGAACGTCGGCGCCGTTGATGATATCGCCAAAGGCGCGGCCGATAATGTCCTCGAATTCGACGAAACCGACCGTCTGCAGGCGGAGCACCGAGGTGTTGGCCAGCTCGTACTTGATGAGATCGACGACGCCGGCCATGCGCGGGGCCTGGAGCGGTTTGGAGGCATAGAAACCTTCAGCGCCGACAAGGTTGGATGGTGGTACGGCGAGCGCGGTCATGAATTGCGCGTAGCCGCCGTTGTCGAGGCCCATGAACTTCATGAACAGCAGCGCGGCGTCCTTCTTTTCGCTTGCCGGATTGAGGCCGAGCGACCAGCCGCCGGTTGGGGTAGCGGGCTTGCCGCCCTCGAAGGTGGGGAATGGTGCGACGCCGAAATCGAGATCTGCATTTGCTTCGAACTTCGGGGCCCACCAGGGACCGCCGACATAATAGGCGACGGCGCCCGAGGCAAAGATGTCAGGTGTTTCGGCGACTGCGATGCCCTTCGGCGCCAAGCCTGTGTCGAATAGCGACTTATACCAACTCATGGCCTTGACCCAGCCGGCGCTCGCCACGTCGGGCGTGAGATTGCCATCGCCAGTGCCGCCCGGGCCGCCACCAGCGCTGATCACTAGCGGCTCGAGCTGGTAATAGCGGTCATACTGATCGAGCAACACGCCCCATTTAGCGCCTTTTTCCTGGGCCGCCTTGCCGTTGGTGGCCAGCTGCTCGAAGGTCATGCGGCCGGCCGGATCGGCCGGGGGAAGATCGAGGCCGGCAGCGGTCAGCAGGGTCTTGTTGTAGTAAAGGATATTGGTCGAGGTCTGGTAGGGCATGGCCAACAATTGGCCGTCCACCGTGGCGGCCTCGATCGAGCCCGGGTCGATATCGTTGGACAGGTCGCCAAAGACGCCGGTCAGATCGGCAAGCCAGCCGCGCGCAGCATAGGCATCGGTGCGCGGCATGTCGGTGTCATAGACGTCCAGCGTGGCGTCACCATTGTCGAGGCGCGTCGACAGCACGCTGTTGAACTGAGCGAAGGGCACGGACTGGTACTCGACGGTAATATTGGGATGGGCCGTGTGGAAAGCGTCGAGGACGGGCTGAATGTCCTCGGGCGCATAGGCGGCACCGGCATAGGTGATGGTGAGCGGCGCCGTAGGCTCGGCCAGATTGGCTGTGGTCAGAGCGGCCTCCTTGGCGATGACGGGCATTGCCGCCAGGAGAAGGGCGCTGGCCGTACTGATCAGCAGCAGTGCTGTTCGTCTCGACAGGGTCGTTGTGGGCATGATTTCCTCCTTACTGCTCACATGGAAAATTGGTCAGCTCACCAGGGCGAGCCGGCTGAGAAAAAAGCTCCGGAAAGCCTCGACATCGGTGCCGATGGCAACGGTGGCGTTGAATGGGCCAGGCGGCGCCAGGGCCAGGCCGCGATCGGCCACGACGAGACCGCGCGCCAACTCGCTCACGGTCTCGACACGCACGTCGGCATCGGCCCATTGGCAGATATTCGGGCGCATCACCGCGGCCAGCACGAGCGGATCGTGCAAGAAACAGGCATGCCGGTGTTCTTCGCGGTTCGGGAAGGCCTTGCCGAGATAATCGATCCAGGCCTCGGTGCAATCTGCCGCCCAGGCGCCAAAGCTGCCCACGGCGGATCGCGATCGCATGGCTGCAGCGTCGTCGCGGGTCAGCATGACCTTGGAGGTCTGATCGAGCCCCACCATGCGGATCTTGGCGCCGCTGCGCATGACGATTTCCAGCGCCTCCGGATCCACATAAGCGTTGAAATCGCCGACGACCGTGATGTTCTGCGCATAGGTTTCCGCAGCACCCGCCATCAGCACCAGTTCGCGTACATTGGTCGCGAAGGCCGGATTGCGTTGAACGGCTAAAGCCAGATTGGTCATCGGCCCGATGGCAATGACCACAACCTCACCGGGATGCTCGGCGGCTTGACGCACCAGGAAGTCGGCGGCATGTTCGGATGATGTGGGGCCCAGCAGGTCTTTAGATGACGTGGGCTCGGCCGCGCCGCCCAGCGCGGCGTCGAACAAGGCGCGAACGGGCTGCATCGGACGCACCAGGGGATCGAGCGCGCCGCGCAGAACCGGAATGTCTTCGCGGCCCAGACGGGTGAGCAGGCGGCGGGCGACGTCGGTACCGACCAGGGCATCGACATTGCCGTTGACGATGGTCAGGCCCATGACGTCGAACTCGGGAGAATTCAGCGCCAGTACGATGGCAAAACCATCGTCGATGTCCGAGCCGGGTTCGCCCAGGCCAGGATCGGTGTCGATGATGACGCGCATCGGCGAACTATCCGACATGGCCGGTCCCCAGGAGCGCCAGGGTACGATCGGCCAGTTCGGTGATCTCTATGCGATCGAAACCGCGCACAGCACTGCGGACGCGATGATGGGTGGTGCCCACCAGATCGGCCGGGATGGAGGCAATGCCGTGCAAGGCGCCGAAGACGCTGCCGACGGTGGCAGCGTTGGAATCGGTGTCGCGCCCGCCCGATATGGTCAGTGCCACGGAAGTGACGAAACCGGTGCCCCAGAGCAGGCCGAGCGCGATCAGGGCGGCATTGTTGATCGTGTGAACCCAATTGTAGTGGCCAAGCTCGCTATCGACCCAATCGAGAGCCCGCTCAGAAGACGCCCCCGAAGCATGCAGGGCCAGCAGTTGCATCTGGCTTTGAGCCAACCGTGAGCGCGGCGGCAGCACGGAGAGCGCCGCCTCGAGGGCCGGACGCACAGTGTCGACCGACAGCGCAATGGCAACGAGGGCCGCGGCCCACATTTCCCCATAAATACCATTGCCGAGATGCGACAGCCGCGCATCGGCCAGCGCGGCCCGCGCCGCCGTGACGGGGTCGCCCGGATTGAGATAGCCGTACATATCGGCCCGGATCAGCGCGCCGATCCATTCACGATAGGGATTATCGACACGCGCGGTTTCGGGGGCGGCAAAGCCGTGGATGAGGTTGCGATAGGCGGCGCGTTCGGCGGTGAAGGTCTGCGTAAAGGGCAGGCGATCCAGCCATTCGCGGGCAATGTCGTCAGTGGTCAGGTCACGGCCATAGCGTTCGGCCAGCGCCAGGGCCAGGATGGTCCAATCGAGATCGTCGTCGCGCGGCACGTCGGTGAACAGGCCCGCGCTCGCCTCGGGCGCTGATTCGTGCAGGTGACTGACGCCATCGGGCAGCTCCGGCAGCAATGGCACGTAGCCGCGCTGGGGCCATTGATCAACCGCGCGCAGATAGATGCTCACCTCGGTCCGAGTTAGGCTCTCGATGGGCTTGCCCATGGTATTGCCGACGCAGCGGCCGAGCCAGGCGCCATGAATGCGGGCCCTGATGCTGCCGTCCGCAACGGGAAATCGCTGCAGAGCGGGAATGGTGGCAACAATATCGGCCATCTCGTCAGGCTCATCGAACGGCCATGGCGCGCTGCGCTGCAGGCCTTTGAGCTGGTCGGCGATAGCGGACAAAGCAGGGTAGTCCGCAATAGCCGCGGCCCGACGAGCGGCGTCGAGCAGATTGCCGACATGATAGCCACTATGGGCCAACTGCTCGGCCTCGTCGGGAACGATATCGCGGAGATCGAGTACGTTATGCACTTGGCAATCCTTATGCCGATTGTCTGCCGATGAAGTCGTGTTGCACCATGACGTGGCGCATGGCCCCGGCGGTTCCGGCGATCCGGGACATCAGGAGGTCTCCCGCGGTGCGGCCGATTTCCACCGCCGGGATGTGCATCGTGGTCAGGGCGGGACGCACCAAGTTCGAAGCATCGATGTTGTCGACGCCGACCATGGCGATGTCTTGCGGCACGCGAACGCCCCTGCTCAGGGCCAGGTCCATCGCGCCGATGGCCATCAAGTCATTGGCGCAAAACACGGCAGTGGGTGGTGTCGGACTGTCCAGCAGCGTTGCCATGCCCTTGGCGCCGCTCTCGCGCGTCCAGTCGCCTTCAGCGGATAAAATGTCCGTTACGCCTGCCCTGCGCTGTTCGTCCACAAAGCCCTTCAAGCGCCGCTCTCCCGGATCGCGAGTGCTGGGGCCGCAGATGGTGGCGATGCGGTTGTGGCCCTGCCCTCGCAAATAGACGACGGCATCGCGGGCGATGCGCTCGTCATCGGCCGACACCCAATCGACCGGCAAGTCGGAGCGCCCGGCGCCAACGGCAACGACTGGAATGCCGGCCTTCTGCAGGGTGAGAATTTCAGTGTCGATGCCGCTGACGGCTGCGACGACACCATCGACCCGGCGCTCCAGAGCCGCGGCCACGAAAGCCTGCGCCAAGGTCTCGGACGCGCCGGCATCGAAATACATGACGACATAATTGGCCGGACTGACGGCCAATTGCAGGCCCCGCCCCAGGGCCGGATAGAACGGGTTGGTCATGTCCTGCACGATGAGGGCAATCGTCAGGCTGCGCTTGGAGGTGAGGGCACGGGCAAAGTAGTTCGGCTGGAAGCCCAGGTCTGCCATGACCTTGAGCACAACGCTGCGCGTACCCTCCGCAACCGGCCTGCGACCCGAGAGCACATGGGAGACGGTGGTCTTGCTAACCCCTGCCGCCTCGGCGACTGCTTTGATGTTGGCGACCGGCTTTGTCATGTATCTTCCGCAAACTGGTTTGTGCGGCGATCTTGCGCATATACGAGATGAACGGGCAATTATGCGGGATGTCGCAGCAATTTCTTCTTTCATAGTACAAACCGGTTTGTATGACAAATACATTTCGGAGTTGGCGCAGTCAATCGGGTCATGTGATAAACGGCAAGACGTCACGGTAACGGATCGGTCAATCTCGACCCTATTGCCAATGTGCTTCCTTCCTTTTGCCGGGCGAAACCGTACCGGTAACCGTCTTCGCGATGGCGCCCGGCGGCAAGGGCGCTGACCCGGCGTTAGCTGCCCGCTTAACGGGAGCCGTAGTGGCCTGATCTGCGCCTCCGCCAACGACACGTTCGCAGATCAGGCCTCGAGCAACGACCTAGCCACGGCTTTTTTGTAAGCCAGCGGGCTATTTGAAATTGGCCAACAAAGCCGTGTATGCCTTCGACAGCAGCGAGGTATCGCCACCCACGCCAATGAACGAAAAGCCTTCTTCGTACCAGGCCTTCGCGTTGTCTGGCCGATAGTCCAAGAGACCCGCAGGCTTGCCCGCACCGCGGATCGCATGAAGGGCGGTGCGAACCGCTTCCTGGACCTCAGGCAAGTGCGCCTTGCCGACGAAACCCATATTGGCGGCCAGGTCGTTCGGGCCAACAAAGACGCCATCCACCCCATCGACCGCAGCGATTTCGCCGCAAACCGCCGCCGCCTCGGGACTTTCAACCTGCAGCCACAGCGATGTTGCTTCGCTGGACCGGGTCGCATAATCGGTGATGCGGGCATAGTCGTTGGCACGGGTCATGCCCGAATAACCACGGACGCCGTGCGGCGGATAGCGCGTCGCCGCCACGGCCTGCCGGGCCTCTTGGACTGTCTGCACATAGGGTATCAACAGCGAACGCGCACCCATGTCCATCACCCGCTTGATGATGACGGCATCGTTCCAGGGAACCCTGACGACCGGCTCGGCCGATCCTGCGGCGGCGGCCCGCAGGTGTTGCAGAAGGTCGCCGAAATCGAGCGAGCTGTGCTCCATATCGACGAGTAGCCAGTCAAAGCCGGCGCGGGCTGCCATTTCGGTCGCCGTTACACTACCCAAGGTGAGCCAAAGCCCGGTCTGCCGCTTGCCATCGGCGAGCGCCTGCTTAAGTGGATTGTTCAAATTCATTGCTACCTCCAGGGATTGAGACAAAGACTACGGTCATCTCGCGGATGACGCATCGTAGCCGCTCGACTAGTCGTTACCTTTGACGCTCGATAGAGCGTCTGATCGCTCAGCCTTGCCGAGCATGTTCATAGAGCCATTCGGTCGACAGTACGCCATGACGTACGCCGCCCCGAGCAAAACAATAGGCCTCTTACTAGTCGATTGATCGACGGAGACGTCGCGGCCTTTGCCCCGTTATCAGCCTGGTCGATCAGCAGAAGTCGAAGTCCACACCCGCGTCGGCTCCATCACCAAACAGGTCCCAGCCGTCGTGGCCGGTCGCCCTTCCACCTGCTCGATTTCGGCGTCGCCGACATCGCCGGCGCGATAGCGCGGCCAGAACCGACGGCCATCGGTGCAGGCGCCCAGTCGTTAGTCGAGCCTCGTAGTGCTCAAGCCCGGTGAATGAACTTGGCGACCAGATATTCCTGCACGCCCTCAAAGCCGCCCTCGCGCCCGAAGCCACTATGTTTGACGCCGCCGAAGGGCGCCTCGGGGAGCGCCACGACATTGGTGTTGACGCCGACGACACCGGCTTCCAGCCCATGCGCCACTGTATCGAGACGGGCCGTATCCTTGCCGTAGATATAGGCGGCCAGGCCAAAGTCGACGCTGTTGGCCTTGGCGATCGCTTCGGCGTCGCTGGATACACGCTGCACGACGGCAACCGGCCCGAACGGCTCCTCGGTCAGAATTGCCGCGTCCTGGCCTGGCTCGACAACGATGGTAGGCTCAAAGAAATAGCCGCGATTGAACCCTTCGGGGCGCTTGCCGCCCGCGGCCAGAGTGGCGCCGGAGCGGACGGCATCGGCGACCAGTCGCTCGATGCGATCGCGCTGGCGTGGTGTCGTCAATGGTCCAATCTGCACGTCCGGGTCACGGCCGTTGCCGATCTTGAGCTGGCGCACACCGTCGGCAAAGGCGGTGATGAAATCGTCGGCTATGGCTTCGCCAACAATAAACCGCGTGGGTGAGGTGCAGACCTGGCCGGCATTGCGGAATTTGCCGTTCACAGCTGCCCTAGCAGCCTTGGCCACGTCGACATCATCCAAGACGATGACAGGTGCATGCCCGCCCAATTCCATGGTCAGCTTCTTGAGCGTGTCGGCGCCCTGACGCATCAGGATCTGTCCCACACGGGTCGATCCGGTGAAGCTCACCTTGCGCACGACAGGCGCGGCCATCAACGGGGCGACCACCGCCTCGGGCGCACCGAACAACAGGTTGATCGCTCCATCGGGCAGGCCGCCATCGTGGCAGGCTTCCACCAGCGCCGCCGCGGTGGCCGGCGCTTCATCGGCCGGGCGCAGGATCACGGCGCAACCGGCCGCCAGGGCCATCGCCAACTTGCGCGCGGCGAGGCCGATGGGAAAATTCCAGGCGGTCAGCGCCAGCACGACGCCAACAGGTTCATGGCGCACTTCGAGCCGGCTGCCCGGCGTCCGTCCGCCCCAGGAGCGATCGTACAGACGCCTCGTCTCATCAGCGCACCAGTCGAAATGCTCGATTGCGGACATGATCTCGGTGCGCGCCTCGGCCAGGGGCTTGCCCACTTCGGCCGTCATCAGCATTGCAATCGGTTCGATCCGCTCGCGAAGCAGGTTTGAAATACGCCGCAGAACCGCCGAGCGCTCCCAGGGCGTGCGGCTACCCCAGGCCTTGTGGCCAGCCGCAGCGGCAGCGAGCACCGCCTCGATCTCGGTTGGTCCGGCGAGCGGACATCGGCCGATCATTTCTTCGGTGGCGGGATCGAGAATATCGACTGCCGCAGCGGTGGACCCAAGCCATTGGCCGCCGATGAAAAGACGTGGTTGTGTGTACATGATGCTTCCGTGGATCGGCGGGGATCAGCTCTGAGCGATGCCTTCGACGGCGTGGAGCGCCGCAACTTTTGGCCGCTGCAATCGGCTTTCGAACCACGGCGTCGAGCCATAGGTTTCCAAAGTCTGAGGAATGAAGTCGAAACCAAGCCCCGGCAGTTGCGGCAGCACGATGTCGCCGCGATCCACCACCAGTTGCCGATCGACCAGTTTGCGGAAATTGAGCACCTGGCTATCGGGGAAGAACTCGATAAAACGGCAATTGGGCGTGGCGGCCACGAGATGGGCATGCAGGTCATGGAACCAGTGTGGGCTGATTGTGACACCATAGCTGGCGGCCGTTGCCGCGATCCGACGGAATTCGGTGACGCCCCCGCAGACGCAGGCGTCGGTCTGCAGGATCGCGGCGCCTTGCTTGTCGAGCAATTCCTTGAAGCGCCAGCGTCCAGCCTCGATCTCGCCAGTGGCGATGAGGATGCTCGTGCGCTGCGCCAGGCTCGCGTGGTTTTCGATATCGTCCGGGCTGAATGGCTCTTCGAGGAAGTAAGGATCGTATTTTTCATACATGCGCGCGAAACGGAGAGCCGTGGGAACATCGCGCCAGGCGTTGTTGGCGTCCAGCATCAGCAGAATGTCAGGCCCGATGCGCTCGCGCACCGCGGCGATGCGCGCTTCTTCCTCGCCTACCGTGTTCCCCTTGCCCACCTTGATCTTGACGGCCGAGAAGCCCTGCTTGACGAAGCCTTCCATTTCGTCGGCCAGATGCTGGGGCGTCTTGCCGTCGATGAAGTAGCCACCGCTGGCATAGGCCGGCACGCGGGTCGACGTCACCGACCCCAGGAAACGATGCAGCGGCAGGTTTGCGGCCCGCGCATTATGATCCCAAAGCGCGATGTCCAACGCGCTGATGGCGCGCATGACCGTGCCGGCGCGACCCTGCAGCAACACCTCCTGGTACATTTCCTGCCACAGGCCCTCGACGCGATAGGGGTCCTGGCCGATCAGCACCGGGGCCAGTAAGGCAATGGCTTCGGGAAACAAGCCGGCGCCGGCGCTACCGACGTAGCAGAAGCCAATGCCCTTGTGCCCGTCATCGCACTCTATTTCCACCACGCCATAGTGGCGTTCGGTCACGCGGCGGCTGGCCAGCGAGGTCACCTGATCAAGCGGAACGCTGAGACCCCGGGCTCGAATGCTTTCAATGCGTACCATTTGCTAACTCACTGCGTATGTCTGGTAGGCAACACCAGATCGTTGGATAGTTACCGGATCGTGGTGCCGTCAGCCGCAAAGGCGTGGCACTGTGCCGGATCGATGTAGGTGGCAAGGGTATCGCCGGCGACGACGTCGGACTGGCCGTCGACCAGGATCGTCAGGCTCTGGCCATCGCTGGTGACCGCATAGAGCAAGGTCTGGCCGCCCAGGCTTTCCACCAGTTCGATCGTGACCGAGAGGAATGCGACGCGCTTTTCGTCCGGAACGGTCGCGATATGCTCGGGGCGAACACCCACTTCCTTCACCGCGCCGGCGCGGTCGGGCATCGCCAGTTCTTGCGTGCCGACGCGGTAGGGGGTCGATCCGGACAGCGCCAGGAAGTTCATCTTCGGGCTGCCGATGAAACCCGCCACGAACCGGTTGACCGGGAAATTGTACAGCTCCAGCGGTGGCCCGAACTGCTCGATGCGGCCGGCGTTGAGTACAACGATCTTGTCGGCCATGGTCATGGCCTCCACCTGATCATGCGTCACATAGATCATGGTCGAGCCCAGGCGCTGATGCAGCTTGGCAATCTCGACCCGCATCTGCACACGCAGTTCGGCGTCCAGATTGGATAGGGGTTCGTCGAACAGGAACAGGTTCGGTTCGCGCACGATGGCGCGTCCGATGGCAACGCGCTGGCGCTGCCCGCCCGACAATTGCTTGGGCTTGCGCTGCAGCAGCGGCACGATCTGCAAGATTTCAGCGGCCCGCGTGACTCGGGCGGCAATCTCGGCCCGCGGTACACGCGCGGTCTCGAGCGCAAAGGCCAGGTTCTGGTAAACGCTCATATGGGGGTAAAGCGCATAGGACTGGAACACCATGGCAATGCCACGGCTGGCAGGGGGCACCGTATTCATGCGCTGCCCGTTGATCATCAGGCCACCGGCAGTGATCGGCTCGAGCCCTGCGATCATGCGCAACAAAGTCGACTTGCCGCAGCCTGACGGACCTACGAACACGACGAACTCGCCTAGCTCGATGCTCAGATCGACGCCGTGAACCACCGCGACCTCGCCGTAATTCTTGCGCACGCCAATCAGTGCAACCTCGGCTGCCTTGGCGGTATCGATTTTTTCGGCAACGTTGGTGCTCATCGTTTCATTCCCGTTGTTGCGATGCCCTCGATCAGCAATCGCTGGAACAGGACGAAGACTATGAAGACCGGAAGCAGCGACAGCACCGACATGGCGAACATGCTGTTCCAGTCGGACTCGCCGCTGGAGTCGATCAGCGAGCGCAGACCAAGCTGGATGGTGAAATCGCGCATGTCGCTGAGGTAGATCAGCGGCCCGAAGAAATCGTCCCAGGTCCAAAGGAAGGTGAAGATCGCCGCCGTTGCCAGGACCGGCATCGAGAGCGGCAGCATGATGCGCCAGTAGATGCGCCAGGGGCTGCAACCATCCATTCGCGCGGCCTCGTCCAATTCCTTCGGGATGCCGCGGAAAAACTGCACCATCAGGAAAATGAAGAACGCGTCGGTCGCCAGATATTTCGGGACGATCAAGGGCAAGGTGGTGTTGACCCAGCCCAGGTTCAGAAACATCACATATTGGGGGATGAGCGTCACGTGATAGGGCAGCATCAAGGTGCCCAGCATCAGCGCGAACATCACGTTGCGGCCCGGAAAGGTCAGCCGGGTGAAGGCAAAAGCGGCCAGCGAACAGGACGCGACGTTGCCCACCACCGAGAGGGCCGAAATCACGAAGGAGTTCCAAGCAAACTGTCCGAACGACACCCGCATGGCATTCCAGCCGCTGACATAGGCATCCCAGCTGACGCTCGATGGCACTATCGAGGGCGAGCTGAAGATTTCGTTGGTCGGACGGAACGATGCCGAAAGCATCCAGATCAGCGGATAGAGCATGCAAATGGAAGCCGCGATCAGCGCGCCATGGATCAGCCAGCGGGTGATCCGGCGTTGCCAGATTGCGCTGCCGGTGGTGCCGTCATCGTGCAAAAGGCGATCATCGAGGACATCAGTCGTCATAATGCACCCAAAATCTTGCGGTCAGGAACGAGAACGCGGTGAATAGGGCAACCATGACCAAAAGGATCCAGGCCAGGGCGGACGCATACCCCATGCGAAAGAAGCTGAACGCCTCCTGATAAAGGTAAAGCGTGTAGAACAGCGTGGAATTGAGCGGGCCGCCGGTGCCATTGGAGATGACGAAGGCTGGCGTGAAAGCCTTGAAGGCATCGATGGTCTGCACGACGAAGTTGAAAAACACGACCGGGGTCAGCAGCGGCAGCGTGATTTTCCAGAACTGGCGCGTCTTATTGGCGCCATCAATGCTTGCAGCCTCGTAAAGGTCGGTCGGCACCTGCCGCAGTCCAGCCAGGAAAATGATCATGGGCGAGCCGAACTGCCACACGCTCAGGATCACGAGCGTATAGATGGAATAGTTCGGATTTGAGACCCAGCTGGGAGCAATGATGCCGAATTGCGACAGGATTGAATTGACCAGGCCATGATTGGAAAAGAGCTGGCGCCACAGCACCGCCACCGCGACGCTCGCTCCGATCAAGGAAGGCAGGTAGAAAATGGCGCGGTAAATCGATAGCCCGCGCAGGCCGCGGTTGAGCGCCATGGCGACCAGCAGCGCAAAGGCCAGTTTCAGCGGGACCGACAGCGCGACATAGATCAGCGTCACGCGCATCGACGCGGCGAACTTTGGATCCGCTGTCATGATGCGCACGTAATTGGCCGCTCCGGTCCATTCGGGAGCGCGCAGCAGGTCGAAATCAGTAAACGACAGATACAGCGAAATTAGCGCCGGCCCGAGCGTCAGGCCGAAAAAGCCGATCGCCCAGGGCAGGAGGAACAGATAGCCGGCCGCCCATTCGCGCCAGGTGTGGCTGATGCCGCTCCGATCGGGAGCGGCATCATAGGCCTTTGCAGCCGTGGCGATCGTCTGATCCATCAGGCGCGCGCCAGGATGGCCTCGGCCTCCTGGACCAATTGCGCACCAGCTTGCTCAGGCGTCAGGTTTCCAAACAATACCTGCAGATTGGTGTCGGTGAGCACCTGGGTGACTTCACCGGCACCAGGCAGGGGCGGCGGCGGCAGTGCCTGGGCAGTCTTGCTCACTTCTTCGACAAATTTGACGGACTTCAGCGAAGCCTCGTCGAGGAAAGGAACAATCTCCTCGCGCACCTTGGCCGAGGGCGGAACAGCGGTTTCGACGCCGACATCCTTGAACGATTGCAGGTTATTGGTCAGGTAGTTGATGACCTCGGCGGCCAGTTCGGGAGATTGGGAGGTTGCCGAGATCGACATGAACTGCGACGGCTTCAGATAGGCACCGGATGGACCCTCGACGGTCTCACGCGGCAATTGCACCAGCTCGAGCGGGAACTGCAGCAATTTACCGATGGGATTGGCCTCGTTAGACCACATCGGCGACGACGCCGTCTGCCCAAGCGTGATGCCGTTGTTTTCGGGGTTGGGTTGCTGTAGCGCAATCGCATCGGCCGGTGGCGCCAGACCATCCTCGCTCATGCCGCGCCAGAACTCGAACCATTCGGCTGCGTCATTGGCGTCGAAGGCCAGGCCTTCGGCATTGTAGAGCGCCTTGCCCTTTTGGCGCAGCCACAATTCGAACGCGGTTTCGCCGCCGCCCGAATTGTTGGTAGCGTAATAGCCTTCCCTGGTATTGGCCTGCTTGAACTGAGCGCACATCTCGCGGAACGCCGTCCACGTCATGTCATTGGTCAGCGTCACACCGGCTGCCGTCCAGGCATTGACGTCATAGCCAAGGCCCATGACGTTGTCGCCGATGGTGATGCCATAGAGCTTGCCATCGACCCGTCCGGCTTCGATCCGCTGATCGCCGAAGTCGGTTGCAGTGATGACCGAAGGATAGAGGTCATCGAGCGGCCGCAACACGCCGCGGCGGGCATATTCAAAGATATAGCGGTAATCCATCTGGATCAGATCTGGGGCATTGCCACCCGAAATCTGGGTCGCCAGGCGCGGCCAATAGTCGCCCCAGGGCGACCACTCGCTGTCAACCACCAGGCCACCGCGCTCGGTGGCAAACTTGGTCGTGGTATCGACCTTGCGGTCCGAGCGGCCGGGGCCGCCCCAGAAATAATAGCGCAGCCGTGCTTCCTGCCCAAAGGCGGGAGCGGACATGCCAACCGCAAGGGCGGAAGCCGCCGCCGAGCCAAGCAAGAAAAGCCGACGATTGATATTGAGTGTCATTGTAACCTCCCTGTTGATTGAGCCGCAGCTTCTGTGAGCCGCGGTGCAGTGACGTCAGCTTGCGGCCCGCAGGTCCTGCGTAACGCGCACGCCATCGGGCATGGCGTCGCCATGAGCGATGAGCAGTTCGTCCACCATCTGGCGGATTTGCGGAATGGTCAGCACGCTGGGCGCATGGCGATCGAGCATGGCGGCGCGATACACCCGGTCGCGGTTTCCCTCGAGTGCGGCCCGCACGGTCAGGTCCTGCACGAAGACATGGGGGGCGCAATGAGCCGCGAGCTCGGGCGGCAAAGCGCCCGCATAGCAGCCACGGAAGCCATTGCGATCGACCACCACCGGCACCTCGACGCAAGCGCCATCGGGCAGGTTGGTGATGTGACCCTTGTTTTCGATATTGCCGTAGATCAGCGTGGGTTCATTGGTGACCACCGCATGAATGATCTCGGCGCCATATTCGACGCTTTTCTCGAATTCGAAGCCTTCCCCGTTCTGCAGACGCTGCCGGTCGCGCTTGTAGCGCAGGATTTTTTCGTCGCCGATCCGCACCGAGTCGTTGACCGGCAGGGCGAAACGGGCGGTTTCACCAGCGTCGCGTAGGAAATAGGGCACGTATTCGGAACAGTGGCGGCTCGACTCCGAGACGAACCAGCCCAATTGGCGGAACAGCTCGAACCGCACCCGATCCTTGGCGAAGATTTCGGGGTTCTGCATGGCCGCTCGCAAGGCGGGATAGGCGTCTTTCCCATCGACTTCCAGGCGCAGGAACCAGGTCATATGGTTGATGCCGGCGCAGTCGAACGACAGCCGATCCATCTCGACGCCAAGATAGTCCGCCAGGTTCTCGGCGGTATGTTGCACATTGTGGCAGAGGCCAACCGACTTGATCTTCGGATAGGCCTTGTAGACCGCCCAAGTCACGATGCTCATCGGATTGGTGTAGTTGAGCAGGTATGCATCCGGGCAAAGCTCGGTCATGTCCTGGCACAATTCCATCATGAAGGGGATGGTGCGCAGCCCGCGGAAAATACCGCCAATGCCGACCGTGTCGCCGATGGTCTGCTTCAACCCGAACTTTGCCGGGATTTCGAAATCCTTGCGCACGGCATCAACGCCGCCGATCAGCACCATATTGATGACGAAGTCGGCGCCGGCGATGGCGCTGCGACGATCCGCATGCTCTTCAACCACCGGATTGGCGCCCAATTGCCCGGCTGTCCACCGCGCCATCATGCCAGCCGTTTCCAAGCGCTCGGCATCGATATCATGCAGCGCGATGGTGGCGTCGTGCAGTTCCGGCTTAGCCAGGATATCGGCGAGGAGCTTCTTGACGAAGACTACGCTGCCGGCGCCGATCATTGCAATTTTAGTCATTCAGTAGAACTCCAGTCATTCCACAAGTCGTTACCAACTTAGTTGGTATTATTATCAATAATGACGTTGGAAGAAGTAAAGCCTAGGCTGACTTCTGTAACTGCCGTGGACGCAGACCAAGCGGCAGCATGGGAGCATGAATTGCCAGCAATTCGTCCACCAGCGCCCGGATCTGATCGATGGTCAGCACGCTTGGCGCATGTCGATCGAGCATGGCAGCGCGATAGACCAGTTCGGGATCCTGCTCGATAACCGCGCGACCCACGAGATCCTGAACGAAGACATGAGGCGCACAATGAGCCGCAAGCTCCGGGGGAAGCTCGCCCGCATAGCAGCCACGAAAGCCATTGCGATCGACGACGACAGGAACTTCGACGCAGGCCCCATCGGGCAGATTGGTGATATGACCCTGGTTCTCGATATTGCCGTAGATCAGGATCGGCGTGTTGGTGACCACCGAATGGATGATTTCGGCACCATATTCGACGCTCTTCTCAAACTCGAAGCCGCCGCCTGCCAACAGATGGGCGCGATCGAGGGCATAGCGCTCGCCACGCTCCTCGGCCAGCTTGATCGATAAGGCAATGGGTATTTGCAGGCGCTGGATTTCGCTGTCGGACTTGAGAAAATATGGCACGTATTCGGCGAAGTGACGGCTGGATTCGGAGACGAACCAGCCAAACTGCTTGAAGATTTCGAAGCGGACACGATCCTTGGCGACGATTTCGGGACGCTCGGCCGCGCGGCGCAAAGCGGGATAAGCGTCCTTGCCATCAACTTCCAGCCGCAAGAACCACGTCATGTGATTGATGCCGGCGCAATCGAACGACAGCCGCTCCGGCTCGACGCCGAGATACTCGGCCAGGTCGCCAGCGGTATGCTGCACGTTGTGGCACAGCCCGATAACCTTCTGGTTGGGGAAGGCGCGATAGACCGCCCAGGTAATCATGCTCATCGGGTTGGAATAATTGAGCAGGTAGGCGTTCGGGGCAAGCTCGGCCAATTCCTCGCAGAGTTGCAACACGAAGGGGATGGTGCGCAGCCCCCGCATGATGCCGCCGATACCGACGGTGTCGGCCACAGTCTGCTTCAATCCGTAGCGCGCGGCGGTCTCAAAATCGGTGCGCATGCCGTTTACGCCACCGATCATCACGGTATTGATGACGAAGTCGGCTCCCGCGATGCACGCGCGGCGATCCAGATGCTCCTCGATTATCGGCTTGGCGTTAAACTGCTCGGCGGTCCAGCGCGCCATCATGCCGGCGGTCTCGAGACGCTCGGCGTTGATATCGTGCAAGGCAATGGTGGCGTTGCGCAATTCGGGCTTGGCCATCATGTCGGCGAGCAGCTTTTTGACGAAGACGACGCTGCCGGCGCCGATCATGGCGATCTTGGTCATGTGTTTCCCTTGAACGGCCCTAAGCCAACAACCTGACCCTATAGTCATCAAAATTTTTGTCAATAATATTTTTGATAAGCAATAGGAGCGACAGTGATCAGCGCTTATGGAGGTAGCGCGTCCGCTCCAAGTAGGCTTTCATTGCCGGCTGCAAATGCTCGACGACGAGACGCTTCAGCAGGTCACGATCGCCGCTGCGCAAAGCTTCGATGATGGCGGCGTGTTCGTGCCAGGCACGGTTCAGCAGAGTGGCGTCGCCGATGGTGTAAGAGCGGATCGAATGGGTCTTGTCGGCAAATTGCGCGATGGCCTGGGCCAGTGCCTGGTTGCCGCAGGAGGCATAAAGCGTGTTGTGGAAACGAAGGTTCTCGCGAAACACCACGCGAAAGTCGGCCCGCTCGACAGCTTCCACATGGCGCCGGTGGATCGCCAGGAGCGACTCCACGAGCATGGGATCGACCGGCAAGGCGATCAAATCGGCCGCCTTGCATTCCAGCAGTTCGCGGACGGTATAAAGGTCCTCCACTTCCTTAGGCAGGAAGTCCTTGACCATGGCCCCCTTATTGGGTTGGCGCACCACGATGCCCATGGCCTCAAGATCGACAAGGGCCTGGCGCACGACATGGCGCTTCACCCCGAAGCGCACGATGAGTTCATCCTCGACGAGGCGCTCGCGCGGCAATAGCCGCCCCAGGGCGATGTCTTCTTCGAGGGCTGCTGTAACGTCCAATGTCTCGGGCGCTCCAAGGTCGATTGCCTCGTCGGCTACGGTCATGCCCTTCTCCAGCGTTGCATCCCATTGCGATGCAGGTTTCATCAACAATAATATTGACGATGCAGCATGGATAGCCGCGCCCGTCGCCGTTTGGCAACCGTAAAGTCGCAGATGCTTAGTTATGGCAGGGAAAACCGGTAAGGCCCAGCGTTTGGGTTGCTGCGGCCGGACGCCGACTAATCGGCGTCAAACTGGCGTTCGCCCAGTTCGCGATCCTTGTTTTGGATGACAAAGCCAATCTGGCGCGGCCAATGCCCGTAGGCATCATCGTCGCCGCCCAACAGGTGGCGCGCGTGCACCGGCCAATTGGGATCTTCGAGGGCGCCCCGGGCCAACGCCACCAAGTCCGCATGGCCATCGGCAACCACCGCCTCTGCCGCCGCCGCGTCGGTGATCAGGCCGATCGCCATCACGGCAATGCCTGCCTCGCGGCGGATCGTTTCGGCCAAAGGGACCTGGTAAAGCGCAAAGGCGGTATTGCTCGAGCCGTTGCCTGATGAACAATCGATCAGATCGACGCCGCGCGCTTTGAGTTCGCGGGCCAGGACGACGCTGTCTGCCAGTTGCCAGCCTGCAGGATCGCGTTCCTGGGCAGAAATTCGCACCATGAGCGGCCTGTCGCTCGGCCACTCTTGCCGTACGATCTCGGCGATTTCGAGTGGAAATCGCATGCGGTTGGGCCGGTCGCCACCATACCCATCGCTGCGCCGATTGGTCAGCGGCGACAGGAACTGGTGTAGCAGATAGCCATGGGCCGCATGAATCTCGACCATGTCGAAGTTCGCGGCCAAGGCGCGTTGCGTGGCGGTGCGGAAGCCATCGCGGATGGCCTGCAGGCCGCTATCGTCCAATTGGGCAACAGGTCGATCATCGGCGCCGTAGCTCAGGGCGCTGGGCGCCGAGGGCTGCCATTGCTCGTAGCCGAACTCGATCTTTTCGGCTTCGGTTTCCGCCACGCCTTGGCGCCACCACACACCCGAGGAGGCCTTGCCGCCTGCATGCGATAGCTGGATCGCGGACGCAGCACCCTGCGTTCGCAGGAAGCTGGTGATGCGCCGGAGCGGATCGATCTGGCTGTCGTCCCACAGGCCCAGATCGGCGTAAGTGATACGCCCTTCGCGGGTAACCGCTGTCGCTTCCACCGTCACCAAGCCAAAGCCGCCGAGACCGAACCGTCCCAGATGAACCAGATGCCAATCGGTCGCCAAGCCATCGCGCGCCGAATATTGACACATCGGCGACACGGCAAGGCGGTTTTTCAAGGTCAGTCCGCGCAGGGTAAGCGGGGTAAAAAGCTGTGCCATTCGTATTCCAAACTAAGGGCCGCGGCGCTAAGCGTCCGCGGCCCGATACTTTATTGCAAAAAGATTTGCCCCGATTAGGCGTTATCGGCAATCACCTGGTCGATTCCGGCGACGATGTTGGCCGCTGTCACTTCGGGGGTCTGGTTGGCGGTGAAGGCCAGATCGAGCTGATCGGTCAGCACCGTATTCATCTTGGCAAAGTATGGCAGCGCGTAATTGCTTGAGAGCTCCGCCGGCACCGTTGCTGCCTGCTGCACGAAGACCTGGCGCTCGTTGGTGCGGCTTTTGTAAGCTATCTGGCCCAGGATCGACTTGCGAACCGGCAGGTATTGCGACGCACCCAGGAACTCGACCTGCACTTGTGGGCTCATCAGGTATTTGAGGAACGCCACCGCTTCGTCCGGATGCTGGGAACCCTGCGCCACGCCGACGCAGGACCCACCCAGATCCGATGCCATGTTGACATCGCGCGGCATATAGGTCGTGCCCCACTCGAAGCGGTCGCCAATATTGTTTTCCAGGTCAGGCATGGTCCAGTCGCCGCCCACCCACATGCCCAAAGTCCCGTTGGCAAACAGGATATCCGGCCGCTCCTGTGACTTGACCGAGGTATTGGGCGGCACCAGGCCCTTTTGGAACCACGATTGCAACCAGGCAATGGTCTCGATCGAGGCAGGTGATCCCAAAGCACAGGACTTTTGATCTTCACTCAAAAGATGGGCGTCGTGCTGGAAGAAGAACGGCAGCGAGCGATAAGCGGCACCCTGGCCCCAGCCCATGGCAAAGCCGTACGGCACCTTTTTGGAATCAACGAGCTTTTGCGCAACGTCGATGAATTGCTGCCAGGTCCAGCTCTTGGCGATGTCGGTCGGCGCCTGGATTCCCAATTCGTCAAACATGGTCTTGTTGTAGAAGGTGCCGAACGTGTCGGTGTTCTGCGGGATGGCGAAGATGCCCTCCTGCTTGTGGACTGGAAGCCAGAAGGCCGGCAGATAATCATCGGCGACATTGGCGTCGAAATCGGACGACAGGTCTTTCAGCACAGCCGCTTGAGCATAGCGCCCGACTGTCTGATATTCGAAGCGCATCAGATCGGCGGGCTGCCCGCCGGTGATGCTGGTATCCAGCTGCTGGTAATACTGGCCATAGGGAATGGTCTGCAACTGCACGTCCAGTTCGGGATGGGCAGCGTTAAAGTCGCTGATCGCCTTGGCATAGGGAAGATCGGAGCCGGTATCGCCCCAAACCGAAAACTTGACGATGGCCTTGGATTGCGCCCGCGCAACCCAAGGCGCGCTCAACGCTCCAAAGGCCAGGCCGGCAGCGGCGCCCTTCAACAGCGTACGCCGATTGGTCACTGGCCCAGCCAGCAAAGTCTTTTCAATGGACACGACATTCTCCTCCCTGCGGCCTGGACTTATCCGGCCAGTTAATCCTCAGCGTTGCCTCGGCTGCCAGTTGTCCGTTGTCGGGCCTTCGCCGGCAGTCGTTCCTTGGGCGATATTACGCAACTTATGTTTGATAATAGGTATTAGCAATTCTAGTCCATGCTACATCGCGAGCGGAGTCAAGTCCCAATTATATTATCAATAATCATCTGTACCCGCAGGTTCACGCAATGGACGACGGTGATCGCTGGCAATGAGCTGCGCTTGACAGTCAATCAAACGCCGAGCTATGTTTGCTAATACCTATTAGCTTTTGTGTTTAAATATGAGAGCCGAGACGGCAACATAGCCGGATAGTGCCAATAGGGGGGAGGCATCGCATGGCGATAATACAGAGCGCGTCGCCACCGGCCGAGGTACTAGACGCGCCACCAAAGCATCGGTTTCGTTTCAATCCCGTCCCCTATTTGTTTGTCGCGCCCCAGTTGGTGTTGTTCGCCGTCTTCATGTTTTTTCCGCTGGCCTATGCGGGCTTCCTGAGCCTGCATAGCTGGGAGATGTTCGCCAAGCCGCGCTTTGTCGGCATGCGCAACTACAACCACCTGATCAACGATCCGATCTTTTGGTATGCCCTTCGGAATACGCTGGTCTATGTCGTCGGCACGGTCCCGCTCTGCATCGGCTTTGGCCTGTTGCTCGCCTTGGGCCTCAATCGGTCGATGCCGCTGCGGCGCACGATCCGCAGTATTTTCTTCCTCCCCGTCGTGGTTTCGGCAGTGGTCACGGCGCTCGCGGCAATCTGGATTTTCAACGACAATTACGGGCTGCTCAACCGCATGTTCGGCGCCATCGGGCTGCCGCGCATCAATTGGAATGCAGACCCGCAATGGGCCATGGTTTCGCTGATCATCACCACGATCTGGCTGCGCTCCGGCTTCTGCATGATCATCTATCTGGCCGCCTTGCAAAGCGTGCCGGTCTCGTTGCACGAAGCCGCCCAGATCGACGGGGCCTCGCCGTTCGAGCGCTTTCTGCACGTCACCTGGCCCTCGATGCGGCCCACGACGCTGCTGCTGACGATCCTCAACGTCATTTATTCGTTCCACGTGTTCGACTTGATCTTCGTGATGACCGGGGGCGGTCCTGGCTATTCCACCACCGTTTTGGTGCAGTACATCTATCAATTGGCCTTCACCAATGGCGACATGGGCTATGCCAGCGCCGTCGGCATGGCGCTGTTCGTGATGATCCTGGCCTTCACCATCATCCAATGGCTGCTCTCCAGACGCTCTGAAATCAACGGATAGGGGCCAGCGATGAAGACTGGAAAGCTCTCCAATCACCTCATCACCGCACTGCTCATCATCGGCGCCTTGGTCATGCTGCTGCCGCTCTATTGGGTCTTCGCCATGGCGGTGCGGCCGCGCAGCGAAATCTTCGACATGGCCGCGGGCTTCTTCCCATCCCGGATCGGGACGGACGGCTTCACCAAGCTGTTCGCCAATTACCCGGTGTGGAATTGGATCGGCAATACCGCCTTCGTCGCCGTCGTTTCGGCAGCGCTGACGGTGTTTTTCAACCTGCTCGCCGGCTACGCCTTTGCCAAGCTGACCTTTTGGGGCCGGGACGTGCTGTTCGTGATCATTTTGAGCACGATCATGATCCCCATCCAGGTAGTGCTGGTGCCCGAATTCATGGTGATCAACTGGCTACACCTGCTCAATTCACTGTGGGGCGTCATCCTGCCCCGCTGCGCCGAGGCCTTCGGTATTTTCATGGCGCGCCAGTTCATGCTCAGCATTCCCAATGAATTGCTCGAAGCCGCGCGTCTTGACGGCGCCAACGAGTTTCAGATCTTCCAGAAAGTCGTGTTGCCCTTGTGCAAACCGCTAATCGCCGTTTTAGTGGTGTTTGCCGTCGTGTGGCGTTGGAACGATTTCTCCTGGCCGCTGGTGGTGCTGACCGATCAGAAGAACTTCATGCTGCAGCAGGGCCTCAACCTGCTCAAGGGCGATCCCAGCCAGGATTGGAACAGCATCATGGCCCTGGCCGTCATCTGCATGGTGCCCATGATCGTGCTGTTCGCCTTTTGCCAGCGCTTTTTCGTCCAGGGCATTGCCGGCTCCGGCCTCAAATAACCATCAAGGACCATGCCGATGTGGCAGGCTTCGCCCTACTATCCCGACCCGGCCTTTCAGGCGCTGGACCCCAGCTTCAACAGGTATTTCGAGACGCTGGGTGCGCTCGAACGCCTGGCCACCGGTTTTCGCTGGTGCGAGGGGCCGGTGTGGTTCGGGGACGCTAACTGCTTGCTGTGGAGCGATATCCCCAACGACAAGATCATGCGCTACGACCAGGGCACCGGCGCCGTCAGCGTGTTCCGCCAGCCCGCCAATATGGCCAATGGCAATACACGCGACCGGCAGGGACGGCTGGTCACCTGCGAGCATTCCGGCCGCCGGGTTACCCGTACCGAGTATGATGGCACGATCACGGTGCTGGCCGATCGCTATGATGGCAAGCGCCTGAATTCCCCCAACGACCTCGTGGTCTGCTCCGACGATTCGATATGGTTCACCGACCCACCTTTTGGCATCGGCTCGGACTATATGGGCCGTCGTGGTCAGCAGGAGTTGCCGGCAAGCGTCTATCGCCTCGATCCGTCGACGGGGGTGCTAGCCCTGATGGTCAGCGACATTGCCGGGCCCAATGGGCTGGCATTCTCGCCTGATGAAAAGACGCTCTACCTGGTCGACTGCCGCTCCAAGCCCGATCGCATTCTGGCCTATGATCTGATCGATAGCGGCCTGCGCTTGAGCGCGCCCAAAACCCTGATCGAAGCCAGCGATGGCGGTACGCCGGACGGCTTTCGCTGCGACGAGGACGGCAATCTCTGGTGCGGCTGGGGCATGAATGGCGGCGATCTTGATGGCGTGATGATCTTTTCGCCCGCCGGCAAGCCGCTGGGCCGTATCGCCCTGCCCGAGCGCTGCGCCAATCTGTGTTTTGGCGGGCCCTATCGCAACCGGCTGTTCATGGCGTCCAGCCAATCGCTCTATGCGGTCTACGTCAACACCAGGGGCGCGGTAGCCTGCTGACGCGCTTGGCTAGCTCGTCGTGCGCGCCACGGTGTCCCACTGCGCCATCAGAAACGCATCGGCGATCACGCGCATCGGCTCGATGTCGACATCGTCGCTGCCGCTATCGATCAATGCCTTGAAACGCTCGTAGAGGCGCGGATATTCCAGATTGGCCTCGCGGATGGATTCATGTCCGTCGACATGCAGCGTCCGCCCACTGTCGGTCAGCGAGAGTTCGGTGCCGTCCTCGCAGGTGATGGTGATGAAGCGTTGATCCTGCTTCACGCGCCAGTCGAGATCGACCAGCAAATCCTCCGAAGCATCGCCGATAGCGAGCGCAATCTTGGCGGCGACTGGCGCGGCCCTGCCGGCTTCGACCACGAATGTGCTCGACTTGACCAAGGCCCGCTCGGGCAAAACCTTGGTCAGGATGGATATCGCATTGCTGCCGGCGTCGAAGACCCCGAGTCCGCCCGCTTGCCAGATCCACTGCTGGCCCGGATGCCATCGATCGACATCCTCATGCCAGACCGTGTGCAGCGTCTTGACCTTACGGTTGGCAAGCAGCAGCCGCGCCTCATCGACGGCGGCGTTGTGGTGCGAATGCCAGGTTGCGAACAGGCTCGCTTCCGAGCGCTCCGCCAGGTCACGCAACGCCGCTATTTCGCCCAGGGTTGCCGTGGATGGCTTTTCGAGGAACACATGCTTGCCTGCCAGGAGCGCATCGCGCGCTATGGCGTAGCGCGGTGCCGGCGGAGTGTTGATGGCAACGGCGTCGATATCCTTCCCGTCGGCCAGCAGCTCGCGGTGGGTGCGGTACAAGCGGCATCCGGGCGGGGGTTCGGCCAGGCTCTCGCTGACGATTGCGGTGACCTCGAATTGCCCACTCTCGGCGATGACCGGGATGTGGCGGGTGCGCGAAATGTGGCCATAGCCGATGATGGCGATGCGAAGCAGCGTCATGAGCGAACCATCGCGGCGCTGGCCTGCCGCGCTGCGGCCACAAGGCCGATGTCGGGGCTGGTCAAAGGCTTGCCTGCCTGACAGAGCGCCGCTGCGCCCGCCATCGACGCCTGCGCCAGCGCAATGGTCTGGTGGCCGTCGCGATAGAGCTCATCGGCGAAGCCGGCGACGATCTTGTGATATTGGGAGATGTCGCCACGCCTGAATGCCGCCCAGGCACCCGGGACCACGCGCACTTCGATTGTCGCACCATTATGGGCGCGTTCGGCCGCGGCAAGGAATAGTTTGCGGCTCGGCTCCACGGTTGTCTCGACAGCGCAGAGAACGACAACCTCGCCCCCCTGTGCCACGCTGGCTTGGGCCAGACTGGCATCGGCACGCAGAACGGGCACCGGCGCGTCAGATGCGGCCAGATCGACGGCCGAACCGATCGTCGAGCAGGTCAGCAACACCGCATCGGCATTGCGGCCAAGCCGATGCAATTCCGCAGCGGCGCGGGCCTCGATCTCGTGGGTCACCCCCCCTGCCCGTTCCGCCTCCAGCAGCAGATCGTCGCGCACGACATGGCTGAGCTTGACCCCCGGCGGACAGGCGGCCTCGAACACGGCAATGTTTGAGGCCAAGGTGTGAAGACAGGCGATTTTCATGAACAACCTCGTCGGCACTTATCTCGAGGACGTTGCCGCCCGAAAAGCTGGGCAGCGGCGGCGGCAGGGGGAGACCTGGACGCCTAGGCGGCGCGACGGCCCGTCGGCCGCAGGCCTTGCGGCATGGAGTCACCGTGATAATCGATCAGTTCATCCACCATCTGGCGGATGTGGTCGATCGAGATCATGCCTGCGGCGTTGCGGTCGAGCAGCGCCGCCCGGTAGAGCAGATCGCGATCGCCGGTCAGCGCGGCATCGACGGTCAATCCCTGCACGAAGACATGGGGCGTGCAGTGCGCCGCCAGTTCCATCGGCAATGAACCGGCGTGGCACGGCCGCAAGCCATTGCGGTCGATGACCACCGGCACTTCGACGCAGCAATCTTGGGGAAGATTATCGATCAGGCCAGTATTGCGCACATTGCCATAGATCAAGGTGGGCTCGTTGGTCACGATCGAGCGCATGATCGAGGCGCCGAATTCGGGGCTCTTCTTGATCTCGAAGCCTTCGCCGGCCAAAAGCTTGCGCCGCGTTTCCTGAAACTCACCCAACCGCCGCACGACCTTGTGCTTGAGGTCATCCACGGGGACGAGGTATTTGGCGACTTCGGCATCATTCTTGATGAAATAGGGCGCGTATTCGGAGAAATGGCGGCTCGATTCGCTGACGAACCAGCCAAACTGCCGGAACATTTCGAAGCGAACGCGGTCCTGATCGTAGATCGCCGGATCCTTCATCGCCTCGCGCAAGGCGGGATAGGCGTCCTTGCCGTCGATTTCCAGGCGCAGGAACCAGGTCATGTGGTTGATGCCGGCGCAATCGTAGGACAGGCGGCTGTGATCGACCTTGAGATAGCGCAGCAGATCATCGACGGTGTTTTGAACGTTGTGGCAGAGCCCGACCACTTGCTGGTCTGGGAACGCCTTGTAAACTGCCCAGGTCAGGATGCTCATCGGATTGGTGTAGTTGAGCAGCACGCAGCCGGGCGCCAGCTCAGCCATGTCGCGGCATAGCTCCATCATGAACGGGATGGTGCGCAGGCCGCGGAAAATGCCGCCAATGCCGACGGTATCGCCCACGGTTTGACGCAGGCCGAACTTGGCGGGAATCTCGAAATCAGCGGCGATCGACTCCACGCCGCCAATCAATACCATGTTGATGACGAAGTCGGCGCCGCGGATCGCTTCGCGCCGATCGGCATGTTCTTCGACGACCGGCTTGGCTTTTAGTTGCTCAGCTGTCCAGCGCGCCATGATGCCAGCGGTCTCGAGCCGTTCCGCATTGATGTCATGCAGCGCGATAGTTGCGCCAGCCAGTTCTGGCGCCGACAGGATATCGGTCAGCAGGTTCTTGACGAAAACGACGCTGCCCGCGCCGATCATAGCAATTTTCACAACGGATCCTCCAATTGGATTGATTTGGTCTGCCCACTGCCGCTTACGACATCGACGCTGGTCGGTCGGCGGAGCTTCTGGTTCAATTGACTCTCGTACGGCGCAGTAGCGACGCGCCAAAGCTTTTTGCTAATAGGTATTAGCATGATGATGGCCAATCGCTCTCTTGCTGTCAAGGGGTAGGTTGGCGCTGCTCGCTGCGAGACTGCGATCCCTCCGGTTCGCCATATCCGGGAAGGCAAAGGCGGCTTTGCAACAACGAAAATCTGTGTGCTTGACACTTTAGGTCGTTACGATACAGCTTGCTAATACCTATTAGTTCGGAAACAGACACCGCATGGCTGGGGGCTTCGTTTATGTCGGACGTTCGTGGACCAACCCGCCGCCAATGCGGCTATCGTCGTGCGCCATCATCGTTTCAATGGCATCAAGCGAAATACCCTGATTAGAAGGAATTGCAGTTATGACCACGCGGCGCAAAAACCCTTCGGAACTCAGAAGCCAGCAGTGGTTTTCTGCGCCGGGTTCAGCGGGTGCCCACAAGGATCGCCGGATCAAGCAGGCGGGGTTTCTGGCCGAGGACTATAAGGACAAGCCGGTCATCGCCATCCTGTCGACCTGGTCCGATTTCAATACCTGCCACGCGCACTTTCCCCAGCGCATCGAAGAGGTCAAGCGCGGTATCTGGCAGGCGGGGGGTTTCCCCGCCGTCGTTCCGGTGCAGAGCGTCAGCGAGAGCTTTTCGCGGCCAACCAGCATGATGTACCGCAACTTTCTCGCCATGGAAGTCGAAGAGGCGATCCGCTCCCACCCGGTCGACGGCGCGGTTCTATTGGGCGGTTGCGACAAGACCACGCCGGGCCTGATCATGGGCGCCGCATCGGCCGGCGTGCCGTCGATCTTTGTTCCCGCAGGCGCCATGCTGCGCGGTCACTGGCGCGGTCATACTTTGGGGACCGGCACCAGCACCTGGATTGCGGAGGCCGACTATCGCGCCGGCAAGCTGAGCGAGACCGAATGGCGCGACTTTGGCCAGGCCTCGGTGCGCTCCACCGGCACCTGCAACACTATGGGCACGGCTTCCACCATGACCTCGCTGGTCGATGTGCTGGGCCTGTGCCTGCCTGGGGCCAGCTCAATCCCTGCCGTCGACTCCGAACATGCCCGCATGGCGTCCGCAGCGGGTCGGCGTATCGTCGATATGGTCTGGGAAGATCTCAAGCCGAGCGATATTGTCACCCGCGCATCCTTGATCAACGCCGTCATTGCCGACATGGCCCTGTCGGGGTCCACCAATTCGCTGATCCACCTCATTGCCATGGCCCGGCGGCTCGGCCTGGATCTATCGGTGGACGATTTTGCCGCGGCCAGCGAGACGGTCCCGGTGATCTGCAATCTGATGCCGGCAGGGCAATACCTGATGGAAGACTTCCATTTTGCCGGCGGCCTGCGTGCCCTGCTTTCGGTCATCAAGGACCACCTCGATACCGGGGTGATGACCTGCACGGGTCATACGCTGGGCGAGGAAATCGCCGATGTCAAAGTGTGGAATGATGACGTCATCCGTCCGCTGGACAATCCCATCTATGCCAGCGGGGCGCTGGTGGTGCTCAAGGGGTCCCTGGCTCCGCGCGGCGGCATTTTGAAACGATCGGCCGCCACACCCGAGCTGCTGTCGCATACCGGCCCCGCCGTGGTGTTCAAGAATTATTCCGACCTCAAGGCGCGCATCGACGATCCCGATCTCGAAGTGACTGCGGACAGTATGCTGGTGTTGCAGGACGCCGGCCCGATCGGCGCTCCCGGCATGCCCGAATGGGGCATGCTGCCCATTCCCAAAAAGCTGCTGGCGCAAGGCGTGCGCGACATGGTGCGAATCTCCGACGCGCGCATGTCGGGCACCAGCTTTGGCACCTGCATCCTGCATGTGTGTCCAGAGTCGCGCGCCGGTGGCCCACTGGGCCTGGTGCGTAATGGCGACCTGATCCGGCTCGATACCGACGCGCGTACGCTCGATCTCTTGGTGGATGACGCCGAATTGGCGCGCCGCCGTGCTGCCTGGGTCGTCCCCGCGCCGCACTATACGCGGGGTTATGGCGAGCTGTTTTCCGCGCATGTTACCCAGGCCGATGAAGGATGTGACTTCGATTTTCTGGCCAAGCAAGGCGTCACTGTGGACCCCGAGGTTCATTGAGCCGCGATTGGCTTCGGCCTGAAATTGGCGCTCTGGCTCCCGGAGACCGCTAGTAAGAGGAGACAGCACATGGCGTCGGTCACCATTCGCGGTGCAACCAAGTTTTACGGCACACTCAAGGTCCTGCACGGCGTCGGTATCGACATCGAGGACGGCGAGTTCGTCGTGCTCGTCGGTCCCTCGGGCTGTGGCAAATCAACCTTGCTGCGCATGATCGCCGGGCTTGAGGAGATCTCGGGTGGCGAGATCCGCATCGGCGACCGCGTCGTCAACGATCTGCCGCCCAAGCAGCGCGATATCGCCATGGTGTTCCAGAACTATGCGCTCTATCCCCATATGACCGTTGCGCAAAATATGGGATTTTCGCTGGCGCTCAAACGCGTCTCCAAGGCGGAAATTCGCGTCAAGGTGGAGCGCGCCGCCCAGATTCTCGGCCTTGGCGAATTGCTGGAACGCCAGCCACGCCAATTGTCGGGCGGCCAGCGCCAACGCGTTGCCATGGGCCGCGCCATCGTGCGCGACCCCAAAGTGTTCCTGTTCGACGAGCCCTTGTCCAACCTCGACGCCAAGCTGCGCGTGCAGATGCGCTCGGAAATCAAGGAACTGCATCAGCGGCTCAAGACCACGACCGTCTACGTTACCCATGACCAGGTCGAAGCCATGACCATGGCCGACAAGATTGTGGTCATGCGGGCCGGCTCGGTCGAGCAGGCGGGAACGCCGCTGGAGCTATATGATCGACCGCAGAATACCTTCGTAGCCGGCTTTATCGGCTCGCCGGCGATGAACCTGTTGTCCGGCGAGATGACCGAAGCGGGATTTAGCATCGCCGACGGCATCGTTTTGCCGGTGCCCGCCAATAGCGGCCCAGCAGTCATCTACGGTATCCGTCCCGAGCATCTGCAGCTGGATCCCGCCGGTATCGCCATTGAAGTCGTCGTGCTGGAACCGACAGGTTCGGAGACGCTGGTTATCGGCCGCCTGGGCGGCCAGACGATCAATGGCGTCTTCCGGGAGCGCATCAGCTTGGCGCCGGGGTCGATGCTGCGAGTCAAGCCCGACCTGTCGGCGGTTCACCTGTTCAATGGCGAGGGCCGGCGGCTGAACTGATTTCTATCATTCGCCCCTAACCCAAATATCCCCCCGCCGCAAACGGGGGGATTGAGCTTGTCAGGCGCGCGCTAGAATTGCGGCAGCCTGGTCCATGACCTTTTGTGCACCATCGGCCGGCGACAGGCCGAACATGATCTCGGTATTGACGTCGTTGAGCATCAGCGCCACCTCTCCAGCACCAGGCGGGGGCGGCGGGGGCAAGTTTCCGGCCGCCTTTTCCGCTTCGCCCAGATAGCCGACAATCTGCTGCTCGATCGGGTTCAGGCTGGGGAGCAGCGCCTCGCGCACCGCCACGTCGGGGGGAACGCCGACGTCCAGCTTCTGGATTTTGACGGCCTCAGGATCCATGAGCAGGAAGTTGATCAATGCCACCGCCAGTTCCGCATTGGGCGATTTGGCGCCGACACTGAGAAATTGCGATGGTTTGATGAACTGTCCCGGCCTGGTGTCCGATCCTGGAATGGTCAGCATACCGATCTGGTTGGGCGTCAATGCCGCATAGGCCACCAGATCGTTGGACCAACCGAACGAGATTGCCGCCAGTCCCTGCGTCATCAGGGCGCCTTCGGCGCTGGCCTGCTGCAGGCCCTGGATTTCGCCTGTTGCCGCCAGACCGTCATTGGTCATGGCCTGCCAGAAATCGAACCACTCGACCAGGTCGGCCAGCTCGAAGCCCAGGGCCTTGCCGTTGTAGAGCGATTTGCCGCGTTGGCGCATCCAAACTTCGAGTTCGTTGCTGCCGCCGCCACGGTTTGGCGTCGCCACCACGTTATTCCGGCTCGTCTTGGCCTTGAACTGCTCGCATACGGACCGGAAATCGTTCCAGGACATGAGATTGGTCGGTGCCACGCCAACCTCGTCCCAGGCAGCGACGTCGTAAAACATGGCCTGGGAATTATCGCCGCCGGTAATGCCGTAGGTTTTCCCGCCGATCTTGCCCGAAGCCAGGCGCTTGTCGCCGAACCCGGCAATCTGGAGGGTGCCCGGGATATAGGCATCGAGTTCCAGCAACGTGCCGCGGCTGGCAAATTCCTCGATGCGGCTGAAATCCATCTGAATCAGGTCGGGCGGATTGCCGCCGGCGAGTTGGGTGTTGAGGCGCGGCCAATAGTCATCCCAACCAGCCCATTCTACGCTGGCGGAGATCGACCCTTTTTCGGCGACAAACTTGTCCACCGCCGCCTGCCGGTTGGCGGCGCGGGCGGGGCCGCCCCAGAAAAAGTACCGCAGATGTTGCTCCTGCGCGAAAGCGCGCCCGATCATGGCCATAGCCGCCGCTCCAAGCGCCACGGCGCCTGTTCCAGCCAGTAATTTTCGACGTCCAATGAGAAATTGAGACAATGCAGTCCTCCTTTTTAGCGCTTGGCGCCATTCCTCCTCCGGCCGCAGCTGTTGCTCGACGCTGCTTGCCGGCCAAGTGCTAAAACGATTTAGCACTAAGTCATCCTGACGCCTCCGGCGCCAAATCAATCAAGCTCCGCAAGGCCAGCCGCACGGTAAACAGCACACACGCAGCTTGCTAATAGGATTTAGCAAAAGCATAGGCGCAGCTGGATGGAATTGTCAAGGTTGTGGCGAATGATCGTTTTGAAGGTCGGCGGCTCGGCTTGGCAAGGCGGGCCTGGCGCGCCTGTCTATTGACACTGTGCGGAGCATGAACCAGTACCAAAGGCTAATACCTAGTTAGTGTCAAAATACGCCGGTTTCCCCGCCAATCGGAAAAGCCAACAAGCGATGAGTGAAAAAAGCCGCGCTCCCACCAGTCTTGATGTCGCTCGATTGGCCGGAGCTTCGCAAACCACCGTGTCCCTCGTCCTGCGCGGGCGGGGAGATGCTTCGAGGGTCTCCAAGCCAACGCAAGAGCGGGTTTTCGAGGCCGCCAGGACACTCAATTATGTCCCCAACCGTCTGGCCCGCAGCTTGCGCAATCAGGCGACGCAGGCGATTACGGTGGTCGTGCCCAGCCTGCAAAACCCGTTCTTCGCCGAAGTGGTCAGCCAAGCCCAGGCAGAGGCGGACGAGCGCGGCTTCTCCGTCAACGTGATGGTCGCCAATTCTCCGGCGAAGGTGCGCCAGGTGCTATCCTACCTGGCCGGTGGCTCGGTCGATGGCGTCTTGCTGGGCGTCGATCCCGACTCGGTATCCGATCAGATCGAGGTCCTGGCCGGGCGGGGCGTGTCTTGCGTCATCATCCAGGCCGGAGGGCATTTGCCCTCCAATATCCCCAATATCAGCATCGACGTCGAGGGCGGTGGCTTCATGGCGACCCAGCACCTGATTTCGCTGGGCCATCGCCGGATTGGCTATATCACCGAGCTCGACAACAAAACCCACAAGAAGTACTTGGGCTTTCGACGGGCGCTGAATGGCGCCGGGCTGGAGGCCTGCGAAGCCTGGTTCGCCGTGGGACGCAATACCATGTCAGGCGGCGCCGAAGCTACCCAGTTGCTGCTGTCGCAGTCCGGGGCTGAACGCCCGACCGCCATCTTCGCCTATAATGATCTCATGGCGATCGGCGCGCTGCGCGTGCTAAGGCAAAACGGCATTCGCGTCCCCGAAGACGTGGCCGTCGTCGGCTTCGACGGCACCACTATCGGCGCCTTTACCAATCCGTCCCTGACCACCATCTCCCACGAGCGTAACGCACTCGCGGTGGAGGTGCTGTTCGGCCTGATCATGAAACGGGATCTCTCGCAGACGCGCTACGATGTCCCCATTTCCCTCACCATCCGGGAAAGCTGCGGCTCGTCCATCAAGATGCCCAAGTCGGCGCAGCACTAGGACCGGCATTCATGCCGGTGCCGCAAAAGCCTAAGGACCGCTCGATGACCGCCGCCGCAAACTCGCTCATCGCCGATGGCGAAACCTTCAAGACCGTCGATTCTACCCCGCGCGGCGTCGGTGAAAGCCCGGTCTGGGATGCCGGTCAGTAGACGTTGCATTACGCCTCGATCCTGGATGGCGAAATTCACGTCATTTCAGTCGGCTCCGGCACACGCCAGGTCCACCGTTTCCCCTCGGCTGCCAGTGCGCTGGGCTTGTGCGACAGCGGCAAGCTGGTCGTGGCGCTGCAAGCCCGGGTGGTTCTATTGGATGTTCAGACCGGAGTGAGCGAAGTGCTCTGCGAAATCCGGCTGCCCATCAGCCAGATGCGGTTGAACGACGGCAACTTCATGGTCGTACCGAATTTCCGGCCGACCATGCCTGCTTCGGCGACTTGGATATGCGCACGCTTTACATCACCAGCCTGACACAAGGCTTGGAAGCCGAACAATTGGCAGCCAATCCGAGCGCCGGCACGGTGCTCGCGGTCAAGGTGCGCGCACAAGGCGCTCCTGTCGCGCGCTTTCGGCGCTGAATCCAGGAACCGAGATAGTCTACCCCACAGGTCATCGGTTGGCGTTGGCGCATTCCCCCCGATGTACGGCGATCGCGCGCGTCCAAGACCAGTTGGCGCGCAGGACGCGTAAGCCACGGCAATCCGCCACATCACCAATTGGGGTGCATTTCTATGTGACAGAAAATACAGATAATTGCTAACTCATTGAAAATGTTGGCGAACCGGTCAGAATAAAACTGCGAACACCTACGCTGTTGAAATTAATAGATAACTCCGCGGGGAGCCGATGTTCAGCATAAACACTGCCCAAGATATCGCGACCCGGCAGCGTTGGGCAGTGAGCCGACTGTCCGCTTTGCACCTCATCATCCAGATTGCATACACGAGCAGTGTCCATAGGCGAGGTTCATTAACAGATGTTGCAATAGTCAGCCTGCAATTTTCATGGGGGCGACCAGTCGGATATCGATAAGACATTTCCGCCGAGCCGGGAGAATGCGCGCTGACGGCATGAGAAGATCAGGATTTGCTGGTCGCGCGATTGGCTGTGCAGGGCTTCGAACATGCGCTCGATGCGGTCGTCGTCGGAATAGACCAATGCATCGTCCAGTATAACCGGCGCAGAGCGGCCGTCGCGGGCGAGTAGACGTGCGAAGGCAAGACGAGTGAGGATCGATAGCTGTTCGCGCATGCCGCCACTGAGCCGTTCGACTTCCTCTTGCTGCCCGTTTCGCAGAACGGTTTTCGGGAGCAGCGTGGTCTCGTTGAATGCGACTGTAATGTCGTCAAAAAGCAGGCCGATCAGCGGGCGTAGTTCGGTGATGACGGGCTTCAGATAAAGGTCGCGCGCGGAAGAACGGGCGCTGGTGAGGGCTGTCCGGAGGCGATCAAGGGTCTTTACCTCAACTTCGTAGCGGTGAGCCTTGTCGGTAGCGGCGGTCAACAAATCCTTGGTTTCTTGCCAATTCTCCTCGATTGCCTTGTCAGCTTGCGTGCGGATCTGGCCATTCAGGTCGGCAAGCGTTTCCCTGTTCAGCTTGATTTCCTGGTCGGCTGCCTGAGCGACGGCGCGCACGCGTTTGAGGCTAAGTTCGGCTGCCGCAAGGTCCTGGACCCTAGCTCGAAGCGGTTCGACAGCGGCTTCGGCTGACAGCAAACGCTCGCGGCGTGCTTGGAGTTCGCCGTCGATTTGCATGACCTTTGCCGGTCTTTGGCTGGAAGCACCCAGCGTCGCCTCAAGCGCGCGCAACTCGGCCTGTAACTCTGCGTGCGCGGCGTGGGCGGCGAGAAATTCCTGATGCGCCGCGTCTGTCATCGGGCGCGCTTCGCGCACTGCGTTGCGGCTGGCGACGACATCAGCGTCTGCAGACCGGAGTGCCTCGATGATGGCCGAGGCATCGAACTTGATTTCGAGTCTGTCGCCCCGCAGCGCGTCCAGACGCGTGACGGCCTCGCGCAGGGTTTCGATACCATCAGGAGCAAGTTGCCCAAGCAGTTGGCGGTCGAGAGTTAGGGCGTCGGATTTTTCGCGGGCAATATTCCGGCGCTGGCGCGCTGCGGCAATGCTTTCGACGCCGACAGAGACCAGGAGCATCCGAACCTTGTCCTGGACAGCCGCAATGGCTTGGCCGGCGTCGTCGACATATCGGCTTCGGATCGTAAGGCGGCCGACATGGGCAATGTCCAGATCGATCGTACCGCTAAAGTTCTGGTGGGCGTCATGGGTGAGCGGTTTGCCGGCCAGTGCAATCGAGGTGTCGGCTGGATTGGCATAGACCATGCGCAGGCTGGGCAAAGCTGCCGATTGCACGGCGCTCAAGCGGGCTAATTCGAGATCAAGGTCTTCGAGTTGCTCAAGGGCCTTTTTTGGAACAAGCAAGGTGGCGAGCAGGGCGTCGCCTGTCTCTAATCTGGTGCGAATGGCCTCGGCTTGCGTCAGTCTGTCATTGGCAGCGTCGAAGCGTTCAGCCGCATCACGCGCGTCCTGCGCGGCGTCGAGACGGGCTTTGTCCTCAAGTGCTTGGCGCTCGCCCGCTTCTGCGGCTTGCATCTCAGCCTGCAGGCGGTCGCTCTCGGCCCTGGCATCTGCGTGGCGGGCTTTGGCGAGATCGAGGCGCTGCGTGGAGGCGGTCGCTCGTCGCTCCAGTTGCCCAGCGCGGTCGAGCGCATTTTGAAACTGCTCGGAAGCAACTGCGGCTGCGCGATGCTGCTCGACCGCCAATGCCAGACCGGCTTCGGCGGCGAGCAGGGTTTCGCGATGCGAACGGGCCGCTTGAGAGGCTTCCTCGGCGACCTTGATCTCCTCTCGGCGCGCCTCGACTTCCTCGGGCGCTTCGAGTTGAGCCAAGCGGCGCGTGGCTATCCTGCGACGATCCAGCGCATCGCGCAGGGCAGCGACATCGGCGGACAATTGTTGTTCGAGGGCCGCCAGCCGGTCTTGTTCGTCAAGCGCATCCTTGTAAGGACCGCCGGCTTTGGGTTTCATATTGCTTGGGGTAACGAGACGGCCCAATGCCTCTTCGCAGGCCATCAGAATTTCGGCCATGCGACGGCCACCTGTCAGCGCTTCGACCTCGCCCTGCACCGATGACAACAGCGTTTCGCGGACGCGGCGGTCGCTTTCTTCTTCGGATGTACTGCGTTTTTCAATACCGGTCAGGCCTTGGCGGACCCAGAGCAGCCCGGCCGGGCCGCCGGCGCCACCTTTGGTCAGATTGGCGATGAAGGCTTCGGCTTCATCGGCTTGGGCGACGAGGCGATTATTGCCCAGTTCGATGATGCGTGCGTAACGTCCGCCGTAGAATTGCTTAGTCAGTCGGAAGGCGCCATCCTTGGTCTCGATATCGGCCTCGACCAGCGGGTTGCCCCCGGCATATGGGCGCAGCAGTTTAACGCTATTGGGTGTGCCGGAATGGGGCTGGAAAAACAGGGCGTGCAAGGCTTCGAACGAGGTGGACTTGCCAAACTCGTTGGCGGCAGCCAGCACGTTGACACCGTCACCAATATTCTCGATGGACACGCCGCGGCCGGCGAACCTCTTCACGTTGTGCAGGCGAAGGGCACGGAGTTTCATGCGTCGATCTTTTCGCAATAGGTGAAGAGGCGCATCAGCGCAGCCTGGGCAATGGTCCGTTCATCAGCCGATAGCGAAGCGTCCTCGCTTTGTGCGAGGAGAGCCTCAGCGGCCAGGCGCAGTGCGCCGGCATGGTCGATGCGCTCCAGATCGCTGGCTTCGCATTCGGTCAGCAACTGACTGTCCTCGACCTCAAAATGCGCAAATTGTGGCGCCAGCGCATCGGCTCGGGCCGCAAGCGCAGTCCGGGTGGCGATGCGAGTGTGACCGAACAGGTCAAGTCGCAGCAAGGTCTGGCGACGGTTGGTCGGCTCGGGTAATGCCGCTTCAAGACTGGCCAGGCCATCTTCCTCGCCCAAAAGTTCGAGCGGCCTAGTCTGCCAAGCAAAATTGGCAGTGGGTACGGTAGTTATCTCCGGAACGGCGTCTGCATTGGCGATGGTAACCAGCAATGCTTCGCCTGGCTTGCCGTGCTTGAAGCGATCTGGTTCGGGAGATCCACTATAATGGGTGCGCTCGTTGAGACTGAGCCGGCCATGCCAGTCGCCGAGCGCGAGATAATCGAGACCCGCCAAGGCGGCACGGTTTGGCGCGATGACTTCGCCCTTGGCGCCGTCTTCGGAAAAATCGAGCACGGGGCCATGGGCAAGGCCAATGCGCACGGCGCCTTGCGGCGTGGCGGCGGTGCTCATCCATTCGGTGAGGTCACGGCCCGGGCGGCGCGTGGTGCAAGGGGCTGGCAGAAGCACGACATTGCCGGCAAGTTCGATGGGCCTTGGCTCAAGTGCAAGGATAACATTGGGCGGCAAAATATCGCGGGCGCGCCGCCAGAGTTCGTCTGCCAGAAGCGAGTCGTGATTGCCCGGCAAGATGACCCAGGTGAGGTCGGGTGACTGACGCATTTCCTGCATGGCGTGATGCAGCATTTGCGGCGTTGGCGTTTCTGTATCGAAAGTATCTCCAGCCAGAAGGATGATGGCAGCACCATTGCTGCGCGCCTGCCGGGCCAAGCGAGAAAGAGCCGTGTGACGCGCCTCGCATAGGCGACCGCGCAGGTCTTCCGGCAAATTGCCAAAACGTTTGCCGATATGCAGATCGGAGCTATGGATGAAACGAAACATGGTTCTCAATTCTGGATATGTTGACGCGCGCGGGCGATCGCTTCGTCCAGCCGGGCACGCGACGTCGCCGCCAAGCGCTCGACGCGAAGCAGTCGCGCCAGATCAGCGGCAGGATCGCGCTGATCGAGCAAGGCCGGATTGGAGATCACGAGGGAGGCTAATTCGGCAATGGCAATGTCGCCAATGCTGCGCCGAGCTTCCTCGTTGGCGTGAGGACGGTAGTCTAGCAGCGATGTGATGGTGTCTTTGCGCCAAAGGAAGATGCCGCTGCTCTCGCTGGTTCGGTCCACATCGCGCAGATGGATATCGATCCGCTCCCGAATCCGCGGACCAGTTCGCGGCCAGCCGTGAGCCCGCGCGATGCGCTGCGCCAAAACATCGTCACGAAGGGGTGCTTCATGCTCAATCACCGTGTCGATCATGGCCTTAAGTATGCTTCGATATTCGAAGTCGTAGAAGCGGTCGGGATCGGCTGGTAGCGCGGAAAGATCGGTAACTCGGTAGCCGGTGGCGCTAGCATCCAGTTGCGCAGGTGCTGACACGACGACCGGCGGAGCCAATTCAACAATTTCCGCCACACCCATCAACCGCACGGGCTCCGGTGCTGGCGCAGCGGATGGCGATTGCGGAACAAGGGTTATGTCTGGCTGGCTCTCCTCACTCATGCCCGTTTCAATTGCTGCTTGGACCTCCTCGCCCATGTCCCAGTGACGGCCGGCAGCTGCCTCCGATTCTGCCGCTTCCGATTCTGCCGCTTCGGCCTCGGCACGTTTTGCGCGCAAGGTTTCAAGTTGTTCGGTGAGCGCAATGTGAAGGCGGTCCACCGCGCCGGCCGGATCGAACCACCAGTCTGTCGACCAAACGCGCAAGATGGTCCAACCCAGACCGCGCAAAACCTGTTCGCGCACCTTGTCGCGATCACGGGCGGTGGCTGAGCTGTGATAGGTGGCGCCATCGCATTCGACGCCGGCCAGATAGGTGCCTGGCCGGTCGGGATCGCGAATGCCCATATCGACCCGGAAACCCGAAATGCCCACCTGCGGCACGACTTCCCAACCGCGGCCCTCAAGTTGCAATGCCACGGCCTCTTCGAACGGCGACTCCAGTGCGCCGACCGAACCATCATCCTGTGCAGGCAGGGCAATAGCGCCGCGTTCGGCGAAGTCGAGAAAAGCCTTCAGGTGTTTTACACCCAACGCCTTGGTTCGGTTGACGTCGATCTGGTCGGCGGTGAAACCAGAAAAGACCAGCAATTCCTGGCGAGCTCGGGTGACGGCAACGTTGAGCCGGCGTTCGCCGCCATCGCGGTTGAGGGCACCGAAATCCATGCTGCGCTTGCCCGCTGCGTCCTGTGAAAAAGTGATCGAGAACAGGATAACGTCACGCTCATCACCCTGAACATTCTCCAGATTCTTGACAATGACAGGCTCGATGCGGTCTTCGGCAAAAAACCATTCAAGTTCGGGCCGGTCACGCCGGGCGGCATCAAACAGGTCGTGGATCAGGGATTGCTGTTGAGCGTTGAAGGTGATGACCCCAAGTGTGGGGCGCTCCTTTTCCGGCAGGGCCAACCAACCGCCGAGGCGGCCGACGGCCTCGTCTACGATAGCTTGTGCTTCGCCGCGATTGGTACGGCTTTTGCCGCGGTCATAGATGCCGCCCACCTTGCGCAACTGCACGGCGCGATCCTCGACATTGGGCGAGGGGAAGGTGACCAGCCGGTTCTGGTAATAGTAGTGGTTTGAGAAGGCGATAAGCGATTCATTGCGGCTGCGATAATGCCAGCGCAGGTCACGCACTGGGATGCCAGACGCCTTTACTTCGTCGAGAATGCTTTCGAGGTCCTTTTCGTGTTCGGCAACCGCCTCGTCTTCCTCGTTGCGGCCAAAGAAGTTGGTGGGCGGCAACTGCTTTGGATCGCCGACCACAATGGTCTGGTGTGCTCGCGCGATGGCGCCGACGGCGTCCCAGGTAGTGATCTGAGAGGCCTCGTCGAAGATGACCACATCAAATAGCGCCTGATCAGGCGGCAAATATTGCGCAATGGACAGTGGCGACATCAGCATGCAAGGCGCCAGCTTCCCGAAGTTTTCCGGCATGGCGCCGATCATTTCGCGGATCGAGCGGCTGGGACGCTGCAACTCCATCTGATGACGGAGCAGGCCAAGCTCGGAATTGCGGGGTACGCTCTGGATTTGCGGCAGCCCATGAGAAATGACATTGAGCACACGCTGGGTAGCCTGGGCGCGGACCATGTCATCGATCTGGCGGAAATCGACAATCGCATGTTCGTGCTGGAAGCGGCGGAAGTCGCGGAGCACTGGATCAAGATCAAGCACCAGGGGCGCCCACCAGCGGGCATAGGCCAGACGGAACGCAACGGCCGCGCCATCGGGGATAATGGTGCCCGCTTCGAGACCGGAGATCAGAGGCCCAAGACCGCGCTGGACGGCCTGCTTGCGCGAGCGGCACCAGCTGGTCCAGTCGCGCAGGAGATGAGCCACTTGCGGCAGTTCAGCCAGAAGCGTCTGCAAATCGGCCAGCGGTGTCGAACCTGCCAAAGGCGGTGTGCTGCCCGCTACGGCAGCGAACGCGTCAAGGGCCGCATTGAGGCCGACGCGGGATGCGACAAGGCGCCGGGCGGCATGGCGGACGTGATCGTCGGCGCCGGAGCGCAGCGTTTGGTCGAGTGCGCGGATCATTGCGCGCACAGCTTCCGTGTCACTGGCGAAGGGACCAAGGACGCGGCGCATCCGATCAGCAAGGCCCAGCACGTGAGCGACTTGCCCGGTATTCGTTTCGAGACCGGCAAAGCCGACCGTCTTGGTCGCCAGCGAGTTTGCTGCGATGGCGCGGGCGCTGGCTTGCATGGCGAGGAGCGCCGGTAGATCGGTGTCGGCATCGGCCGTGCCGCTGCGGACATAGGTCTGGAGCAGCTTTTGCACCTTACGCTTGTCGATCTGGGCCTTGGGCCAGAAGGCAGTCAGCGCTTCACGCCATTGGGCGTCAATCGTGACTAGATCTGCCCCGAGCAACGCGGCTTCGTTATAGCTGGCCGATAAAAGTGCACGGGATGCGGCGAAGGCCGCAAGTTCGGCTTCAAGCGCGGCAAGCGCCTTGGGGAGGTTGCCGAGTTCAGGATCGAGGAAAACAGTTAAGTCGTGTCCGGCGCTGTCGATCAGCACATCGGCAATGGCTTCAAGCACGGCGATATCGGCTAGTGCTGCATCGGAATTGGGCTGAAAGCCGATGGCGCCGAGAAAAGCGCCAAGGCTGGTGCCGAGAATCTCGCTGGCCGCGCCGAGCTCGGTACTTTTAGCCAGAAGATCGGCCTGCCAGGCCGAAGTCCATTCGGGATGGTCGATCAGTTGCAGGGTGGGGCGGGTCTGGATAGATCGGAAGGCGAGCCCCACTTCGTCGGCCATGCGTTCCAGATCGTGCCGCTGAATCTGGTCATGGACTTCGTGGCTTAGCCAAGCCAGCTTGGGGGCAGGATCGTTCTGGCCGCGCAGCGCCAGGCCCAGCGCGCCATAGGGCGTAAGGCCATTACGATAGGTCTTGTGCAGAGCGGCGACATAGCGGTTGAGCTCGTCGCGGCGCAGGCGGAGTTGCTCATTAACGCGAACCCACTCGTCGTCTCTGACTCGGCTACCCTTTTCCCAGGAGGACTTGAGCTGCCCCAGAAAGTTGCGGCGGTCGGCCTTGCTCGAATGCAGTTCGATACAGTGAGCTCCCAAGCCATGTTCACGCAGGCGACGATAGACGACGTCAAGTGCGGCAGTCTTTTCGGCGACGAAAAGCACGGATTTGCCGGTCGCCAGGCAATTGGCCATCATGTTGGCAATGGTTTGGCTCTTGCCGGTGCCAGGCGGGCCAATAATGATGAAATCGCGTCCTTCGGCTGCGGCGAGACTGGCGGCAGTTTGCGAAGAGTCTGCTGGTAGCAACGAGACCACATCGGCCGGCGGGCGGGTGTCGAGGCTGGCTTCGCTCGCAAAGGGCTCACCGGCACCGGCAAAGGCCTGCTCAGGCGTGTCGATCAGGTGGCGGACGACGCGATTTTGGCGCAGGGCGTTGGTGCGCTCGACCAGATCCTTCCACATCAGGAATTTAGCGAAGGAGAAGGTGGACAGCGCAGTTTCGTCAACCACTTCCATGCCGGGGACGTCGCGTACGGCCTGGCGCATCATGGTCAGGAGGCGCGGCACATCCACACCATTGGCATCGGTAGGTAGATCGCCATTGAACTGGGGCAGGCGAAGATCGAACTCGCTTTCGAGAAATTGCAGGAGTGTAGCGTTGAAGCGCGGTTCGTCCTCGTGATACCGCAGCGAGAAGGCCGAGCTGGCGCTGCGGCGTTCAAGCTTGACCGGCACCAAAAGGAGGGGTGCGCGATAAAAGCGGGTATCTTCGAGCTTCTTTTTCCAGCGCAGGAAACCAACGGCGAGAAAAAGCGTGTTAGCGCCGCCTTCGGCCAGATCGTTCTTGGCCTGACGGTGCAACTCGATCAGCCGGACATCGAGGTCGCGGCCGGGGAGTGGCGAAGCCAGTTCGCCCCGCTGCAGGGCCTCCGCGGCAAAGCCTTGTTGGAGGTCCTTGCCATGTACTTCGCGGTACAGGGCCGGATCGCGTTCACCGAGCGGGTTCTGTTCCGGCAGCGAAATGAGACGGATGGCAGCGCCACCGGCCAGCATGTCTTCCAGCGCCGCGGCATCGGCGCAGAGGAAGGGGATGGTCTTGCGGCCTTCGGCAAAATTAAGCAGGCGATTGCGCAGCGTAAGGTCAAGCAGCTTGCGCTGCCATCGATCGACGCGACCGGAGGCGGTGGTCGGCTTGACCTCGACGATTTCGGCGGGGCCGGTGCCAAGAGGTGGCGTTATGGGCAAAGGAAGTGCGCTGACCGGCGTCAGGTCACCGGTTGCGGCGCGGCGCAAGGGCTCATGTGATGCCAGCGGCGTGATACCGCCGCTACGAGCGCGGTGCACATCGATTGCGGCGACAAATTCATGAGCATTGGTTTCGTCGAGGCGGCGCTCGGCCAGGCGCTGGGCGGCATCAAGCGGCATGGCCGGACGATGGGTGACGCCGGTGGTTTCGAACACCAGCAATTCGCGCGCCGCGAGTGCCTTACGGATCTCCATGGCGTCATGCTCGATGCTGCTCGACAGCGTTCGTTTGTTGAGCCAGACGCCGACGGCGGCGTGGCCGTTAAACATCAGAATGACCGGATAGAGCCCAGCGCCTTCGAGCGCGGCGGCAAAAAGCAGGCTGGTATCGAGGCAGGTGGCGAGACGCTCGGTTTCGATGGTCGAGGGGCGACGCACCTTCTGGCCGCGATGCTCGAAACTGATCGGCGGCTCGGCATAGTGCAGACCCATGCCGGTAACCGTAGAATAGATGGATGCGGCTAACAGAAAAGCGCGTTGTGGACTGCTGCTCTGATAGCCATCAAGAGCTGAAGAGTGACCATGGGCAATCAATTGATCAGCTGCCTGGCGCAGAATGGCAGCTATAGCGGGGTCATTGGGCATGACGAAAGCGGGCAGCAGTTGCGCCATATCGTGCACACCGCCCCATTCGTCGCGAGCCAGCAGCCGAACATCGATGCGTTCTTCAGCCAGCACCTCACTCCCGCGCTTCAGGAGCAGCGAAACACAGCCGCGTTCTGCCTCGTTGAGACCGCCAAGGTATGCTGGGTCGAAGTCGACTTTCCGATCGCTCAAAGTGATATCATCGCCATGCAACAGCCGGTCGATGGTCCAAGTCTTGGGGCGAAGGAAGGCGGGATCTGCCGTCAACTCTAGGGCCAAATTCTGTAAATTTTGTCCTGTCGAATTGCTCAGCCTAATCGAACGAATAACCGGGATTGCGTTCTGATAGGATGCGTAGGTAAAGCTGGCTGCAATGTCGCTGTGTATTGCAGGTCGTTCCGCAAATTCTTGCGGCGCATCATCGGCAGTGTCTTCCAAAATCATCTTGGCCCCCTACATCAAACACTAAACGCCTTTCATCTCGAAAGAAAAGGCAGATTTCAATTTAGTGAATGTGAGGCCGCAGACATGAGGCGCAACTATCTGCCAGCTTAAATGCAACATGCTGGGGCGTAGGTTCGCGAGCGAACTGTCTGCTTTCACGAATTTCATAAATATGGACGAACAGTTGAAATGGGGCGCATAGCGGACCGATCGCTAATCGGTAGCGAACATAGCGATTTGCTAACAAGCAAGTTGGCGCACCCGGAGAGATTCGAACCCCCGACCTCTGCCTTCGGAGGGCAGCGCTCTATCCAGCTGAGCTACGGGTGCATCCGGGCTGCGGAGCGATGCTCCGGCTGAATGGGCGCAACCTAACCAAAGCCGGGCATGGGCGCAACTGGGGTTGTGCGCGAAATTGCCGGCTCAATCGCGGGCCAGGACGATCAGCCGGTCGCCGGGCAGATAGTCCAGCGGCAGGGACTTGAGCGGATTGACCACGATGCCGTCGGCAGCGGCGCCGGGACGGGGGCGGTGATAGCCGAGGGCGACTTCGCCGCGGGCGCGGGCGGCCTGGGTGATGGTGTAGAAATTGGCGGGCCGGTCGAGCCCAATATAGTCAGCGGCCGGGCGCATGTAGATTTCCGAGCCGTCCTCATCGAGCAATTGCTCGAAGATGGCGGCCAGGCAATCGTTTTCCGAAGCCTGGGCCAGCATCAGGCTGACCAGCTTGTTGGACACGACGAAATCGTCGGCGCGGGTCACCTCGGCCAGTGCGCGATTGCGCACATCGACCATTTCTGAAACCACATTGACATGCACGCCCGCTGCATCGGCGATCTTGCGCAGGTGCAGCAGGGTCACCAGCGTGCTGGTATCGGTGGGCTGGGCGGGCAGCAGGTCCGAATAGCCCAGCACCAGCACGTGGTCGTAACCGGTAATGCCCAGGCTCTCCAGCGCCGTGCGGCTGGTGGTATCGATGCGGCCGTAAACGATGGACAGATTGTCGCTGGCGATATCGAGCGCGGCGACTTCCGCCTCCAGGTCGGGCGTATCGGCGGCAATGGCGAGCACCGAGCCGGGCGCCACATAGCGCGACAGCTCATAGGCGATGATGCGGGCGCGCCGGTTCCAGCCCAGGATCAGCGTGCGCTCGGGCAGTGCCGGGCGCGGGGCGGGCAGGCGCATCGCATCGGGGTCGACGCTGATATTGGCGGTGGCGATGCGCACCGCTGCGTCGTCCTCGGCGATGACGATGGCCTTGCTGCCGGGAATGATGAGTGTGTCCATCGGCGGGTTGAGGCGCACCGTGCCGTCGGGCGCGCAGAGCCCGATCAGGGTGGAGGTTTCATAGGCCATCAGGCTATCGCCAAAGACGTTGCCCACCAGATCGGGCTGGTCCAGCGTGTAGATCTCGCAGCCTTCGAAATCGAGCAGTTCGGAATAGACCGCCGACAGGCCCGACTGGCGCGAGGAATGCACCACGATGCGCGCGATCAAGTCGTCGGCCAGCACCAGCTGGAGCTCCTTGCCGCCGACGACGCGGGCGACATCGGCATTGGCGGCGTTGCGGATTTCGGCGGCGACGCGATAGGGCGCGGCGCGGCGGCGCGGATCGTTGACCAGTGCCAGAATCGTCTTGATGACGCGGCTGTCGGCATCGTCGGGGGCGCCCTCGGCCAATTCGGGCGAGACGACGATGATCGAGCGTGCGGTTTGCGGGGAGGCCAGCGCCAGATCGTAGAGATCGGTCGGATCGCCATGGCGGCAGATGACCCTGGTATTGCCCAGGGAGCCGACCTTGGCGGCGATTTCCTCTTCCATCTCGACCTTGTCGCGCATGGCCATGACGACGATGCGCGGCTTGCGGCGGCTTTTGTTGGCTATAACCAATTCGCCGATGATGTCCAAGATCGACGGGCTCCAGTTCAAAATGATGGTGTGGTCGGTTTCCAGCACCTGGCTGCGGCCCTTGCGCAACTGGTCGAGCTTGGCCTCGATGCCGGTGGAGAGCACGCCGATCAGGGTGGAGACAATGAGGATGCCGCCGATGGTGACGGCCAGCATGACGAGGCGAAAGCCCCAGCCGGCGTCCCCGCCCATGGTGCCGCTGTCGAGCGTGCGCATCAGCGCTGCCCAGGACGCTTCGATGAAGCCGGGCACTTCGCCGCCTTCGGGCGCGATGCGCAGCAGGGTGATGAGGGCGCCCGCCACCAGGATGACCAACAGCGACAGCAGGGCCAGCCAGCCGATCAGCGCGATCGGGCCGGCCGACATGGATTTATCGAACTCGTAGCGCAGCCGCGCGCCCAAGCCATTGCGCCTGCTCATAGCCACCAGGCCCCTGCGAGGCGCCGGCCCCGCGCGGCGCCCCGAACGCACTCTTAGCGATCCGATGCGGCAGGGCAATTAACAATTGGGGCGAAGTCACGCCGTATGCCCCGATTTCGCCATCAAGGCGCCGCGATTGCCGCCTAGAGCAATTTTGCTGTCCTCGATAACAGTCCGGTGGCACTGGCTTTTCGGGCTGCGCCAGCAGCCGATCCCGGTGGCGCGGCGGCCAGCATTGCGCTATCGCCCCCCTGGGGCAAATCGGTTAGAGTGGCGCGTCAGATTACGGATCAGCCCATGCGACAGACGGCAATCATGGTGGTGAGCGGGGCCCTGCTGGGGCTGCTGGTCTCGGGCTGCTCGATGAGCTCGTTCCGCCCGGCGCCCGGGCCGATCGCCACTGCGGCGCCACAGCCCGCGACGCGGGCCGCTGCGCCCGACAAGGCCGATGGCAATCCGCTGGAGGGGCTTCTGGCATTCGCTTCGTCGGGCGAGGCGCCGGCGTTTGCGCCCCCCGGCATGGGCCGGCCGGCGCTCGATCCGCTGATCGCCAAATATGCAGCACAATACAATGTGCCCGAACGGCTGGTGCGCCGCGTCATCGTGCGCGAAAGCGGCTACAATCCGGGGGCGCGCCATGGGCCCTATTACGGCTTGATGCAGATCAGCCACGCCACCGCACGGGGCATGGGCTATAGCGGCAATCCGGGCGGCCTGCTCGATGCCGACACCAATCTGCGCTATGCCGCCAAATACCTGGCCGGCGCCTATGTGACCGCGCGCGGCAACGAAGACCAGGCAATGCGCTTTTACGCCAGCGGCTATTATTACGATGCCAAGCGGGCCGGCCTCCTGGAAGAAGCGGGCCTGCGCTAACGCTTCACCTCTCCCTTGGCGGAGAGGTCGACCCTCTTGGGTCGGGTGAGGCGCCATCCCCTGTACTCATCCCGTAAGGGGCTGCTCGTCGACCTCGCCCCGAGGGAGGTGAAAAACTCCGAGCCGTCAACTCCTAGTCGGAAATCACGACCCCGGCGCCAGGGCCACCGTCAGCAGGCGCGACAGGTGCGCCGCCAATTCGGCCTGCTGGTAGGGCTTGGCCAGGCGCGGCAGGTCGGTGGTGGTGCCGCTGGGCAGGTCGGCATAGCCGGTAGCCAGAAGAATTGGCAGGCCGGGATAAAGATCGCGCGCCTTGGTGGCCAGCTCGACCCCGGTCATGCCGGGCATGGCATAGTCGGTGATCAGGGCGTCGATATGGGTGCCGCTGGTCAGGATTTCGAGCGCCTGCTTGCCCGAATAGGCCTCGATGACCGTGTGCCCGAGGTCTTCGACCATATCGACGGTGTTCATGTTGATCAGCGCATCATCGTCGACCACCAGAATGGTGGAAGCGGGCGCTTCGGTCTTGATGGGTTCCATTTCCTGGACCTCCTCGATTGGTGCGGTTGATACCGGAAGCCAGAGCTCGGCGGTCGTGCCCTGGCCGGGCTGGCTGGACAAGGTCAGCGCGCCACCCAGTTGCACGGCCAGGCCGTGGACCATGGACAGGCCCAGCCCGGTGCCCTTGCCCAATTCCTTGGTGGAGAAAAACGGCTCGATTGCACTCTTGAGCGTGGTTTCGTCCATGCCGAAACCGGTATCGGTGACGCTGAGGCGCAGAAAATGGCCGGTCAGGCCCGCAGTCTTGCCGAGGTCATCGAGTTGCGACAGCGCGATGCGCAGGTAACCGCCATCGGGCATGGCGTCGCGCGCATTGACCGCCAGGTTCAGGATTGCCAGTTCGAGCTGGTTGGCATCGACCGTGGCGGGCGGCAGGCCGGCCTCCAGGTCGAACTCCACCGTCACCAACGGGCCGATCGAGCGCTCCACCAGGGCGCGCATGCCCTCGAGCAGGTCCTCGAGGTCGGTGGGCACGGACTTGAGGTCCTGCCGGCGCGCAAAGGCCAGCAGCCGCGCGGTCAGCGAAGCACCGCGCTGGGTACCCTGCATGGCGCCATCGATGAAGCGATGCAGTTGCGGATCGTCGGGCAGGCGCTTGCGCAGCAGTTCCAGATTGCCCTGTACGGCGGCCAGCAGATTGTTGAAGTCATGGGCCACCCCGCCGGTCAATTGGCCGATGGTCTCCATCTTCTGGGCCTGGCGCAATTGTTCCTCGGCGCGGCGCCGCTCGGTCATTTCGCGGAAAAACGCAGCGCCGCCGACGATCTGGCCATCGCCACCGCGCAGGGGCGCATGCTGGCTTTCGAGGGCGATCTGCCCGGCGGCATCCGTGGTCAGCTCGATTTCCTCGATCGGCCCGGCAATGCCGTCCAGGGCATCGCGCAGGCGCGGCTCGATGGCGGAGGCCTGGCCGGGCCCGATCAGTTCGGCCAGCGGGCGACCCTTGGCGCGCTCGGCACTGATGCCGAACAGGCGCTCCATCACCGGGTTCCAGATGGTCACCCGCAAGTCGGCATCATAGGCGACGACGCCGGCCGGCACGCTGGTCATCAACAGGCCCGACAGGGCCCGCTCGCCCCGCAGGGCCTCCTGGGTGCGCTCGCGCTCGAGGGCCAATTCCTGCACTATTTCGGACTGGAAGGCTTCGGCGTATTTGCGCTTGGTAATGTCGGACACGACGCCGATCACCGTCTCGGGCAGGCCTTGCGGCCCTGCCAATACGCGGGCGCGAACATCGACCCAATGCTCTGAGCCGTCCGGCCAGTTGATGCGATATTCGATCACCAGGTCGGACCCTGTGATGATCGTATCGTCCATGGCGCGCTGCACGCGGCTCTGGTCGGGCCAGGCGATGGCCGCGATCAGGTCGGCAAAGAGGAGGCGGTCACCGGGGGCGCGACCGTAGCAGGCCTTGAACTGGTCCGAGCCGGTCAGCAGCTGCTCGGCAATGTCGAGCTCCCAGGTTCCCATCCGGCCCGCCACCAGGGCGGTCGACAGGGTTTGCTCGCTGGCAAGCAAATCCTCGAGATTGCGCCGGGCCTGATATTGGCGGCGCCGCCCGCGCAAGGCGTGATCGACCACATTCTTGAGCGCCGAGGGTTGGAACGGCCGCTCCATGAAAATCACGTTGCCCAGCGCCGACTGGATCCCGGCCAGCAAAGGGTTCTGATGCGGGCCGCCCAGGCGCTGGGTCAGAATGATGAAGGGAAAATCCGACCACGGCGCCTGCGCCTCGACCCAATCGGTCAGCATCGTCAAGTCGGCATGGTGCAACGCTTCGTCGGTGACCAGCGCAAAGCCCGCACCGTCCTTGAGGCCGTCAACCAGATCGGCGATGTCCCGGCGCGCCCGGCCCAGGTGACCGGCCTCGTGCAACAGGGCCACCGCGACGCCGGCATCTCGTCCGGACGGGGCCAGGACCAGGGCGTGCTCAGAGCTATTCACGCTGGTTTGTCCCCGCCATCAGGCGGACGGAGGCCGGATTCATAACAAGGTCGTCACCGATAAGGGGGTTGTTGCTGCCCAGATAGGTCGGAACGCCGGTCAGCACGCCCTGGAAATTCTCCAGCGGCTCGCCAATCTCGAAGCCACCATGGCCCACGCGATATTGGCGAATGGTGTCCTCGTGGGAGCCGGTGCGTTTCTTGACGACGGATATGGCCCGGCGCACCCGGCCCAGCGCCTCGAAATAGCGCAACAGGATCACGGTGTCGGCGATATAGGTCACGTCGACGGGCGATTTCATGTCGCCTACGAGGCCATGCTGGGCCACCGTCATGAAGGTGGTGGCGCCCTGCCGGTTGAGATATTGCAGCAGTTCGTGGATGTGCAGCAGCAGCGCCTCTTCTTGCGGCATGGCCGCCTGATAGCCGTTGAGGCTGTCGATCACCACGGTCTTGACCTGGGCGGCGTCGACCCGCCCGCGAACGCGGTGGGCGAATTCACCCGGCGACAGTTCGCTGGCATCGACCTGCTCGATCAGCAGATTGCCAGAGGCTCGCATGGCTTCCAGGTCGATCGACAGGCCCTTTGCCCGATTGAACAATAGGCCCAACTCCTCGTCGAACACGAAAATGGCTGCTTTTTCGCCGCGCTCCACCGCCGCCTTGGCAAACATCAGCGTCAAGGTCGACTTGCCGGCGCCCGCTGGTCCCAGCACGAGGGCGCTCGACCCGCGCTCGACGCCGCCGCCCAAAAGCGCGTCCAGCGCCGCATTGTTGCTGGTCAGGGGATCGCGGACATAGTCGATGCGGTGTTCAGCCGATACCAGGCGCGGGAACACCTCGACGCCGCCACGCTTGATGGTGAAATCGTGGTAGCCGCCGCGATAGGCCTGACCACGATATTTGATGACCCGCAGCCGCCGCCGTTCTGCGCCGTATTCAGGCATCAGCTCCTCCAGCCGCACCACGCCATGGGCGACGGAATGTACCGTCTTGTCCTGTTCTTCGGTGGTCAAATCGTCCAGCATCAACACGGTGGCGCCATTGCGGGCAAAATAATGCTTGAGCAGCAGGATTTGCCGCCGATAGCGCAATGAGCTCTGCGCCAGGAGGCGGATCTCGGACAGGCTGTCGATAACGATGCGATGGGGCACGATACGCTCGACCACCTCGAACATCGCCTTGGTGGTTTCGCCCAGTTCCAGATCGGACGAATAAAGCAGGGTCTGCTGCTGGGTGTCGAGCAGACTTTCGGGGGGCGCCAGCTCGAACACGCTGAACTTGTCCCCGATCGCCCAACCGTGCGAAACTGCAGTCAGGCGCAGCTCGTCCTCGGTTTCCGACAAGGTAATATAAAGCCCGGTCTCGCCCGCACGCGCGCCCTCAAGCAAAAACTGCAAGGCAATCGTGGTCTTGCCGGTGCCAGGATTGCCCTCGACCAGGTAGAGATGTCCACGCGTCAGCCCGCCGAGCAGGATATCGTCGAGCCCCGGCACACCAAGCCGGGCTTTGTCGGGAAGGGGTAAATCTGACATGACGCTATACCGATTAAATCCATGGCGGCTGTGAACCGCTCTTATCCGCGATGCGGCCCAACGAAACAGCGAGGCAATGGTTCCCCCCCGAGTACCAATATGCGCGAAAAACCTGCCACCCTTTGACGCCGCGCCGGCTTCCCGTACAGTCGAGGCGCGCATTCAGGAATCGATACATGCATCTGCTGCTCGTTGACGGCTCGACCTATATTTTCCGCGCCTACCATGCGCTGCCGCCGCTGACGCGCAAATCGGACGGGCTGCCGGTCGGCTGCGTGTCGGGCTTTTGCAACATGCTGTTCAAACTGACCGAGGACATGAAGGGGGCCGACGCGCCCACCCATATGGCGGTTATCTTCGATCACAAGGGTAAGACCTTCCGCGACGATTTCTATCCCGCCTACAAGGCGCAGCGCCCCCCTGCCCCCGAGGACCTCGTCCCGCAATTTCCCCTGACCCGCGCCGCCACCAGGGCCTTCGGCATCGCCTGCATCGAGATGGAGGGCTGGGAGGCCGACGACATCATCGCCACCTATGCCTGTCAGGCCAAGGCGGCCGGCGGCAAGGTCACCATCGTCTCGACCGACAAGGACCTGATGCAATTGGTCGAGGCCGACGGCTCGATCCGCATGCTCGATACGCTCAAGAACAAATGGATCGGCGTCGAGGAAGTGTTCGAAAAATTCGGCGTCACCCCCGACAAGGTCATCGAGGTACAATCGCTGGCCGGCGACAGCGTCGACAATGTCCCGGGCGTTCCCGGCATCGGCTACAAGACCGCCGCCGAATTGATCAACACCTATGGCGATCTCGAAACCCTCCTGGAGCGCGCCGGCGAGATCCGGCAGAACAAGCGGCGCGAGTCGCTGATCGAGCATGCCGAAAGCGCCCGCATCTCCAAGCGCCTCGTGACGCTGGAACAGGCCGTGCCGGTGGAGCTGGCGCTCGATGCGCTTCTGCGCGAGCCCATCAGCGGCGCCAAGCTGGTGCCGTTCCTCAAGGCGATGGAGTTCACCACCATCGTCAAGCGCATCGCCGCCTTGGAAAATTTCGATCCCGACGCCTTCGAGCCCGATCCCGAACTGCGCGCCGGCAATGCGGTGGAGGACAAAAAGACCACCTCGCTCTCGGTCGCCAAGGCCAAGCTCGAGGCGCCGCAGGTGCCCGGCACGGGTCCCGCGCTGCATGCCCAGCAGGTGCACGAGACGATCAAGGCCATCCCGGTGCGCTACGAGGACTACGAAACCGTCACCACCGAGGATCAGCTCACCGCCTGGGTGGCGCGTATCCTCGACAAGGGACTGGTTTGCATCGATACCGAAACCACCGGGCTCGATCCGCAATCGGCGGATCTGGTGGGCCTCTGCTTCTCCACCGCGCCGGGCAATGGCTGCTACATTCCCCTGGCGCATACGCTGGGCGCCGCCAGCCTGCTCGACCAGGGCGGGCTGGTCGAAGGGCAATTGCCGATGGGCCGCGTGCTCGACATCGTCAGGCCGCTTCTGGAACACCCTTCCATCCTCAAGATCGGGCAGAACACCAAATACGATATTTCGGTGCTGGCGCGCTACGGCATCACCATGGCGCCGATCGACGATACCATGCTGATCTCCTATGCGCTGGATGGCGCGCGCTACAATGGCATGGACGTGCTCGCCGATGCCTGGCTCGGCCATAAATGCATTTCCTTTGCCGAGCTGGCCGGCACCGGCAAGGCGCAAAAGACCTTCGATCAGCTCGACATCCCCGCCGCCGCCCGCTATGCCGCCGAGGATGCCGATATTACCCTGCGCCTCTGGCATCTGCTCAAGCCTCGCCTGGTCGCCGAAAATGCCACGACGCTGTACGAAACCCTGGAGCGCCCCCTGGCCCCCGTGCTGTCGCGCATGGAGCAGCGCGGCATTGCGGTGGATCGGCAAATCCTGTCGCGCCTGTCGGGCGATTTTTCCCAGCGTGCCGCGGCGCTCGAGGCCGAGGCCTATGAGCTCGCCGGCCAAAGCTTCAACCTGGGCTCGCCCAAGCAGCTGGGCGAAATCCTTTTCGACAAGATGCAGTTGCCCGGCGGCTCCAAGACCAAGACCGGCGCCTGGGCCACCGGCGCCGACGTGCTCGAGGACCTCGCCCTCAAGGGCATTCCCCTGGCCCGTACCATCGTCGACTGGCGCCAGCTCACCAAGCTCAAGGGCACCTATACCGATGCCCTGCCCGCCCATATCAATGCCCGCACGGGCCGCGTCCACACCTCCTATTCGCAGGCTGCCGTCTTGACCGGGCGCATTTCCTCCAACGAGCCGAACCTGCAGAACATCCCGGTGCGCACCGAGGACGGTCGCAAGATCCGCTCCGCCTTCGTCGCCGCCCGCGGCAAGATCCTGATCTCCGCCGATTATTCCCAGATCGAGCTGCGGGTCCTGGCCCATATCGCCGACATCCAGTCGCTCAAGGACGCCTTCGAGGAAGGCCTCGACATCCATGCCATGACCGCCTCCGAAATGTTCGGCGTCCCGGTCGAGGGCATGCCGTCCGACGTGCGCCGCCGCGCCAAGGCGATCAATTTCGGCATCATCTACGGCATTTCCGCCTTTGGCCTGGCCAACCAGCTCGCAATCGGCCGCACCGAAGCGGGCGACTATATCAAGACCTATTTCGAGCGCTTCCCCGGCATCAAGGACTACATGGACGAACAACGCCGCCGCGTCAAAATCGAGGGCTTCGTCACCACCCTGTTCGGCCGCAAGATCCAGTTCCCCAACGCCAATTCCTCCAACCCCGCCGAACGCAGCTTCGTCGAACGCGCCTCCATCAACGCCCCCATCCAGGGCTCCGCCGCCGACATCATCCGCCGCGCCATGATCCGCATGGAACCGGCTTTGAAGAAGGCCGGCGTGGAGGCGGACATGCTGCTGCAAGTGCACGACGAGCTGATCTTCGAGGTGCCTTTGGGGAGCGAGGCGGTGGCGATGCCGGCGATCACGAAGGTGATGGAGGGTGCGGCGGAACCGGCAGTGCGACTGTCAGTGCCGATCAAGGTGGATGCTCACGCGGCGCACAATTGGGATGAGGCGCACTGACCGACGGCCAAAGGCAAAATCGCTCCGGTGGAGCGATTTTAGTCGGTCAGGCCCGAAGAGCTATGCTCGCAGGGCCCAGGCGTGCCGCGTACCCTACCTAGATATCGCTAGTCGACGGCACGACAGCTGGAAGATAATCTTTGAACTCACCGCGCCTCTACGCTGCCGACAGTGCCGACCGCAATTCTAGATCCGTTAAGTGTGGTGACGGCTCAAATACGTCCACGCCACCAGGTATCTTAGCAGCACCGTCGCGTAGTCCTGCGACCATTTCCTTGCCATGTAGCCAAGCCTTCTCATCCATGGCAAAAATCTGCTCAACCTCAGCCGCAATCTTTCCAACGTTGACGTTAATGCCTTTGGCCTTTTTCGCAAAATCAAAGCGCCAATTGATGGCTTTTTCTTTCATTGCTGGGGTTTTATGGTGCAAGGCGCCGGCACGAAGAGCCTCCAACTCCAACGGACCTATGTGCGGATTCACATGGGCTAAGTGTTCGATGGCGGAAAAGTAGGCCTCAACGTCCGCGCCACTTGTGACGAAGGGCGTAGCTCCTGCTTCACGGATCGCTTTTTTCCAAGTCTCTACATCCGCGTCTGCCAAGTAGTCGCGATCGCGATGCACAACGATCTTGGCATTAGAAAATGCCCTGATCGCTTGAATCAAGGAACGCGTATTGTCTACGGCCTTGACCCCAAAATATGATTTTATTGCCACCTTCTTGTTCTTGACGTTGTTTGCGTCAACTAAAAGTTCCAACGGTCTGATTATGCTATCTTCTGTGACAATTAGAACTTCAGGCTGGCTAGCTGCCAGATATTCCTTGACATCAAGGGCGCCCATGTCGAGTAGAACATCAACCGAATCATCGACTGTCGCTTCCTTCACGTCGCCCTTCTGAACCAGAATATCTTCGAACGACCCACGGTAGCATCTAGAACGTGTCTGGAATGCGTGGTCATTACGACCTGCGTTCCTCTCGCAGCAACCATTTCTGACAGAACAGAACATATCGCTCTTTGATTGTTAGGATGAAGATGCGAGTCGGGCTCGTCCAAAACAATAATATTCGGAGAGTAAAGATGGATGTACGCCAGTATTTGTATTGCTTGCAGTAGTCCAGTTCCGGCCAACTCCAATGGTATTTCACCACCGTCTTGAAGAGAAATAAATATATCAATAAATTCGTCGATTGTCTGATCAAAATCTACTCTTAGTTGAACGCTTGGAAAGACAAGACGGAGATCGTCAAGAAAACTTTTCATCTCCGCTGGCTTCTCGGAGAGCCGATATAGAATATTACGCAGAATAACATTGGCGTCTCCGCGCGCCAAGGCCCGAAGCAAAAGTCCGTCGCTCTGCAGGGGCTCTGCTTTTGCCAACCCAGCCAAACCTGGCGAGAAGATAGAGAAAGGGCTGTCTAAGGCGGACAGGCGCCGAGCCACATCTTTGTTGTCAACGGAAACGCTTATGTTGTTGTTTTTGCCTTTCCGAACATGGGTCTCAAGCGTTGAGCCGTCGCTGAGGGCCAGTTTGATGACTATGTCCGATTCGGCAGCTTTGGATTCGACGAGTCTTCCTCCATTGGCCAGCGCGTAGGGATCACGAGCTGGTGAATAGATGATCTGGTCCGGACTAATGCTGCTGGTGTCGACCTTCTCCCACCGTCTAACTAAATTCGAAGATTGCAATATCGATATAAGAAAATGTAACGCCTGTATTATTGAACTTTTGCCGCTGTTGTTTGCGCCGATGAAAACATTGAAATCTGCAAGATCGACATTTACGTCTTGCAGGCCTTTAAAGCGACGAATGGCGACGTTAGAAATGTGTGTCTTTTGCATTTTCTGGTTCGGATGACCTGTTTTCTTCAGATTGGGACTAACTCCGATGACTTGCAAGGGCGGCTCGATATTCTCCTCGCTTCACTGCCGCTGCGCCTTGGATAGCTTAGCGCGTAGGGACGACCTTGACCGTCGGGAGCGCGGTGCAAACTCAATCCTGCCGTGTCCCAGCTCCATCCCCCACGGTGTCGCCCCGGCGCAGGCCGGGGCCTATCCTGAGACAATGCCACTTGCCGCCAGATGGTTGTCGGAACCGCATCCCATGTGTCTGCCGCCCACCCCCACCCAACCTTCCCCCTGGCAGGGGGAGGAGTCTGCCGGTGGGTTGAACTGGATCGCGTTCCAAAAGTGGAGCGGTCTCCTCCCCCTCCCAGGGGGAGGCAGGGTGGGGGTCCTCATTGGCCCCGATCCATCCCCTCTATCGCCCTTCTCCCCACCCCCGATGCCCTGCGTTATCCTTCCCCTCACATCTCCCACGTGAGCGGGGCCGCGACGAACGGTCCGTGGGGAGCAGATGGGGAGCATGGGGTCGCCCAGGCTTGCGCGTGGCTCGCTGACAACCAGCCGGATGACGGCTCGACCTGCATCGGACGCACTGTCCCAGGCAGGCGGGCCGGAGCATCCAACCCGAAAGGGCGGCTGCTCCAACGCGCACGCCAAAAATCCCCTCGTATGCGGCGAGACGGTCGTCTCCCCCTTTATCTATCCCATGAGGCGCCTCTCGCCGCATGCCGCTTGTCCAGTTCCAACCGCACCGGCCTGCCGGCGCGGCGCTTCGGCCTGCCGATGGCGACACGCCACCGTGCTCCGCCCTGATCGCCCACCTTGGCGGGCCGGCCCGTCCGGCAGAAACAGCACAAAAGATCATGCGAGCTTTGCCCCGAGCCGATGCATCCATCCGCTGCGGGCGACGTTTCCCCAGTCAACCCAGCAGGAGCGCGAACATGAGCAATCTCGACGGCATCAGGGAACATATGGAAGTCATCGGCGCCGATGGCGTGCATATCGGCACGGTCGACAAGGTCGAGGGCGGCCGCATCAAGCTGACCAAGGCCGATAGCGGCGAGGGCAGCCATGAGGGCCATCACCATTTCATCGAAGGCAGCTATGTGGCCGAAATCGAGGGTGACAAGGTTCGCCTGTCGGCCACCGGCGCCAACGCGGTGCTGCACGAGGAAGAAGAAGACGGCGGCCAAGCCTGACCGGAGCTGTCCGGGGCGATGTTCGACCGGTTCCTCATCGCCCAGGAAGGCGTTTACCCCCAGGCACTCGCGGAACTGCGCGCCGGGCAAAAGCGCAGCCATTGGATGTGGTTCATCTTTCCCCAGATCGCTGGGCTGGGCCAGAGTGCCACGTCACGTCGGTTTGCATTAAGCTCGCTGGCCGAAGCGCGCGAATTCAGCGATCACCTGGTCCTGGGGGAGCGCCTGCGCCGCTGCACCAGTGCCGTGCTGGAAGCGTCCGCCCGGCCAGAGGGGCCGGATGTCTCGGCAATTTTTGGCGCCCCCGACGATCTGAAGTTTCACTCCTCGATGACCTTGTTCTCGCGCGCAGCGCCGCACGAGGCCGTGTTCCGCCGGGCGTTGGTGACGCTGTTCGCGGGCGTCGAGGACATTGAAACTATCAAGCGGATTTGAGGGGCTCGGTCAGGCTCACCACGCGCCCTTCGCCGCCCGGCGGGATGGTCAGCGCGATGACCAGCGTCGCGGCACCGAACAATTCTGGCGCCCGCTCGGGCCACTCGACCAAGACGATGGCGCCGGGATCGCCTAGAAGGCCCAGTTCGTCGATTTCGCGCGGATCGCCCAGCCGATAGAGATCGGCATGCAACACCGCACCAATTGGCGCTTCATACGGCTGGACCAGCGCGAAGGTCGGCGATGGCACCTCAAAGGCGGGATCGCCCATCAGCGTGCGGATGATGGCACGGGCCAAAGCGGTCTTGCCGGCGCCCAGATCGCCCAGCAGCAAGACCACGGCACCGGGCCGCAACGCGGCCGCGAGTTCGGCGCCCAGGGCATCGGTCGCCGCCGGATCGGCCAGCAGGCGCTCGCCGATCATTTATTCGGCGATTCCGGCCAGCGCGATATCACGCGGCAGGTTGACGGTGATGCGGCTGCCACGCGGTTCACGCCGCTCGGCGGTGATGGTGCCGCCATGCAGGTTGACGAAGGTCTTGACGATGGCGAGGCCGAGTCCGGCTCCGCGCTGGCGCCCCGCAGGAGAGTCGATACGGGTCAGAATGGCGTTCTTCATTTCGTCGGTCAGCCCCGGCCCCTCGTCCTCGATGACGAACAGCATGCGCTGCGACCGGCTGGTGACGGTCAGCCGGATCTCCCCACCGGGCGGCGAGAAGCGGGCGGCATTGGACAACAAATTATACAGCACCTGCACGATGCGCGTACCATCGGCAATGAAGGGGGGCAGATTGTCGGCAATAGCGACGGCCAGGTTGATGGGTTGTTCCCCTGAAATTTCGGGAAAGGTCGCCGACAGGCCGGCGCGCGCTTTTTCGACCAAAGCGGGGACGTCCTGCAGTTCGGGCCGCAGTTCGGCGATACCGGCATCGACCGAGGCGAGATCGAGGATGTTGTCGATCAAAACGCCCAGGGTGACCGAGGAGGCGCGGATATAGTCGATATAGGCGCGCTGGCGCCCGTCCAGCGTGCCGGCTTCGCTCGAGGCGAGCAGGTCGGCGAAGCCGATGATGTTGGTCAGGGGCGAGCGCAGTTCGTAAGATACGTTTTCAACGAACGCGTCCTTGAGCAGGTCGGCCGCCACCAGCGCATCGTTGCGCTCCTTGAGCACGCGCGAATAGCTGGCCCCTTCGGTCACATCGAGAAAGGTCATCATGGTCTGACCGTCGGGCAGGCGGGTGATGGCATAATCCAGAAGCCGGCCGTCGGCACGGTTGATGCGGCCGGTGGTGTCGGAGCGGGTGGGGTTGAGATCGATGATGCCGCGCTTCAGGTCGCGCCAGATGCTGCCGCCATCCTCGGGCATGGCGCGGCCGGAGGCTTCGGCGATCTGGTCGATATGGGGGCTCTGGCCCAGCTCGTTCATTGGCAATTTCCACAAGGCCGAGAGGCGCGGATTGCTGATGGTCAGCCGGCCGTTGGTGCCGAACACGGCCACGGCTTCGGACAGCGCATTGATGGTTTCGCGCTGCACGTTGGTAAAGGCCTTGTTGCTGCTTTCGAGCTTGAGGCGTTCGGTAATGTCCTCGAACACGTAGATGACGCCGCCCCTGGGGCCGGCGGGGGCGGAAATCACCTTGATGGTGCGTCCGTCGGGCAGATGCCAGGGCTCGTTTTCACGCGGCGCATCAAGCTCGTAGGAGGTCAGGTGCTTGGCGCGCCAGGTCTGGTAATCCACCTGGGCCGGCAGCATGTCCTGGGTGCGCAGCTTGTCAAGAATGGCGCGCTCGTCGAGACCGGGCAGCAGAAATTTCGGGTCGAGCCGCCACAGCGCCGCATAGGCCTGGTTGAATTGCACCAGTTCGCGCGCCGCGTTGAAAATGGCGATCGGGGTGGCCAGGGCGCCGATGATGCCCCCGATATGGGCCTGGCTGAGGTCGGCCGGTTCGCGCATGGCTTCGGTGGAGCGCAGATAGCCGGCGCGGCCACCGGCAACGGCAAATTCAACCAGCTCGAACGCGCCCTGGCCCGGAAAGGAAACAGCCATGCTGGCGGGTTTGTCGCCTTGGCAGGCGGCCAGGTGGCGGTTGAGTTCGGCGGGGCTCAGGAGCTCGGCCGGCGCGGTTTCGGTGCCGGCCTTGCCAAGGTCCCTGGACAGCTTGAGATAGGCGGCATTGGCAAAAATCAGCTTGCCGTTCGCGTCGCGGGCGAAAGCCGGCTTGCCCAGCAGCGCCAGGAGAGCGCGGATGCCGGGCAGATCATTGGACGCGGCCGCTTGCGGCAGAACCGGCTCGGCCAGAGCGGGTTGCAAAAAAGCGGGACGCAGGCGCAGCGCGGCGCCTCCGCCCAGCACCCAGCCATTGGCCCGGATCACGCGTCCGTCCAGCGCCTTGAGGCTAGCGGCAAAGGCGTGGCCCTCCACCCGCAGGGCTTCGAGCAGGCGCGCCAATTGGTCGGCATCGCTGCCGTCGAGCCAGCTGGAAAAGTTCAACACGCTTTCGGGCTGGCGTCCCGGCGGCAGGACGGACGCGGCCTGGCCGAGAAACTTGACGGCGCCGCCGTTCTTTTCGGTCCACAAGACGGTGACTTCGCGGGTGCCCGACAGCAGGGCCTCGTATTCATCGACCAGGGCGCGCAGGCCGGCGATCTGTTCGCTCGATTGACGGCGGGCGGCGTTGCTATCCACCAGCATGCTGCGCACGATCGCCATGGCCACCAGAGCAAAGCCGCCGGCGCCGACGGCGATGGCGAGCGGGGCGGCCCCGGCCATGGTGCTGCCGGACGCTGATTGCGCCAGCGCCGGCACGGCCGAAATCAGGGTCAGGGGGGCGCCAACCAATGTCGCGAATCCCCAACGTGTCCGGAAACGATCCGGCGCCATGCGCTGCCTCTTAGTGTCTGTTGTCGATGCCAATGCCGGCCCGAAATAGCGGGCCGGAACGCATGCACTAGCGGAACCACGCACGCAGGACCGTTGGTCCTTGTCGTTCCCGTTCGGCGGCCTTAAGCCCCAGGCTGCCGAATCATGTCACCATAGCGGGCGAGGGAATCGGCTAAAAGAGTCTTAATGGTTGTGCATAGCGGGCAAATCACGGATATGCCCACTTGACGGAGAACGAAGCAGAAACCTGTACGTTCAAGAAAAAAGGTCCGCCGCAAGAAGCGGCGAGCCTTGGCAACAACAGCAACAAATCGGTTCAATAGCGGTATTCGCCCGATTTGAAGGGGCCGTTCTGGCCGACACCAATATAGTCGGCCTGAGCCTTGCTCAGCTTGGTCAGCTTGGCGCCCAGCTTGGCCAGGTGCAGTTCGGCGACTTTTTCATCCAGATGCTTGGGCAGCACGTGCACTTTCTTGTCGAGCGTCCGGCCATTGGTCCACAGCTCGATCTGGGCCAGCGTCTGGTTGGAAAACGAAGCGCTCATCACGAAGCTGGGGTGGCCGGTGGCATTGCCCAGATTGACCAGCCGTCCCTCCGACAGCAACAGAAGCCGTTTGCCGCTGGGCTGCTCGACCATGTCCACCTGCGGCTTGATATTGGTCCATTTGAAATTTCGAAGGCCCAGCACGTCGATCTCGTTGTCGAAATGGCCGATATTGCAGACGATGGCCATGTCCTTGAGATTGCGCATGTCATCGACCATGAGCACGTCGCGATTGCCGGTGGCGGTGACCACGATGTCGGCGCGATGGGCGGCGTCCTCCAGGGTCACCACCTCAAAGCCTTCCATGGCGGCCTGGAGGGCGCAGATCGGATCGACCTCGGTCACCAGCACGCGCGCGCCGGCGCCGCGCAGGGATTCGGCGGAGCCCTTGCCGACATCGCCGAAGCCACAAACGATGGCGACCTTGCCGGCGAGCATGACATCGGTGCCGCGGCGGATGGCGTCCACCAGCGATTCACGGGTGCCGTATTTGTTGTCGAACTTGGACTTGGTGACGCTGTCGTTGACGTTGATCGCCGGGAACGGCAATTCGCCCTTGGCATGCAGCTGATAGAGACGCATCACGCCCGTGGTGGTTTCTTCGGACACGCCGCGAATGGCGTTCTTGATGGAAGAGAAAAAGCCGGGGCTCTTGGCGAGCCGCGCCCTGATGGTGGCAAAGAAGATTTCCTCTTCCTCGTTGCCGGGCTTGTCGAGAGTGGAAATGTCGGTTTCGGCCTTGGCGCCGTTGAGGATGTACATGGTGGCGTCCCCGCCATCATCCAGGATCATGTTGGGGGTAAGACCATTGCCCCAATCCATCATGCGGTCGGTAAAGGCCCAGTATTCCTCGAGAGTCTCGCCCTTGTGGGCGAACACCGGGATGCCGGCGGCGGCAATGGCGGCGGCGGCGTGATCCTGGGTCGAAAAGATGTTGCAGCTGACCCAGCGCACTTGCGCTCCCAGCGCCACCAGCGTCTCGATCAGCACGGCGGTCTGGATGGTCATATGCAGCGAGCCGGCGATGCGCGCGCCCTTGAGCGGCTGGGCAGCGGCATATTCCTCGCGGATCGCCATCAGCCCGGGCATTTCGATCTCGGCGATCGCGATTTCCTTGCGCCCGAAATCGGCAAGGGCAATGTCTTTGACCGCGTAGTCGGCTGGCGTCAGGCTCATGGAAGGCTCCGGCTGGATGGATGGCGCTGGCGCGCTTATACGCGGGGCCGCCGTCCGGATCAACCGGGATATAAAGATAGGTTTATATCCCGGTCATGATGATCTTGCCGGGAGGAGTGATCAATGGTGCTGATCGAAGTGAGGAGAAACTATCGATAGGCTGGATAGCGCCTGCGAAACGGCATCGCCAGAAACCGCCAAATTCCCGACATCAGCAAATACCCCACCAGCAGTCCCCCGCCGGCATAAAGGATGCCCTCCACCGTCACCGGCACCGCCGGCTGATAGTTCTCCAGCGTCCGGGCGCCGATATCGGTATCGAAAAAGGCCGGCAGCAGCTGGAAGCGCTCGATGGCATCGGCATTGCGGATGCGGGCAAGCGTCGCGCTCAACTGCTCGTAGCGGGCGAAATTGGCCGCCTCGCTGATGCCGCGCCCGGCCAGGAACGTGTCCGGGGATGCTTCGAACCGGGTCAGCGCCTGCTGCCGGTCCAGGCCGGCTGCGGTCGCGTCGCGATCGAATTTCTCGGTGACGATCCGCAATTCGTCCACGGCCCCACCCAGGCGCTGGGTATATTGCTGGGCATATTCGGGAAACTGGCTGAGCGCCACGGCCAGTGCGACTCCACCTATCCCCGCAACCACACGCCGCATGCCATTGTCCTCCTTGCAGCACCTGCCGGGGCGCAACGATACGCCGCCTCAGCGGTTCCAGGGCACTTGGCGCGGCGGGCCGCCCAGCGAGAGTATGAGTGGATCGATGAAGTCCGTCTTAAGCTTGGAATAGCTTTCGCGATCGGTGCGGAAGCGGGCGGCCAGGTCCTGCTTGAGCGCGAGATAGCGGTCCCGCACGTCGTCATGGGCGCGCAGGTGATCGCGAAACAGCAAGTGCCGCGTGACCTCGTCGGGATGGTCATGGATATGCAGATGATGGGTGCGGCGGGGCGCTGGCGGCAGGCCCTTGGCCAGGTAGAGCTTGGTGGTATCGGGATTGTCCGCCCAATAGCTGTAGCCCTGCGCCTCCAGCGCCGGGATGGCGGCGCGCGCCGTCTTCAGGTCCTCGACCAGCACGATGATGTCGATGATGGGTTTGGCCGGCAGGCCGGGAATGGCGGTGGATCCCATATGTTCGAGCAGCAGCGGCGCGACCGCAAAGCACGGCAGGATGAGCGTACGTTCCGCTTCGAACGCTGCCGGCCAGAGCGGATCGGCGGCATGCAGTTCGATCGCCTCGCTCACTCGGCCGCCCCGTCGCTGTCCTCGTCGAAGCCGTTATTGACCAGTTCGACGATGGCTTCGAGCGCCTCGCGGGCCTGCTTGCCGCTGGCCTGGACCAGGATGGTCGAGCCCGGCCCGGCCCCCAGCATCATCAGGCCCATGATGGAATTGCCGGCCACGGAGGTGCCGTCCTTGACCACGTTGACCGTGGCGTCGAAGCATTCGGCGGTGCGCACGAAGCGCGCCGAAGCGCGGGCGTGCAGGCCCTTGCGATTGACGATGGTGAGTTGCTGGGCGACGGCACGGTCGCCGGCGGCGGTGTCCACCATGGGCTAGCCCGCGCTCAGGATGGAATTGGCGACGTTGATGTATTTGCGGCCGGCTTCCTGGGCAAGGTTGACGGCCTCCTTGATCGCCATGTCGGAGCGGACGCGTGCCAGCTTGACCAGCATGGGCAGGTTGACCCCGGCGATCACCTCGACCTGCCGGTTCTGCATCACCGAAATGGCCAGGTTTGACGGCGTGCCGCCGAACATGTCGGTCAGGATGATGACGCCATCGCCGTCGTCGGCTGCATCGATCGCCATGAGGATGTCGTTGCGGCGGCTTTCCATATTGTCCTCGGGGCCGATGGCGATGGTCTCGCAATGGTCCTGCGGCCCCACCACATGCTCCAGCGCCGACTTGAATTCGTGGGCCAGCGCGCCATGCGTCACAAGAACCATACCGATCATGCAATTTCCCCGGATTGCCCCGCACTACCCGCTACAGGTCGCCCGAGCCATATCAGAACAGTGCGCCAGCCTGGCACAGTCTTGCCCCGGCAGAGCGTGGATTCAAGAGCGTATTTTGTCACAATGATGCCGAGCGCGGGCTGAGTGCGGCAATGGCCTCGCGCACCAGCAGCATCTGGTGGCCCAGCCCGATCACGCCGGCCTTGGGAACGGGCGCGCGCGCCACCGCAATGCCGAGCACTTCGGTTGCGAACTCGTGCTCCTCCAGCATGCGGGCAAAGTCCTCTACCAGGTCGATCACCACATGCAGTCGGGCCTGCCCCTGCTGCGGACGGCGCACGATGCCGCGACCGCGCAGTTCGACCAGCCCGCCCAGGCGCGGCGGCGCCTGCATGATGATCATCTGCTCGCGGGCGCTCAGATCGACCCGGTCGTCGGATATGAGAAATGACGGTTCCCCACGGTCGTTCCAGCGATCGAGCAGGCTCAGCGCCAGCACCGACTTGCCGGTGCCCGTGGGACCGCGCAGCAACACGCCGATTTCGCCCAGCACCAGGCCCGTCGCATGCACATTGGTGGCTTTACTCATGCCGCCAATCTATTTGCGGGCCTTGGGCAATACAACAGAGAACACGGCGCCGGACCGCTCGGGGCGATTGTGCGCCTTGATGGTACCCTTGTGGGCCTCCACGATCTGCTTGGAGATCGACAGGCCCAGCCCCGAATGGTCGCCAAAACTCTCGGTATCGGGGCGGTCGGTATAAAAGCGCTGGAAGATGCGGGTGACATCGCCGGCAATGCCGGGCCCTTCGTCGGTGACGGTCACCGCAATCTCGTCGGCATCGGTGGAGAGCGCCACCCGCACGGTGCCGCCATCGGGTGAAAACGAGACGGCATTGTCGATGAGGTTGGAAAACACCTGCGCCAGCCGGCTTTCGTGGCCATTGACGATGGCGATGCCGCGCCCGGCCCGCTTGGCCATCTCCACCCGGACATGGCGCTGGGAGGCCATGTCGTTGTGCATCGACACCATGGTTTCGGCCAGCTTTTCCACATCGACGCGCTCGGCCCCCTCGCGGGCCAGTTCGGCATCGAGCCGGCTGGCATTGGAAATGTCGGAAATCAGCCGGTCGAGCCGGCGCACATCGTGCTGGATGATGGCATTGAGGCGCTCCAGGTCCTCGGGCCGCTTGGCGCGCGGCAGGGTTTCAACGGCGCTGCGCAGCGAGGTCAGCGGATTCTTGAGTTCATGGGCGACGTCGGCGGCGAAGCGCTCGATGGCCTCGATCCGGCTATAGAGCGCATCGGTCATGGAGCGCAGGGCGCGCGACAGGTGCCCGATCTCGTCGGTGCGGTCGGTGAAGTCGGGGATTTCGGCACGGGCATTGCCGGCGGTCTGCACGCGCTCGGCGGCCGCCGACAGGCGCCGCATTGGTCCCGCGATGGTGCCGGCAAGGAGCAGCGACAGGGCGATCTGCACCGCCGCCGCGATCAGGGCGATGCGCAATATGCCCCAGCGTTCCTGGGACACGATGGAGTCGATATCGCCCGGCGCGGTGGACAGCAGGATCACGCCGACCACGGCCCGCAGCCTTTGCACCGGCACCGCGACCGACACCACCAGCCGGTTGGCGCCATCGACGCGCACAAAATCGGCTGGCGCGCCGGAGAGAGCCGAATCCACCTCGGGATAGCGCCGGCCCTCGTCGACGCCGTATTCCTGGTATTGCGGGTAATTGTCGCCCGGCACCCAGGCCAGCATGGCGTTCCACCAGTCCCATAAAAAGAAATCGGGCGTGGTGGTGATCGCCTGCCGGATCACCTCGCCGCGCGCATAGATATTGTCGCTATCAAGGATCATCAGCCCGCCCTGGTCGTAGATGCGGGCGCGGGTGCGGGTCGGGGTAATCAGGTTGCGCAGGAGCGGCGCCACCCGCTCCGGATTGATGGGAAATTCCAGCGTAGGATCGAAATAGCTCAGGGGCGACAGGGACGAGCCGCTCTGCAATTCCAGCAGCCGATCGGGGTTGACCGAAATCACGTCGCTGTCGACGGTGGCCGAAGCGGCGACTGCCGCAGCGATGATTTCGCCCTGCACGCGCAACGATTGCACGCGTGCATCGATCAGCCCGGCGCGCCACTGGTTGAGGTACAAAATCCCCACCACCAGGACCAGCAGGCCCGCCAGGTTGAGCACGATGATGCGGCGCGTCAGGCTGGAAAAGATGGTGAAATCGAGAAACCGGCCGATCGCGGCGGCCAGTTGGTAAACCGGCTTCAGCAGCAGACGCTGCCGGTTGCGCCGTGGCTTGGGCTGCGGTTCGGGCGGAGCAGAGACAGGCCCCTGCGGTGGGGTCTCACCGGTATCCTGCTGGCGGTCCTGATCCAGAATGGCCAAACTGCCTATTGCTCCTTGAAGCGGTAGCCAACGCCGTACAGCGTTTCGATCATCTCGAAGTCGTCGTCGGTCGCCTTGAATTTCTTGCGCAGCCGCTTGATGTGCGAATCGATGGTGCGATCATCGACATAGACCTGGTCGTCATAGGCCGCATCCATCAGCGCATTGCGCGACTTGACCACGCCGGGCCGCAGCGCCAGCGCCTGCAGGATCAAAAACTCGGTGACCGTCAGGGTGACGCGCTGGTTCTTCCAGGTGCAGGTGTGGCGCTCCTCGTCCATGACAAGCGAGCCGCGCTCGATCAGCGCCTTGCCCGAGCCCAGCTCGCCGGGGGCACCGGGAGGGGCGGAGGGATCGCGGGGCGCTGAGCGGCGCAGGATTGCCTTGACGCGTTCAACCAGCAGGCGCTGGCTGAAGGGCTTGGTAATGAAATCGTCGGCGCCCATCTTGAGCCCGAACAGTTCATCGATCTCCTCGTCCTTGGAGGTCAGGAAGATCACCGGGACGTCCGATTTCTGGCGCAGGCGGCGCAGCAGTTCCATACCGTCCATGCGCGGCATCTTGATATCGAGAATGGCCAGATCCGGCTTGTCGGTGGTCAATCCCTCAAGGCCGGACGCGCCATCGGTGTAGGTCGCGACCTGATAGCCCTCCGCCTCCAGCGTCAGCGACACAGAGGTCAGAATATTGCGATCGTCATCCACCAGGGCGATCTTTGGCATGGGCTGCCTTTCTCTTGTTATGGACGGGGCAACGGCCCGGACGCTTATAGGCTGCGTGGTTGGGAGCGACAAATACGCGTAAAATATGGCGTGGCCAAGGGATATGCTGGCCTTCATCCCCTCCGAAAGGCGATGCAACTTCAGTCTTACGACCGATTCAGGGATGGCTAGGCGCCGATACTGCGCCTTATCTTGCGCCCTGTTGAGCGTTGCGAGCAGTGTTTTTCGCGATGCCGCTCGGGAGCAATGCCATGCCGACATTCGACCACCAGGCCCTGCGCCAGACCATTGAACAGGGTGCATCGACGCTGAGCCGCAACGCCCTGCCCCCCGTGCTGGTGGCGCAGGCGCTCGAGGGCAAGGAGGCCGAACTGACGGCCGACGGCGCTCTTTGCGTGCGCACCGGCGCCTTTACGGGCCGCTCGCCCAAGGACAAGTTCATCGTGCGCGACGGGCTGACCGAGCACAGCGTCTGGTGGGACAATGCCGGCGCCCTGTCGCCGCGCCATTTCGACGTGCTGCTGGCCGATGCCATCGCGTCGCTCACTGGACAAAAGCTGTTGCGCCAGGACCTGCTGGCGGGAGCCGATCCGCGCCACCAGTATGCGGTGACGGTGCTGACCCCCAGCGCTTGGCATGCGCTGTTCATCCGCAATCTGCTGATCCGTCCCGGCGAGGTCGAGACCGGAGCGGCGGCGCCCGTCACCATCGTCCATGTGCCCCATTTCAAGGCCGATCCGGCCCGCCATGGCAGCCGCAGCAATACCGTGATCGCGCTCGACATGAGCCGCAATATCGTGGTCATCGCCGGCACGCTCTATGCCGGGGAAATCAAGAAAAGCGTGTTCTCGCTGTTCAATTTCCATGCTCCCCGCCAGGGCGTGTTGCCGATGCATTGTTCGGCCAATCTGGGCGCCGACGGCGAAACCGCTTTGTTTTTCGGGCTGTCGGGCACCGGCAAGACCACGCTCAGCAATGATCCCGCCCGACCGTTGATCGGGGATGACGAGCATGGCTGGAGCCAGGACGGCATCTTCAACCTCGAGGGCGGGTGCTACGCCAAGACGGTCAAGCTGAGCGCCAGCGCCGAGCCGGAAATCTTTGCCGCCACCAAATGCTTCGGCACGGTGCTGGAAAACGTGGTGCTGGACGGGGCAAGCGCCGTCCCCGATTTCAACGATATCTCGCTGACCGAAAACACCCGCGCGGCCTATCCGCTCCAGATGCTGCCCTCGATCGCCAAGGGCAGCATGGGCGGCGTGCCGCGCACCGTGGTGTTCCTGACCGCCGATGCCTTTGGCGTGCTGCCGCCCATCGCCCGGCTGACGCCGGAGCAGGCGGTCTATCATTTCCTGTCGGGCTATACCGCCAAGGTCGCGGGCACGGAACGCGGCGTCACCGAGCCGCAGGCGACTTTTTCGGCCTGTTTCGGAGCGCCGTTCATGCCGCTGCATCCCAGCGTTTACGGCGAAATGCTGGCCGAAAAGCTTGCCAGCAGCGGCGCCAAGGCCTGGCTGATCAATACCGGCTGGACGGGTGGCAGCTATGGCGTGGGCCGGCGCATCGACCTGGCCTCGACCCGGCTTCTGCTCAACGCCGCGCTCGGCGGTACGCTAGAGCAGAGCCCGATGCGGATGGACGCACTGTTCGGCTTCGCGGTGCCGCTGGCGGTGGAGGGGGTCGCCCCAGGGCTGCTCACCCCGCGCGACACCTGGGCCGATAGCGAAGCCTACGACGCCAAGGCTGCGTACCTGGCCGGATTGTTCCGCAAGAACTTCGAAAAATTCGGCGTCGATGCCGACGCATCGGCCGGACCGCGGTTCGCCCAGGCGGCGGAGTAGGCTACGGCGTTGAGCCTGGTGGTGTTTCTCCCTGCGCGTGGGTTGCTCCGGAGACCCCCATCCAATGTCCCACCGGCAGGGGGAGAACCGCTGTTGGGTTGGATGGATCGCATCCTACAAGTCGATGATGCCAACCTCAATCTAGGCCAGGAGTGGCATCTTCTTGTCCCTTGCCGAGGCAGGGCTATGACATATGGCACCATTCCGCCACAACCACCAGACAGCTCTTCCCCTGCCAGGGGGAGGCTGGGGGGGTATGGGAGCCCCGATATTGGGCTAATAAACCCCCACCTTGATCCTCCCCCTGAAGGGGGAGGTATCGACTGAGACGTTTGGCAAAAGCCTTGGTCATAGATGACAAACCCGGCTTATATGGGAAGGCCGGGTGGGGATTGGTTTGTGGCTACCAACACCAACTCCGCCTCCCAAGCGGAAGAAAAACGCGACGTAAACTGAGTGCAGATCAGTGCGCGTTCGAGCTGGGAGACGCCGCAAACGCAATCTGCCTTACTGCAATCTCGGGCCGCTCTTGGCACAACGCCGCCCCACCCACGGTGTCATGCCGGCGCAGGCCGGTACCCATCCCGAGATGCTCCCGCAAGCCGTAAGGTTGCGCTAGCGGCCGGAGATCTGACCTACCTTGGGTAGGACGGGGTCATCTCTCCCCCTTATCCCCACCCCACGCACCCGCGCTATGCTTCTTGCCATCTCCACGCATCTACTGCGCGGTCGCGACGAACGGTCGGTGTGGGGGTACGGGGGTCGGGGTCGCCCGCCCGGAGCGCTGTCCGATCCAACGACGCCAAAGGCCGAGGACACAGGGCTCAACCCGGATGCGATGGCGAGACCAAGGTTTCATCACACGCGGTCTACCCGCATAACGAGACCGTGGTCTCGCCATTGCCGCAGCTCCACGCTCAACCGCCCGGCTCGTCCGGAGCGGCGCCTCACCATGCTCACAATGATCTTGATAGAGCCAGCGTGCCGCCGGAAATCAGTTCGGGGCGTAGAACAGGTGCGAGCCGATCTGGGCGACCTGGGTATAGGTATTGGACCAGTTCGGATTGGACGAGCGTGTATGATAATAGAGGGCGGAGCGCGGCAGCGAAGCCATCTGCTGGCCGGTGGCGAATTCGGCATAGACTTCGGCGGCAATGACCTTGGAGCGGGACCAGGCCCGGCGCTCGCTGGGCGCGTCGCTGCGGCCATCGCAGGCGAAGGTGAACTGGCAGCGATGATAACCCTTGCTGGCGTTCTGGTAGATCACGCCGCACAGCGTTGCCGGAAACCTGCCGGACAGAGCCCGGTTGACGATGACATTGGCCACGGCCAGTTGGCCCGCTTCGGTTTCACCGCGCGCCTCGTGATAGATCGCCTGGGCCAGGCAATCGCTTTCGGACTGGCCGGCGCCCGTGCTGGCCAAGGCCAGGTTGTGCTTCTTGACGCGCTCGGCAGTCGGCTCGAAGCCGGCATCGATATAGCGCGACAACAGCGCGGTATTGAGCGCCGGTTCGGCGGGCCGCGCCGGAGCGGTGAAACTGTCGATCGCCGAAAGGGCACCATTACTGCCGCCGAACGAGGCCCGGGCGATATAGCCCAGCAAGACGTCCTGGGTCAGTTCCGCTTCTGGTTCGGCCGCCGCGACGTCGAAATCGCGCAAGGCTTTCTGGCGGGCAATGTAGTTGGCAAGCAGCGCGGGGGTGAGCGCCTGTTCGCCGGGCGCGGGCGGCACCATGGCGGGCCGGGCGCGCAGCGCGACCAGTTCGGCCGGCACCTGCATCGGCATGATGTCGGCGATCTGAAGGTCCTTGGCGTGAGCGACGCCAAAGGTGATGGCGAGCACGAGCAGAGCGGCGCAGACGGCAAAGGCGCGCAGGAGGGCACGCGATGCGATGGTCAGCCCGGATTGCGTCAATGCCCCGTCCTTGCCCCTGGGCCACGTCCGGTCGTATCCGGCGGGCCTTCCGCAGGGTCCCACGTTGGAGACCCCATTCACTTCCCGGCTGCACCCTATCCAAGCTTTTGGCTGGAGGAAACAGAAAATTTACCGGCGGTTAACCATACGCGTTAGTCTCTTAAGTTAGGGTTAACCGAGGCGCGGTCGCCTGAAAACCCTTAAAATGCAAGAGGTTGAACGAGGGCGAACAGGGACTTAAGGGGATCGATAAAGGTTTATGCAAGCCCGGTGTGCCGCCTCGACTTTTCCACCGCTCGTTGCGGGGTACAAACGCAAGCGCCCGGCGCAATGGCCGGGCGAGCGTCGGGAGCACCTCTACGGAAGCGGCTAAAGCGCCGGAAACGCCGCGCGCCGGACGTGGTCGAGACTGTCCATGATGGCGATATCCAGCGCCCGAATCTCGGGGCTGGGATGGACAAGATCGGGCACCATGATGGTCTGCATGCCGGCGGCATGGGCGGCGCGGACCCCCGAGGGGCTGTCCTCCAGCGCGAGGCAGTGCAGCGGATCGATACCCAGCCGCTCGGCCGCCAGCAGATAGGGCTCGGGATGGGGCTTGGGGTGGATCACATCGTCCCGCGTGACGATGGTCTGGAACATGTCGAGCAGGCCGACGGCGCCCAGATGCAGCTGGGCATGGCGCGAGCGCGAGGACGTCGCCACGGCGGTGGGGATATGGCGGTCGCGCAATTCGGCCAGAAGTTCGCGGGCGCCGGTCTTGACCGGAACGCCGCCATGGCTGCGCTCGCCCATGCTGATGCGGCAGCGCTCGTCGAACATGGCGTAGGGAAACGCCATGCCATAGGCCTCGACCAGCAATTGATTGGTTCGCTCATGGCTGGAGCCGACCATGGACAGATGCACCGCATCGGTCATTTCAAAGCCCAGATCGGTACATACGTCGAAAACGATAGAGCGGAACAGGCTTTCGGTATCGAGCAGCGTGCCGTCCATGTCGAAAATGACAGCTTGGAAGGGGCGCAGGCTCGCCATGTCGAGATCGGTTTCCATCCGGCTCGATATAGGTTGGTTCGGCCCGCTTCGCTAGACGGCGACGCGAAAGGCTGGGTTGCAACAATCCTGGCCGGGATGCCGAACTCTTTGGGGCGTGCTAGCGTTGGGGGCCATGCGCCCGTTCAAGCCATCCAGAGCCCACGAAACCCTGGGCGATACGTTTTTCGATCGGGTCGGCCCTGCCCGGTTTCCACAGGCGATGCTACGCCATCGCGATCAGCGCTGGGCCCGGCGCGTCGGGCTTGACGGGTTGAGCGAGGCGCAATGGCTGGCCCATTTCGCCCGCTTCGAGCCCCTGCCCGGCTCGCTGCCGGAACCGCTGGCGCTACGCTATCACGGCCATCAGTTCCGCACCTATAATCCCGATCTGGGTGATGGGCGTGGCTTTCTGTTCGGGCAGGCCCATGACCTCGAAGATGGTCGGCTGCTGGATTTCGGCACCAAGGGGAGCGGGTCGACACCCTGGTCGCGTGGCGGCGACGGGCGGCTGACGCTCAAGGGGGGCGTGCGCGAAGTCCTGGCCAGCGAAATGCTGGAGGCACTGGGCGTCACCACCTCCAAGAGCTTTTCGCTGGTGGAAACCGGTGAGGCCCTGCAGCGTGGGGACGAGCCGTCCCCGACGCGCTCGTCGGTGCTGGTGCGGTTGAGCCATTCCCACATTCGCATCGGCACGTTCCAGCGCCTGGCTTATGTCAACGACCATGCCGGCCTGCAACACCTGCTCGATTATGCCATTGCCCAATATTATCCCCACCTTGCCAGAGAGAGCGATACTGCCGCGGCATTCCTGGGGGCAGTGGTGGGCAGCGTGGCAAGGCTGGGTGCGCAGTGGATCGCGGCGGGGTTCGTGCATGGGGTGCTCAATACCGACAATATCAACATTACCGGCGAGAGCTTCGATTATGGTCCGTGGCGCTTCCTGCCGCATTACGATCCCGATTTTACCGCCGCCTATTTCGATGAAACCAGGCTCTACAGCTTCGGCCGCCAGCCCGACGCGCTGGCCTGGAACCTGACCCGGCTGGCCGAGTGCCTGGTGCCGCTCTCGAGCGTGGAGGCGCTGGAGCCGGTGCTGAACGGCATGTGGCCGATTTTTCGCGCCGCACTGCCCAGGGCCATGTTGCGCCGCCTGGCTCTGGAGCCGCGCGGAGAGGTCGAGGACGGCGCCTTCGTGACCGCGCTCCTGGCGTTCATGGGGGCCTCGCACGTGCCCTATGAGCAGTTCTTTTTCGATTGGCGCGGTGGCGCGCTCAGCGTGGAACGCGCCGCCCGCAGCCCTGCAGCCGGTTTTTATGCCGATGCCGGCTTCGTGCCGGTCGCCGACGGCCTGGAGCCGTACCGAGCCAGTGCGGACGTCAACCTCGATCACCCCTATTTTGCCCGAACGACGCCGCGCACCATGCTGATCGAAGCCGTCGAGGCGATCTGGGCCCCGATCGCCGAGCGGGACGACTGGAGCCTGTTGCACGCCACGCTGGCCGAAATTGCGCAAATGCGCGAGGCTCATGGAATCGTGCCCTAGGAGATTGCCATGCCGCTTTATGCCCTGGACGGGATCGCGCCCCGGATCGATGACGATGTCGCCTGGATCGCGCCGACGGCAATCCTGGTTGGCGCAGTCGATGTGGGGGCCGATGCCAGCATCTGGTTCGGCGTGGTGGCGCGGGGCGACAACGAGCCGATCAGCATCGGGCCGGGCAGCAATATCCAGGACAATTGCGTGCTCCATACCGATATGGGATTTCCCCTGATCATCGGGGATGGCTGCACCATCGGGCACAAGGCGATGCTGCATGGCTGCACCATCGGCGACAATACGCTGATCGGCATGGGCGCGACCGTGCTCAACGGCGCCCGGGTCGGGCGGGATTGCCTGGTTGGTGCGGGTGCGCTGATCACCGAGGGCAAGCTCATCCCCGATAGGTCGCTGGTGGTCGGGGCGCCCGGCAGGATCATCCGCGCGCTCGACGCCGAGGCGATCGCCGGGCTGAGGCAATCGGCCGCCGGCTATGTCCGCAACGGCCGGCGCTTTGCCGCCGGGCTTGCCGCGGTCGCTACGCGCCCCGTCGATTTCGACCCGGCTTGAGGACCATCACAACCAGGCTTTGCATCCTGTTTACCACGCGAGCGGAAGAGGCGCCGGATAAGCCAAATCATAACGATGCCCGCTTAGTGTCCCTGCCATCGGGGCCCGGCGGCCCAGGGTCGGGGCAGCAGGTGTGAGTTCTATTCTAGCAGCTTTCAAAAGTGCCAGGCGCGGTTGGTTGCGCCCCACGCTGATCCCCGCACTGATCGCCCTGGTGGTGATCATCGCCGCAGGGCTGTTCGCCGACCGGCAGAACACCATCCTGAGCGAAGCCCATATGCGCGGGGTGGTGCTCGACCGCCTCGCCGTGATCCGGGCCAAGCTCGAGGGCAATATTAACGGCAATATCCAGCTGGTGCGCGGGCTGGTCTCGACCATATCCACCGAGCCCGAGATGAACCAGGCGCGGTTTTCCGCATTGGCCAAAAACCTGTTCGAAGAGCAAAGCCAGTTGCGCAGCCTGGCGGCGGCGCCGGGCATGGTGGTGTCGCTGATGTACCCGCTCGAGGGCAATGCCAAGGCGATCGGACTCGATTATCGCACCAACGTGGCCCAGCGTGGCGCAGCGTTCCTGGCGCGTGATACCGGCAGGCTGGTGCTGGCCGGGCCGGTGGATCTGGTCCAGGGTGGAAGGGGGTTCATCGGGCGCTTCCCGGTCTATGTGGGGGATGGCGCCGACAAGCAGTTCTGGGGCCTGGTCTCGGCAGTGGTCGATGTCGGCCGGCTTTATGCCGATAGCGGCCTGCTCGATCCCGACCTGCCCATCGATATCAGCATCACCGCCGCCGAAACCATGGCGGCGAACGGTGCGCCATTCTTTGGCCCCGACCTGCGCCAGGACAATCCGGTGATCTCCACGGTCGCCGTCCCCTCGCAGGCCTGGCAAATCGCGGCGCGTCCCAAGGGCGGCTGGGCCGACGATGGCAGCGGTTGGATGTTGCGGCTCGGCATGATCGTGGCCGGGGGGCTGATCTTGTGGCCGATCATCGTGACCAGCCGCATGATCGGCGAGCGGCAGCAGCATTTTCGCATGCTCAAGGAGCGCGAAGTGGAACTGGAACGTCTGTCGCGCCGGCTGCGGCTGGCGTTGGACAGCTCTCGGGTCGGTGTCTGGGAAACCGACATCGCCACTCGCACCCTGGTGTGGGATCAGCGCATGAACGAGCTTTATGGCCTGCCGGCCGACGGCAGCGCGCGCGGCAGTTTCAAGTGGCGCGACAGCCTCTGCCCCGATGATCTGGCAAGAGCGCAAGGCGATTTCCTTGCGGCAATCGAGACCGGGCAGTACCGTTCGGAGTTCCGGATCACGCACCCCGATGGCAGTTGCCACAGCATAAGGGCGATGGGCGCGACCTATATTGACAGCGACAACACGGCCAAGATGCTGGGCGTCAGCTGGGACGTGACGGCCGATGTGGCCCTCAATGCCGATCTGAAACGCGCCAAGGAAATGGCCGAGGCGCGCAATCACGAGCTTGAACTGGCAAAGGTGCGTATCGAGCACAATGCCTTGCATGACAGCCTGACCGGTCTGCCGAACCGGCGCTATCTGGACGATCTGCTCAAGCGACATGCCGCATCGGGTTATCGCGGATCGGGCAGTATTGCGCTGCTGCATATCGATCTAGACCGGTTCAAGCAGATCAACGATACGCTGGGCCACGCGGCGGGCGACGCCATGCTGGTCCATGCCGCCCAGATCTTGCGCCGCCATAGCGGGCCGCATGACTTCGTGGCCCGGGTAGGGGGAGACGAGTTCGTTCTGGTCTCGTCGGCGGAAGCCGGCGATACGCATCTGGGCATCCTGGCCGAGCAGATCGTGCAGCAGATGCGACAGCCGGCGACCTATGAGAGCCATGAGTGCCGTTTTGGCGTCAGCATCGGCATCGCCGTGGAACGAGGCGATGTGCTGGACGTCAAGCGCCTGTTGATCAATGCCGATATCGCGCTGTACCGGGCCAAGCGGCGCGGCCGCAACCGGTACGAGTTCTTCAGCGACGCCTTGCAGGCCGAGGTGGTCAATACCAAGCGCGTGGCCGACGAGATTCTCAGCGGCCTTGAGCGCAACGAGTTCGTGGCGTTCTACCAGCCGCAGTTCGATGCGCATACGCTGGACATGGTTGGGGTGGAGGCGTTGGCGCGCTGGCGGCACCCTACCCTGGGCATTCGCTCGCCCGACGCATTTCTGGCCATTGCCGAGGAGTTGAACGTCGTCGCCACCATGGACCGACTGATCCTGGAGCAGGCGCTGGCCGATCTGGATCGATGGGCGGCAGCGGGGCTGCAGGTGCCGCGCGCCTCGGTCAATGTGTCGCTGCGGCGGCTGCATGATGAGGATTTGATCTGCGGGCTGCGCCAATTGGACATCCAGCCGGGCCGGATTTCGTTTGAGCTGGTCGAGTCCATCTATCTGGACGAGAACGACGATATCGTCGGCTGGAACATCGATCAGATCAAGGATTTGGGCATTGACATAGAGATCGACGATTTCGGCACCGGCTATGCCTCGATCGTGTCGCTGCAGAACCTGCGGCCCAAGCGCCTCAAGATCGACAAGCAATTGGTCGATCCAATCATGAACGAGCCTTGCCAGCGCCAATTGCTGGCCTCGATCGTGGATATCGGCAAATCCATGGGTATCGAAGTGGTGGCCGAAGGCGTCGAAACCATGGCGCAAGCCCGGCTGCTGCGTGATCTGGGCTGCGATATCCTGCAGGGCTATGCCTTCGCCAAGCCGATGTCGGCGGACGACCTGGCCCGCTTCGTCGGCGCGCAGGCCTGGCGCAAGGCATCCTAGGACAGCGGAGCGGCGGTCGTGAATCGATCTTAACCGGCGGCAGCGCTCTTAACGTGCACCGGCTGATCGAGGCGATGACGGGTTCGGCCCAAAAGGGCATGGCGGTGACCTGGCCGATACGGCATCTTAAATAGCCAAGGCGGCTTTGCGGGCCAGGCGGGCCTTGATGCTTTCGACATCGGATCGAGGCGTCGCGGCAAACAGCGAACGGGTATAACTGTGCTGGGGATTGCCGAACACCGCGTCGCGGCTGTCGTGTTCGACGACATCGCCATAATACATCACCATGACTTCGTCGGCGATGTAGCGCACCACGCTGAGATCGTGGCTGATGAACACATAGGTCAGCCCGAACTCGTCCTGCAGATCCTTGAGCAGGTTGAGGATCTGCGCCTGCACCGACAGATCGAGCGCCGAGACCGGCTCGTCGAGCACGAGGAAACTGGGATTGAGCATTAGCGCCCGGGCAATGGCGATGCGCTGGCGCTGGCCACCCGAGAACATGTGCGGATAGCGGTTGAAGTGCTCTGGAGCAAGGCCGACCTTGGCCAGCATGGCGCGGGCTCGATCCTGGCGTTCCGACTTGGGCATATCGGTGTTGAGCAATAGCGGCTCGGCCAGCACGTCGCCGATCTTCTGGCGCGGATTGAGCGAGCCATAGGGGTTCTGAAAGACGATCTGCACCTTCTGGCGCATCTCGCGGGTGACATGGCGGGCATCCACCGCCTGGCCATCGATCAGGATATCGCCCGAGGTTGGCTCGTCGATCAGCGTGATCATGCGGGCTAGCGTGGACTTGCCACAACCGCTCTCCCCGACGACGGCGAGGGTGCGCCCCTTGTCGAGCGTGAAGTTGACGCCCTTGACCGCATGGACGATCCGGGCGGGACGGAACAGGCCGCCGCCGGTATGGTAATCGCGCTTGAGATCTTTGACTTGCAGGACGGGCGTGCTCATCGGGCCGCTCCGGTTTCGGGATCGAAGGCAAAATCGGCCACAGTGGGCAAGCGATCGCCCACCGCGTTTTCCGGCAGCGCCGACAGCAGGGCGCGGGTGTAGTTGGAGCGGGGATTTTCGAACAGCGTCAGCACATCGGCCTCTTCCATCTTGCGGCCCTTGTATTGCACGATGACGCGATCGGCGGTTTCGGCGACCACGCCCATATCGTGGGTAATCATGATCAGCCCCATGCCATATTCGGCCTGCAGGCCGACCAGCAGGTCGAGGATCTGGTTCTGGATGGTGACGTCGAGCGCCGTGGTCGGTTCGTCGGCGATCAGGAGCTTGGGATTGCAGGCGATGGCCATGGCGATCATGACGCGCTGGCATTGCCCGCCGCTCATCTGGTGGGGAAAGGCTCCCAGGCGCTGCGCCCCGTCGGTGATGCCCACCAGGTGCAGCAATTCGACGGCACGGTGGCGCGCGGCCTTACCGGCCAGACCCATATGGCGGCTGAGCACTTCCTCGAGCTGGAAGCCGACAGTAAAGCAGGGGTTGAGACTCGCCACCGGCTCCTGGAAGATCATGGCAATGTCCTTGCCGATGATCTGGCGCCGCTCCTGGTCGGATATGGTAAGCAGGTCACGACCCTCGAAGGCCATCGTCTCTGCGGTCACCGTGGCTGAAGATGGCAGGAGGCCCATGACAGCCAGCATGGCGACTGACTTGCCCGACCCGCTTTCGCCGACAATGGCGAGCACTTCACGGGCATCGACCGATACATCGATACCATCGACTGCCTTGAACAGCCCGATCGAGGTATCGAAGGCGACGGTAAGGTTCTTGATTTCAAGCAGGGGCATGGCGATATCCAAGAGCGCAGGCATTGCAGAGTTGAACGTGGCCTGGACGACATGTATAATGATGCAAGCCGACAGGAGAGATGATCATGGCGCTCGTACAGAAGCCGCAGAGCCCGTCGCAGAAGCCGGAAATTCTGAACTCGGGTCCCAAGCCGGCATACTGAGATCCCGCTGGCTCTTCTTTAGCCTTAATTTAATTTCCAATGCAGTGTTGAGGTCTCGCGCGCTGGCCTTGAGCACGACGATCATTCGGTGATAGGCGCGCACCATGTCGATCTTGCGATCCGCCGGTAGCGACCAGAAGAGGTCGCTCGCCAAGTCGGCGGCGAACTGGCCGACCAGTGCCCGTTGCCGGTAGTAGCCAATCGCCGCCGCGATAACTTGATTGTCGAGAATGGCTATGTCGCCTTCGATGGCACCAAACAGTATGCTGGGTGCCGGTTGCGGGATGAACGGGGTATAGGTGGGGTTGATCCAGCGGCCGGCTTCGATCTTTGCGACAATGTCCTCGCATGTTGTACCGAGGCTGCCATTGCTTTCCAATTCGTGCCAGTGATTGCGAACTTCAGCTCTGATGGCGCTTTGCACGTCCAAAGTTCGCTCCCGCCGCGCCAAACGCGTTACATGGCGGTCCACTGCCCTATTCCGGCTGTAGGCCAGAACGGCCAGCAGACCCGTCAGGACAATGCCCAGCAGTGCAAATGCGCCCTGGATGGCCGCCGCTTGCAGCGCGGTTTCCCTTAGTCCGATCGATATAAACCCGCTGACGAGGTCCATGCCCTCAGCTCCGCTTGAGCTTGGGATCGAGTGCATCGCGAAGACCATCTCCCACCAGGTTGATGGCCAGTACCGTCACGAGGATCGCCAGGCCCGGGAAGGTCACGACCCAGGGTGCCCGCAGGATGAACTCGCGGGCGGTGGCCAGCATGGTGCCCCATTCGGGCGTTGGCGGCTGCGCGCCCAAGCCGAGAAAACCCAGCGCTGCAGCTTCCAGAATCGCGTTGGAGAAGCTCAGGGTGGCCTGAACGATCAGCGGGCCGACGCAGTTGGGCAGGATGGTGACCAGGATCAGGCGCAGATGCCCTGCCCCGGCGACCCTGGCCGAGGTCACGTATTCGCGGTTCTTTTCGGCCATTACGGCAGCGCGGGTGAGCCGGGCGAAATGGGGTTGCAGCACCACAGCGATGGCCAGCATGGCATTGACCAGGCCGGGGCCGAGGATGGAGACCAAGACCAGCGCCAGCAAAAGCGAGGGAAAGGCCAGGATGATATCCATGACCCGCATGATCAAAGCATCCACCCAACCGCGGAAATAGCCGGCCAGCGCGCCAAGGATGATGCCCGAGAACAGCGACAGCACGACCACGACAAGGCCGATGACCAGCGAATAGCGCGAGCCGTGGATGAGGCGCGAGAGCATGTCGCGACCGACCGGATCGGTGCCGAGCAGGAAGGCCGGCTTGCCGCCGGCTTCCCAGACGGGCGGCGTCAACAGGCTGTCGCGAAACTGCTGATCGGGCGAATAAGGTGCGATCCAGGGGGCAAAGAGCGCCACGAAGATCAGAAGAACGACGACGACGAGCCCAAGGACGGCGCCCTTGTTCATGGAAAAGTAATGCCAAAACTCACCCAGCGCGCTGGGCGGACGGCGAGTGACGGTGGTGCGGCTATCGGTCATGGGGCCTCACTGCACGCGAATGCGCGGATTGATGACCGCATAGAGCACGTCGACGATCAGATTGACTGCCATGACGATCAGCGCGATCAGCAGGAGGCCCGACTGCACCACGACATAGTCGCGCTTGGAGATGGAATCGATCATCCACTTGCCGATGCCGGGCCAGGAGAAGATGGTTTCGGTCAGGATGGCGCCGGCCATCAGTGTGCCGATCTGCAGGCCGATGGTGGTCACCACCGGGATCAGGGCATTGCGAAAAGCATGCAGGCCCACGACCCGGCGCGGCGACAGGCCCTTGGCGCGGGCGGTGCGCACATATTCCTCACCCAGCACTTCGAGCATGGCCGAGCGCGTTTGCCGTGCAATCACGGCAAGAGGAATGGTGGCCAAGGCGATCGAGGGCAGAATGAGGTAGCGCAGGGCCGACACGAAGGCGGGCCAATTGCCGTAAAGCAGGCTATCGATGGTCATGAAGCCAGTGATGGGCTTCAAAAAGAAGTTGAGGGCGATGCGCCCGCTCACCGGGGTCCAGCCCAGGTAGCCGGAAAAGAAGATGATCAGCAATAAGCCCCACCAGAAGATGGGCATGGAATAGCCGGTCAGCGCCACGCCCATGGTCAGCTGGTCGAACCAGGAGCCGCGCTTGACGGCGGCGAAGATGCCGGCCGGTATGCCCATCGCTACGGCGATGATCATGGCGACCAAAGCCAGCTCGACAGTCGCGGGGAACAGGGTCAAAAACTCGGTGAGCACCGGCCGCTTGGTGGCGACGGAAATACCGAAATCGCCCTGGAGCACGCCCCAGACGTAGTCGAAATACTGCACCCAGACGGGTTGGTTGAAGCCGTATTGTTCCTTGAGAATTTCATAGCGCTCGGGCGTGATGCCGTGCTGACCGGCCATGGCCAGAATAGGATCGCCTGGCAGCAGGCGGATGAAGGCGAACGAGGCGATGGTGATGCCGATCACCGTCGGAACGATCAGCGCGAGCTTGTGCAGAATATATCGAAGCATGGGCCTGCCATGAAATAAGGGCGGCGCCACGAAGGCGCCGCCCTGCTGGAATTGTTGCGAAGTTTATTCGGTTACGTCGACATTGTCGAAACGATGGATGCCCAGTGGGTCCATGGTGAAGCCGGAGACGCGCTTGTTCATCGGCATAAAGACCTTGGAGTGAGCCAGTGTGAGGGCCGGAGCCTGCTCCTTGAACACGACCTGGGCCTGTTCGTAGAGCTTGGTGCGTTCGGCTTGGTCGGACACTTTCTTGGCGTCCTGGGTCAGCTTCTCGAAATCCTCGTCGCACCAGCTCGAATAGTTCGAAACGCCAATAGCCGAGCACGAGAACAGAGTGGCAAAGAAGTTGTCCGGATCGCCGTTGTCGCCGGTCCAGCCGATCTGGAAAGCGCCTGGACGATCCTTGGCCTTGCCCAGTTCGCGATATTCGGTCCATTCGTAAGTGACGATATTGGCGGTGACGCCGACAGCGGCCCAGTCGGCCTGGATCAGTTCGGCGACGCGGGCTGCGTTGGGATTGTAGGGGCGGCTGACCGGCATGGCCCAGAGATCGAGCGTCAGCCCCGAAACACCGGCCGCTGCGAGGGCAGCTTTGGCGGCTTCGGGATCGTAGGCGTCGTCGACGATGTCCTTGTCATAGGACCACATGGTGGGCGGGATCAGGTTGACGGCCGGCTGGCCGGCGCCCTGATAGACCGCATCGATGATTGCCTGCTTGTTGATGGCCATGTTGAGGGCCTTGCGGACCGCGACATTATCCATCGGCGCGATGGTGGTATTGTAGGACATGTAGCCGATATTGAGGCCTTCCTGCTCCATCACATTAAGGTTCGTATCGACCTGCAGATCGGCGATATCGGCCGGATTTGGGTAATCCATGATGTCGCATTCTCCGGCTTTGAGCTTTTGCACGCGCACCGCCGGATCGGTGGTGATGGCAAAGATCAGATCGTCGATGGCGACCTTGCCGGCCCAATAATCGGGGAAGGCCGAATAGCGGATGACGGCGTCGGTCTGGTAGTCAACGAACTGGAACGGGCCGGTGCCGATGGGCTGAGTGGAAAGCTGTTCCAGAGTGCCAGCGGCGAGGAGTTGGTCGGCATATTCCTTGGACATGATGGAGGCAAAATCCATGCCCAGATTGGCCAGCATTGGCGCGTTGGGCTCGGTCAAGGTGATCTTGACGGTCAGATCATCGACCTTTTCGATGCTCTTGAGGAATTTGGGCATGTCCATGCCCTGGAAATAGTCCCAGGAGATGCCTTCCAGATAGGTGTTGAAAGCGTTGTCCGGCTTGTACTGGCGCTCGAACGAGAAGATCACGTCGTCGGCATTCAAATCGCGCGTCGGGGTGAAATAGGCCGTGGTGTGGAACTTGACGCCGGCACGCAGGTGGAAGGTATATTCCAGCCCATCTTCGGAAATGTCCCAGCTCTCGGCAAGACCCGGCACCACATTGGTGCCGCCATGTTCGAACTCAACCAGGCGATTATAGATGGTGCGGCCGGAGGCGTCGAAATCATTGCCGCCCGTGGTCGGGCCTGGATCGAAATGGGCGGGGGAGGCTTCCGAGCAGAAGACCAGTTGTTTGGCCTGCGCAGCGCCGGCACAGACGGCGAGCGTCGCAACGGCAAGCATCATGCCCTTCAGCAATTTTCTCATGACTATGTCTCCCGATAAGATTTTTTTGCGCATCCGGTTTGCCGGCCGGAGCTTGGCGGCCACCAAAGCGTAGAATCCGCTTGGGCGCAATGGGGCAGTTTGACCATTTGGTCAATTCAATGACGCCCGCAAGACGATTGCATGAAGCCGCGCCAGATCGAACGATCGTTCCGGAGCATGTCACGGCGCTTGACGAAGGCCGTGGCGAAATGCCCAAATTGGGCATGACCTTGCGCCTTGCCACCGTCACCCTCGTCGTCGCCGATTATGACGCGGCGATCCAATTTTATCGCGACACGCTCGGCTTCACCCTGATCGAAGACAGCGACCTCGGTGGCGGCAAGCGGTGGGTGGTCGTGGCGCCGGCTGGCGGCGGCGCAAGATTGCTGTTGGCGCAGGCCGACGGCCCGGCCCAACAGGCCGCGATCGGCAACCAGACGGGCGGACGGGTGATGGGCCTTATCCAGACCGAGGATTTCAGCGGCGATCATAGAAGCATGGTTGCCAATGGCGTGCAATTTCTCGAACCGCCGCGGCATGAGGCCTATGGCAGCGTGGCGGTGTTTGTGGACCTGTATGGCAACAAGTGGGACCTGATCCAGCCCAAGGGCTAGGACCGTCGTCCGCCGGCGAACCGAATGGCGCCAGAAACGTTAAACGGCATATTATCAAGGAGAGACAAAATGGACCGCCGCCCGCTTGGACGCAGCGAACTTGTGATCGAACCCCTGGTTTTCGGGGGAAATGTGTTTGGCTGGACGGTTGACCAGAACACCGGCTTCGACATCCTGGACGCTTTTGTGGACGAAGGATTCACGGCAATCGACACCGCCGACGTTTATGGCAAGGGCAAATCCGAAACCATGATCGGGCAATGGCTCAAGGAGCGCGGCAACCGGGAGGGACTGCACATCTTCACTAAAGTCGGTGCGGAAATGGCGCCCGATCAAAAGGGGCTCAAGGCCGATCATATCAAGACGTCCGTGGAAGCGTCGCTCAAGCGGCTGCAGACAGACTATATCGATCTGTACCAGAGCCATCGGCCGGACGATGCAACCCCTTACGAAGAGACGCTGGAGGCCTATGACATCTTGATCCGCTCGGGAAAAGTACGGGTCATCGGCTCGTCCAATTTCACGCCCCGGCAAATCAGCGATGCCCATGAAACGGCGGTAATCAAGTCACTGCCGCGCTATGAAACCGAACAGCCGCTCTACAACCTCTATGACCGCCAGGTGTTTGAAGGAGAATTGCAGGATCTGGCGCTCAAGGAGGAAATCGGCATCCTGCCCTATTTCAGCCTGGCGGCAGGATTCCTGACCGGCAAATATCGTTCAGCCGACGATTCAGGCAAAAGTGCCCGTGGCGGCATGATGGAGAAATACCTCAACCCCAAGGGCTTCAAGATCCTCGATGCGCTGGACCAGGTCGGCAAAGCCAATGGCGCCACGCCGGCCGAAGTAGCGCTGGCATGGCTGGTAGCGCAGCCGGGCGTCAGCGCGCCGATCGCCTCGGCAACGTCGCTGGACCAGCTCAAGAGCCTCGCCAAAGGCGTGCGGCTCGATCTCAGTGAAGCGGAGCTCAAAACGCTGACCGATGCGGGGCGCTAAAGCCCCTCACCCTACCACTCGAAATCGGGTCCGGTGATCCGGGCCCCGAGCAGGAAAGCGTCGGCCACCAGGCGCAAAGGGGCGGAGTGAACGTCCGATCGGTGGTTGGCGAGCAGGGTGGCGAAGTGGTCATACATGGCGGCGTATTCGCCGTCGCCGTGTTGCACCACAACTTGGTCGTTGACGCGCAGGGTGCGCCCACCGCCCTCGAGCTTGAGGACGTCGCCGGTGCCGGTTTCAAAGCGGATCGTCCAGACTTCCCCGCTCTCTTCGAGCCAGTTGAAGCCGGCGCTCATGGGCGGCTGGTGTTCCTGGCCAGATTTGAAGTCAATCTGGACATCGATCGGGGTCTGCTTGTTGGCGGGAAAAGTCAGGCTCGCCCTCTGCACGAATACCGGGAACGGCATGACCTTGGTGAAGATCGACAAGGCATTGATGCCAGGATCGCACACGCCGAAGCCGCCCGGTTCCCATACCCAGTCCTGGCCTGGATGCCATTTGCGCACGCTTTCACGCCAGTCGATCCGCACCGATCTGACGCCATCGGCGGCCAGGATGTCGCGGGTGCGATCCACGGCGGGATTGTACTGGGAATGCCAGGTCTGGAACAGCACGCGATCGCGCTTGGCGGCATGGGCCACCAGATCATCGAGTTCGGAGATAGTGGTGGTGGGCGGCTTTTCCATCATCACGTCCTTGCCGGCGTCGAGCGCCTCGCGGACATATTGGTGACGAATGCCGGGCGGGGTGCAAACCGAAACCAGCGACACCTCCGGCATGGCCGCATAGAGTTCGGCCGGAGTTTTGAATACCGGTGCAGTGCCATGGGTCAGGCCACGGGTCGAAACAGTGGCGGCGAGTTCGAAATCGTCGGATTTGTCGATCACCGGCAGGTGCTGGTCCTGCGCGATCTTGCCGACGCCGATAACGGCGATCTTACGTCTGGCCATGGCTTGGCTCTCCCAATTATGCGCGGTGATAGAACAGATTGAGGGCGTCGTGCCAAGCCGGCACGTGTCATGCTGCCGGCGGCTGCCAAAGCTCGATCGGGTTGCCTTCGGGATCGACTATGCGGGCGAAGCGGCCGGTTTCGGGGGCGTCCCACTCGTCGGGGCGGGTTTCGACCGCGATCCCCGCAGCAGCCAATTGCGCAATCAACGCACCAAGATCATCAACGCGAAAATTGATCATCCACTGCCTGGCGGCGGGAAAATAGCTTGTATCGGCTTTGAAGGGGGCAAAGACCGTCACGCCTGCCTGCTGGTTCCAGAACTCGGTGACCCCGAGATGGAGCGCGTACCAATCGGCCAGGGCCTTGGTGTCTTGGGCACGAAAGAAGACGCCGCCGATCCCGATTGCTTTTGCCATCATGTGTCCTTCTAGCGAATGAGAATGGCGCGGAAGTCGTTGACATTGGTGCCGGTCGGGCCGGTGACCAGCAGGTCCCCGATAGCGGCGAAAGCGGAATAGGCGTCGTTGTTTGCCAGCGCCACCAACGGATCGATGCCCGCCTTGCGCAGGCGCATCGCTGTGGTGCCGTCGGCATAGGCGCCGGCATTGTCCTCGGAGCCGTCGATGCCGTCGGTGTCAGCGGCCAGTGCCGATATGCCATCAACGCCGTCGGTAGCGATGGCAAAAGCCAGCAGGAATTCGGCATTGCGACCGCCCCGGCCCTTGCCGCGCAAGGTGACCGTGGTTTCACCCCCCGACAGCAACACAACGGGCTTGCTGAATGGGCGGCTGCGGACGGCGATCTCACGGGCCATGGCGGCGTGGACCTGAGCCACGTCGCGCGCCTCGCCCTCGATCGCATCGGACAGGATGGCAGCTCCCACACCATGGCTGCGGGCGAGTTCTGCAGCCGCCTCCAACGACAGGGCGGCGGAGGCGATGATGCGCACGCTGCCAGGCGCCGGGCTCTTGGCGTCGGGGATGGGCGCAAGATTATCATCGCCCGCAAGCAAGGCCATGGCCGCAGGCGGTAGCGCCAAGCGGTAGAGGGTCGCATATTTGCGGGCCAGTTCGCGTGTCCCCGCCAACGCAATGGTGGGACCCGATGCCACGATGGCCGGATCATCGCCAGGCACGTCGGACACCACGAGCGTGGCGACGCGGGCCGGAGCCGCACGGGCGGCCAGGCGGCCCCCCTTGATGGTGGAAAACTGGCTGCGCAGCAGGTTCATCACCCCGATGGGCGCGCCTGACGCCAGCAAAGCGCGATTGATCGCCTGCTCGTCCTCCAGCGTCAGTCCCGCTGCCGGGGCGGGCAGGAGCGAGGAGCCGCCGCCCGAAATGAGCGCCACGACCAGATCGTCATGGCTGAGGCCCGAGACGGTTTCCATGATGCGGCGTGCAGCCAGATAGCCGGCCTGATCGGGAACCGGATGGGCGGCCTCGACGATTTCGATGCGTTCGCACACTGCCGCGTAGCCGTAGCGCGTGACGACAAGACCTGTCAGCGGGCCATCCCAGGCCGCTTCGAAGGCCCGCGCCATCTGTGCGGATGCCTTGCCAGCGCCCACCACAATAGTGCGCCCGCGTGGTTTTGCCGGCAAGTTGAGACGCACCGCCAGGCCGGGTTGCGCCTTGGCCACGGCCTGGGCAAACAATGCATCGAGCAGGGAGCGATCCATGCGGTCTCCACCTTGCGATTCGCACGGTGCAAGGGTAGCCAGACGATAATAGGCAAGCCGCCCGGCTGTCCAGCAACCGGACCGGCGGCCGACCGACTTGGGACCGACATGTTTGCAGGGTAATGAGCCCGCCTGGAGCAGCAATGGCCGCACGTTATGCAATCTATCACGCGCCGATGGCGACAGGCGCCTTGTGGGAGCGCGCCTCGACCTGGCTGGGCCGCGACGCGGCCAATGGCGATGTGTTCGAAGGACCGGTTGCCGGCATCGACCGCGACCGGCTGCTGAACTTGACGCAATCGGCCAACCGCTACGGGTTTCACGCCACGATCAAGGCGCCGATGGCGTTGGCGGAGGGCGCCCTGCCCGAGGATCTGCATGCAAGCCTGCGCAGCTTTACAGCCGGGCACGCGCCGGTCGAGATGGGTGCAATGCGGCTGGCGCTGATCGACGGCTTCATCGCCATCGTGCCGGGGGAGCGCCGCGAGACCCTGCAGGATTTTGCGGCCCGCGTCGTCGAGGAGTTCGAACCGTTCCGGGCCCCGATGAGCCTCAAGGACCGCGCGGCGCGGGTCGCCAAGGGCCTGACGCCAAGGCAGGAAGAACTGCTTGATGGCTATGGCTATCCCTATGTGTTCGAGCAATTCCAGCTGCATATGACATTGACCGACCGGCTGGGCGACGCCGACCGCGACGAGATTTTCGCGGCGGCGAGCACATGGTTCGGACCGTTGCTGGAGAAGCCGATGGTGCTGGACAGCCTGACGCTGTTCGAGGAACCGGAGCGCGGTCGCCCCTTCATCCGCACGGCGGATTTTGCACTGGCGCAGCCATGACGGTATTTGGCAATGCGCGGATCGTCCTGCCGGACAGCGTAGTGACCGGCTCGATCCAGATCGAGGACGGCTTGATCACGGCGATCGACACGGGCACGACGCAGGTCGGCGAGGACTTCGAAGGGGATTACCTGATCCCGGGTTTGGTCGAACTGCATACCGATCATCTGGAAAATCATTACCGGCCCCGGCCGGGGGTGTTCTGGGATCCGATGGCGGCGCTGCATGCTCACGATGTGCAGATTGCCGGCTCGGGCATTACCACGGTGTTCGATGCGGTGCGGATCGGATCGGACGTGGATGTGCCCGACATGAAGCCCCATGCCGAGATGCTGGTTCGGGCCATTAGGACAGCGCGCGATCAGGACCGGCTGCGGAGCGAGCATCTCATCCACCTGCGGTGCGAGTTGCCCAGCCACGACGTGCTGGATCATTTCGCGGCCTTTGCCGAGCTGGACATCGTCAGGCTTGCCTCGGTGATGGACCATACCCCGGGTCAGCGGCAATTCCAGTCGATGCAGACTTACAAGCTGTTTTACAAAAAGCAGATGGGCCACTCCGATGCGGATGCGGAAAGAGCGATAGCGGCCCGGCTGGACGAACAGGCCCGCTTCTCGGACCCGCATCGCAAGGCGATCGCGCGGCGCGCGAAAGCGTTGGGTCTGATCTTGGCCAGCCATGACGACGCGACGCTGGCGCATGTCGCTGAAGCTGTAACCGATGGTGTGGTTATCGCCGAATTTCCCACCACGCTGGAAGCGGCTCGTGCGGCTCATGCAGCGGGGCTGTCCATCCTGATGGGCGCGCCGAACGTGGTGCGTGGCAAATCGCATTCGGGCAATATTTCGGCCACCGATCTGGTGCGGGCGGGCATGATGGACGTGTTGAGCTCGGACTACGTGCCGTTTGCACTGCTGCAGGCGGCGTTCCTGCTGCCCGAGCGGGTGGAGGGCCTCGGCCTGCCCCAAGCTCTGGCTATGGTGACGGGCAATCCGGCGCGGGCTGCAGGATTGACCGATCGCGGCGAGATTGGCGTCGGCAAGCGGGCCGATCTGGTGCGGGTCCAGGTCATCGCTGGCGTGCCGGTGGTCCGGGCCGTCTGGCGGCAAGGCAAAAGAGTCGGCTAAGATAGTCTGTCTTGATTGGGCGGAATGAACCAGTTGGCGCTTGGTGCGTTGATTGGCGCCAAAGCGTCAGGAGCTTGCATGAACCGGAACGGACTATATCTCGTGATCGCCGTGCTGGTGATCGCTATCGCCGCATTCGCCATCTATACCTATCAGCAACAGAACCGACCGGGTGTCGAAGTGCGTGTCGACGAGCAGGGCATTTCGATCGATGGCAATGGCTGATCGCAATCCCACCCACCAACGCGAGACTATCATGACAGCCCTTGCCGCCGAGCTGGAGCGGCAGGGCATTGCCGGCTTCGATGTCAATGCCTTGGCGGATGCGGTTGAAAATGTCATCGCTGGACAGGGCAAGGTGAGTGAAGGCCGGCATCCGGACGAACTGAACGCCACAAATGACGATTGACAGGATGAGCCATCCGGCAAACTGCCCACGCCTTTTCCAACGCTATAAGGGCGGCAGGTAGAGAGAGCGCGGCGTCAGGCCGCGTCGGCCTTGCGCGTGACCGCGGCCTTGACGGCGAAATGCGCCTTCTCGACGCTTTCGAACTGGTGACCGTCAACGGCAAACGCGGGTAACCGGACGGCGACGAACCGATAGCCGCCGTCATGCGGCACAACGATGCCCTGGGGCTCGCCGCCAACTTCAATGACTATGGGCCGGAGGGCCGAAGCCCTGTCGAGACTGGATTCTTGCATGGGTGGATGCTCCACTTGCGCGTCGGGACCGGTGCATGATTGGGCGTGTGACCAGTCGCAGTTTGCACGATCAAGGCGGCGACGCTGGGGTCTTATCGATCTTGTGAGACAAACGCGTGACCACGTTTGGTACGTTCGGTCACATTCGTTTGGAGCGACAGATCCCTTGCCAGTGTTTGAGGCCTTGCACGTTAGCATCGCGGACGGTCGAGCACCCGAGGTGGATGGTGAAGGTCATTGATGGGGTCATCTTGCTTCCTCTCCTGGGTGGTGGAACACGCGCGCCGAACATCGGCTCGATACAAAACCGAAGATAAGGCGGGACCAGCTGACTTACCAGTCCCGCATGTCCCAAACAGCGATCCAATTTGAAAAAGCCTGCTCGACTTTGGTCGTAGATCGCAATGGCGACGATCGCTCAACCCTTGCCGGGCTCCTGATTGACCGCCGGCAAACCACAGGTCCTGCTTGTTCTCTTGATGACAATCTGATGATGTCTGCCTGCTGAATGCCTGCCGGCCGCATGGGCGGGCAGAGGGGAGCATTTCGTGTCAGAAGACCTCACACCACTAACGCGCAGGCGGGGCGTCAAGCCTTCCGGCAAACCGACGCTCAAGACCATAGCGCAAATGACGGGGCTCGCGGTCACCACCATTTCGCGTGCCCTCAACAATGCGCCCGAACTGGCGCAGGAAACGCGCGACCGCATCCAGAAGATTGCCGCCGAAATCGGCTATCTGCCCGACCGCGCAGCGTTGCGGCTCAAGACCGGACGGACCAATGTGATATCATTGGTGCTGGAGCCGGACGAGCAAATCTATGGGTTCGGCTCGGCGATCGTGACCGGTTTGACCGAGGCGATGCGCGACACAGCCTACCATCTCGTGATCACGCCGCATTTTCGCAATGTCCAGCCGATCGAGCCGATTCGGCACATCGTGCGCAACCGCATGGCCGATGGGGTGATCTTTTCCAAGGTGGAACCGTTCGATGAGCGCATCCGGTTCCTGATCGACAATGATTTTCCCTTTGTCAGCCACGGCCGCAGCTCCTGGCCGGACGCGCATCCCAGCGTCGATTTCGACAACGAGGCCTATGCCTATGGCGCGACGCTGCGGTTGGCGCGGAAGGGCTGCACAAAAGTGTCGATCGTGCTGCCCGACAGCGCCCTCAGCTATACCGAGCATCTCAAGCACGGCATGCAACGCGGGGCGGCCAAGATGGGGATCGCCTATGAATTCGCGGCCGACGTCAACATCAACAGCCCTACCGATGCGATCCGCAATTATGTGATCAAGCGCGCCAAGCGGCCGGATGCACCGGACGGCTATGTGTGTGCTTCCGAGATTTCGGCGCTGGCGGTCATCGGCGGGTTGGCCGACAGCGGCATGGTGGTCGGACGCACGGCATTCGTCGTGGCCAAGCAGGCCTCTCCGCTGTTCGACCAGTTCCAGCCGGGCGCTGATACCGTGCACGAGGATTTCGTCGACGCCGGCCAACGCCTGGGCGCGCTGCTGTTGCGGCAGATAAATGGCGAAGGGCCGGATGGGCTGAGCTATATCGATGAGCCAAAGTTCGAGTGGAAGGACTGAGGGCAGACACCCTCATCCGGCGCTGCGCCACCTTCTCCCCGACGGGGAGAAGAATATGAGGGTCACGGACCCTGAGGATTCCGCTCCCCGTCGGGGAGGGGAGTGTTTACATTAGACTTGGAAAGGATTCTTCTCGGCTCGCTGGAATAGT